>NZ_QUHY01000040.1:0-19187 GCF_003479865.1 Blautia sp. AM47-4
TTTGTCAACATTTTTTATCCCCGGAAAATGTTGACAAAACGATACATTTTTGAGCAAGAAGGCTTTGAGATATGGTATAATGTGCGTATCACGATATAATGAGCGTTAGCGAGAGGAATTTTATTATGTTGAAAATATATCTTGGAGAAATGAAAGGTGCAATCTATCATCCGCCAACCTATTTTGATAATTGTTATGAAGATGAATGGCTGACCACGCCACTGGCAAAAGAAATGATCCGCGATGTGGATCGCTCGGAGGTAATCAGTGCGCATCTGATTGACAGCCCGGTGCTTGGTCCGATTCCACCGAAAGATTTATCCGGAGGAATCAAAACGTTGCTGCTGATGGCATACGATACAGACGGAAAGATCTTTAATGCCTCCGTATGTGGAGATAATTGTGCAAAATGGATTTTAAAATTAGGAGAGCAAAAGGATCTGACGATTAATCTGCGTCATGTGATGCGGTTTGGCAAAGATCCTTTTGAAATCCTGATTTTAAATACAGGGACTATTGTGCGGAATATGTCCGAATTTGTAGATGTTGCCGAGGCTTATGTATAGGTGGATGTATGAAGGGAAAGAAAAGAGTTATTATTCAAAATAACAGAGTTCATTATGAATTTGTGATAAAGCGTAATATTACAATCATCCAGGGGGATAGTGCATCAGGAAAAACAACACTGGTAAATATGATCCGGCAGGCAGAAAATTTAGGGGAGTCCAGCGGAATCAACGTTTCCTGTGAAGTACCGTGCAGAGTGCTGGAAGGTGTTAATTGGAAAATTATTTTGGAAAACAGCCGGGAAAGCATCTTTTTCATAGACGAGGAGAATTATTTTATAAAAACAGAAGAATTTGCTTCTGCCATACGGGGTTCAGAAAACTATTTTGTATTGATTACGAGAGAAAACTTATATAATTTGCCGTATAGTGTAGAAGAGATTTATGGATTGCATGTTTCCGGAAAATACAGAGATACCAGAAAAATATATCAGAAAATGTATCAGATCTATCCCAAAACAGCACGGCTTCCTGTTAGAGTACAAAAAATAATTACGGAAGATTCCAATTCTGGGTATCAATTTTTTGAAAATGTATGTGCAGAAAGGAATATTACATGTGAAAGCGCTGGTGGAAAAACAAAAATACCGGAAATGATCGGCAAGGCAGGAACAGAAGAAACCTGTATTATTGCGGACGGTGCTGCAATTGGAGCAGAAATGAATCTTCTCAGCAATAAAATAGAGGAAAAACAGAACGTACATTTATATTTACCGGAGTCTTTTGAATGGCTGATTTTAAATTCAGATCTTTTACAGGACAAAGAGGTTCGTAAAATTCTGGAAAATCCAGAAGATTATATCGACAGCACAGAGTTTTTTAGCTGGGAACAATATTTTACAAAATTGCTGATTCAGAAAACAGAAGGAACATATTTGCAGTATAAAAAAGCAAAATTAAATCCATCTTATTTGCAGGATAAAAATAAAAACAAAATACTGGAGAGTATACAAGGGATTCAGTGGAAAATAAAATCCTTAAAATAGCAAAAATAATGAAAGAATAGAGAGAAGAACATGAACTATACAATTTATGACTATCTCGGCCTGTTTTTCTTTTACGCCTTCCTTGGATGGCTTCTGGAAACTTCTGTGGCCGCGATCCGGAAAAAACATATGGTAAACAGAGGATTCTTAAATGGTCCGCTCTGCGCCATCTATGGAATCACAGCTGTCTTTATGACACGTTATCTGTATGAACTGCAGTCAAGCCCCGTCTTTTTGTTCCTTGGCTGTATGATTATCGCTACCGCAGTCGAGTGGCTGGCCGGTCACGCACTGGAACGCATTGGCCATGGCAAATGGTGGGACTATTCCAATAAAAAATGGAACATGGACGGCTATATCTGCCTCCAGTATTCTGTACTCTGGGGAATTTTAGGACTGCTTGCCATGAAAATCGGCAATCGCCTCTGCTTTACAGTTCTTCATTTAATTCCGGCCGGTTTCCTGCATATCACATCCTGGATTCTCTTTGGTATATTGGTAGTAGATGCCGTCGGTTCCTATGCTGTTCTGCACCACATCACGAAAAAAATGCCGCGGATCAGCGCTATGAACGATCAGATCGACGCCTTCACCAGACGCCTTTCTGTCCGTGTTTACCGCTATCTGGAGCGTCGTGTGGAACGTGCCTATCCGGCCGTACAGCCAGTTCCGGAGAAAAAAGAGAAAACAGAAACCGGCGTATTTGCCGAAGGATGCAGCTTTTACAAAATCGTTCTTCTCTTCATCATCGGCGCATTTTTGGGCGATATTACAGAAGCCATATTCTGCCGCATCACCGCCGGTGTCTGGATGAGCCGCAGCAGCCTTGTCTGGGGCCCGTTCAGCATCGTCTGGGGCCTGGCCATCGCCCTCGCTACCTGGTTCCTCTACAACTACCGCGACCGCTCCGATGGATTCCTGTTTGCCTTTGGTACCTTCCTCGGCGGAGCCTACGAATACATCTGCAGTGTGTTCACCGAAATCGTATTCGGAAAAGTCTTCTGGGACTACAGCGACATTCCCTTCAACCTCGGAGGCCGTATCAACCTCCTGTACTGTTTCTTCTGGGGAATAGCCGCCGTCGTCTGGCTCAAAAAATTCTATCCTGTCATTTCGCGCTGGATTGAAAAAATCCCGATGAAATTCGGAGAATCATCACTTGGATCCTGATCGTGTTCATGGTGGCCAACATGCTCGTATCTACCCTTGCTCTCGCCCGATACGACGAACGCGCCCACCAAAAGCCCGCAGCTAATGCCATCGAGCAGACCATAGATGCCCATTTCCCGGACGCCCGAATGGAAAAAATCTACCCCAATGCCAAAGCGATTAACTAGAATGTGTTAAAAAACATTTCCGTAGTCTGCACGCCCCAATTACAGACTACAAAAAGCCCTCTCCCGCCGTCATGCAAAGTCAGGCCCCGTTTCGACAGCTTTGGTCTGCGCGGTCCGTTACCCCCAAAGAAAACCTTTGGCAACCCACCAAAAGTATGATATAATGTCACATAGATATTTTGGGGATACCATATCCTCTAAGAGCGAAGAAAGGACTCAACCACAAATGACAGTAGACAACAGCTTCACAATGAAGAAATTTCAGAGCATGGAAATCATCTATGTCACATTTTCCCAGATCACGAAACTCCCATACGTAGAGTGCGATCCGGAAACCTTTGATGATCAGGTATACATGTTTACCGAAGAAGAAGCAGCTAAAGAATTTGCAAAATCCTATGTAGAGAAGAACACCCCGCTGCTTACCGTAAAAGTACTGCGCAAGCAGATGCCGAACTTCTATATGGGCCTCTACGCAGAAGGTGTCAACATGGTCATCTTCCACGAAGGCGGTCAGACCCGCCGCATCGAGCTGGAGCAGATCTTCCCGAAACCGGACATGGAAAAAATGAACAAACAGCATCTTCCGGTCCTCAACCCTGGCGTACAGCTCACTGTAGTCTATTTCCTGCAGGAGCTCCGCAAACCAAATCAGAAAAGAGACGATGCCGAACGCATGCAGCACCTGCGTGAACTCGAAGAAGAAATGCTTGTCAACCTGATGCGAAGCAAATTCATCCTTGCCATCGACATCTCCCAGGTACAGGGCGAATTCGATCCGGCCAACCCGGGACCAGACGTGCGCATCCCGTACATCAAAAACCAGAACGAAGACATCTTCCAGCCGCTGTTTTCCGATATTGGTGAATTCCAGAAATTCCGTCCGGATCCGCAGGCAAAACTCCGTCTGGCAGCCATCCCGTTCCAGCACCTTCTGCCGTACCTGATGAAACAGGCCAAAGGCTTCGTCATCAACCCGTCCGGCTTCAACCTTCTGTTGACCAGAGAACAGCTCCAGAGAATCATGGGAGCCCAGGCGCAGAGTGTCCGCCCGAATCTCGAGGCGATGATGGCACAGGCTGCCGCAGCTCAGGCGCAGAGAAATGCGCAGAACAATGCTGCAAATGACGAAGTAAAAGATCATGTGGATGAGGCGGAAACTACCGACGCAGAAACAGACCACGAAGAATAAAAACCGACAGGGCCGCAGAAAATCCCAGTAAACGGGCACTGCGGTCCGTTTTTGACTGCATAAAACCGGAAATAATAAAGAAAAACAAGAAAGGATATACAAAAATGAACGCAGAACATTGCAAAGCCTATACCCTGCTGCAGGAACAGCAGATTGATGATATCCACGCACATGGCTACCTCCTTCGCCACAACAAAAGCGGAGCCCGCGTGCTGCTTCTCGAGACGGAGGATGACAACAAAGTATTCAACATCGCGTTCCGTACCCCGCCGGCCGACAGCACCGGCGTAGCCCACATCCTCGAGCACAGCGTCCTCTGCGGCTCCCGCGAATTCCCGTTAAAGGATCCCTTCGTAGACTCGTCAAAGGATCCCTGAACACCTTCTTAAATGCTATGACCTACCCGGATAAAACCATGTACCCGGTAGCCAGCACCAACGATGCCGACTTCCAGAACCTGATGCATGTCTACATGGACGCCGTATTCTACCCGAACATTTACAAACACGACGAAATCTTCCGTCAGGAAGGCTGGAGCTATCATCTGGAAAGCAAAGACGGCCCGCTGACCTACAACGGTGTTGTATACAACGAGATGAAAGGAGCCTTCTCCTCCGCAGACGATGTCCTGGAGCGTGAAACATTCAACACCCTGTTCCCGGACACTCCGTACGGCGTAGAATCCGGCGGAGATCCGTCCTGCATCCCGAACCTGACCTACGAAAACTTCCTGAAATTCCATCAGACCTATTACCATCCGTCCAACAGCTATATCTACCTGTACGGAAACATGGATATGGAAGAAAAACTGGTATGGATGGATGAAAAATACCTGTCCCATTTTGATGCAAAAGAAGTAAAATCCGAAATCCCGTATCAGAAACCATTTGCAGAGACCCTCGACATTGTACACGAGTACCCGGTGCTCGACGGCGATCCGCTTGAAAACAATGCGTACCTGTCCTACAACATGGTCATTGGCAGCGGTCTGGATGTAAAATTAAACGTGGCATTTTCTGTTCTGGAGTATGCACTCCTTGACGCACCGGGAGCCCCGGTCAAACAGGCACTCCTTGACGCACACATCGGAAAAGATGTTTACGGTTCCTACGAGGACGGCATCCTGCAGCCATTCTTCTCCATCGTAGCCAAGAACGCTGATGAAAATGAGAAAGAAAAATTCCTGTCCATCATCCGCGGCACCCTCGAGGATATCGTGAAAAACGGCATGGATCAGAAAGCCATCGAGGCAGGCATCAACTATTTCGAATTCCGTTTCCGTGAGGCGGACTTCTCCAGCTTCCCAAAGGGCCTGATGTACGGCATCGACGTCTTCGACAGCTGGCTGTACGACGAGAACAAACCGTTCGCCTACCTGCAGCAGCTTGCGATCTACGATGAGCTGAAAAAACTGGCAAAAGAAGGCTATTTCGAAAACCTGATCCAGACGTATCTGCTGGACAACACCCATGCCTCCATCGTGACCCTCATTCCAAAGACCGGTCTTGCCGCAGAAAATGATGCAAAGACCGCAGAAAAACTGCAGAAATACAAAGAGAGCCTGTCAAAAGAAGAGATCGAGAAAATCATTGCTGACACCAAAGAGCTGGCAGCATATCAGGAAGAAGAGGAGAGCGAGGAAGTACTCGAGACGATTCCGCTCCTGAAACGAAGCGATATCAAACGTGAGTCTATCAAACTTTACAATGACGAGCATGAAGTCGATGGAACGACAGTGCTTCATCACAACGTATTCACGAACGGCATCGGTTACTTAAGCTTGTTGTTTGATACGAAAAATGTGCCGAACGATCTGATCCCGTACATGGGCGTATTAAAATCCGTTCTCGGCTATGTGGACACCGAACACTACACCTACGGCGAACTGTTCAACGAGATCAATGCACAGACCGGCGGCATCAACTGTGGACTGCAGGTATTCCGCATTCCGGAAAATGATGACGACTGCCGCAGAATGTTCGGCATCCGCGCGAAATTCCTGTACGACAAACTGGATTTCGTCATGAAAATGATTGAGGAAATCCTGAACACCTCCCGCCTGGATGACGAGAAACGTCTTCACGAGATCATCTCCAGCATGAAATCCGGCCTGCAGAACCGCCTGTCTTCCGCCGGAAATGCAACGGCTGTGATGCGTGCAGCTTCCTATTACTCCCCGATGAGCAATTTCCAGGACCGCATCGCAGGCATCGGCTTCTACCAGCTCTTAAAAGATCTGGACGAGAACTTCGATGAGAAAAAAGCAGAACTGATTAAAAATCTGCAGACCCTGATGAAATACATCTTCCGCAAAGAGAATCTGACCGTCTCCTATACCGCAGACGAGACAGGCTACGCACCGCTGGAAGAAAAAATCGCAGCATTCAAAGAGAATCTGTACACCGACGAAGTGGAGCCGGGCAGCATTGTGTATGACTTTGAACAGAAAAACGAAGCCTTCCAGACCTCCGGCCAGGTACAGTACGTGGCACTCTGTGGAAACTTCGAGCGCGAAGGCTACGACTACACAGGAGCCCTGCGCATCCTGCGTGTCATGCTGAGCTATGACTATCTGTGGATCAACATCCGTGTCAAAGGCGGCGCTTACGGCTGCGGCGGAGCTTTCGGAAGAGGCGGAAACGCGTGCATTTCTTCCTACCGTGACCCGAACGTCGGAAGAACCCTTGAAGTATACCGCGGTATCGGCGATTACGTGCGCAATTTCGAAGCAGACGAGCGCCAGATGACCAAATACATCATCGGAACGATCAGCGAACTCGACGTCCCGATGAACCCGTCCGCAAAAGGCCAGACCTCCGAGAGCGCATGGTTCAACGGCATCACCGAAGCAGACTTCCAGCAGGAGAGAGATCAGATCCTCGATGCAACCCTGGACGACATTCATGCACTGGCAGACCTTGTAGATGCAGCCTTAAAACAGAACAACATCTGCGTTGTCGGAAGCGAAGCAGCCATTCAGAAAGAGAAAGAACTGTTTAAGAACGTAGAGAACTTATAAATGAGGAGAAGAGACAGCAATGGAAAACAATGCAAATTATAAATCCGGCTTTGTAGCCCTGATTGGCCGTCCGAACGTGGGAAAATCCACGCTGATGAACCACCTGATCGGACAGAAGATTGCGATTACATCCAAGAAACCGCAGACCACCCGCAACCGCATCCAGACCGTTTATACGTGTGACGAGGGACAGATCGTGTTCCTCGACACACCGGGTATCCACAAGGCGAAAAATAAGCTCGGCGAGTACATGGTCGATGTAGCCGAGAAAACGTTAAAAGAAGTCGATGTGATTCTCTGGCTGGTAGAGCCGAGCAACTTCATCGGAGCAGGAGAGCGCCATATCGCAGAGATCCTGGAGAAAGTCAATGCGCCGGTCATCCTCATTATCAACAAGACCGATACCGTGGAGAAAGACAAAATCCTGGAATTCATCGATACGTACCGCAAGCTGTTCCAGTTTGCCGAGATCATTCCGTGCTCGGCACTCCGCCATCAGAACACCGATGACATCATTCCGAGCATCTTCAAATATCTGCCGTACGGCCCGCAGTTCTACGATGAGGACACCATCACCGATCAGCCGATGCGCCAGATCGTGGCTGAGATCATCCGCGAGAAAGCACTGTACGCCTTAAACGAAGAGATCCCGCACGGCATCGCCGTTGTGATCGACCAGATGAAAGACCGCCCGAACGGAAAAATCGTTGATATTGATGCGACCATCATCTGCGAGCGCGATTCCCACAAGGGCATCATCATCGGAAAACAGGGCGCGATGCTCAAGAAGATCGGAAGCAACGCGCGGTATGAGCTGGAGCAGATGCTGGAGCAGAAAGTCAACCTGAAGCTCTGGGTCAAAGTCAAAAAAGACTGGCGCGACAGCGATTTCCTCGTGAAGAACTTCGGATATGATAAAAAGAAACTCGATTTATAATATTGCATTATAATAAGGAAGAAACATGCGAGAACCAATCAATGTAAGCGGAATGGTATTATCCGCCTCCCCGGTCGGAGAGTATGACAAGCGCGTCGTGATCCTGACCCGGGAGCTCGGCAAAATCACCGCCTTCGCGCGCGGCGCCCGCCGCATGAAAAGCCCGCTGATGGCCGTCTCCAATCCGTTCGTCTTCGGCGAGTTTCAGGTTTACGAGGGCCGTGACAGCTACACCCTCTCCGGCGCAAACATTAAAGAATACTTCCTCGACCTGGCGCAGATGCAGCCCGGCGTTTATTACGGCTTTTATTTTCTGGAACTGGCCGAATATTTCGGCCAGGAAGGAAACGATGAAACCCAGATGCTGAACCTTCTGTACGTGACGATGAACGCCATCCGCAGCGGAAAACAGGACCTCCGCCTGATCCGGTGCATCTTCGAACTGCGGACGATCACAATCAGCGGAGAAGCACCGCAGATGTTCTCCTGCATGGAGTGCGGCACGAAAGAGAATCTGACCGTTTTCTCCCTGCGCGACAGCGCCATCTACTGCCCAAACTGTGGAAAAACCATCAGAGATCCATGGCCGCTGCAGCCGGGCACCGTGCTGGCATGCCGCTATATCATTGCGGCACCGCTCGCGAAGCTGTATGGTTTTACCGTAAATGAAGAGATCCTGGACGAACTGGAACGATTGCTGCGTGCATATCTCCATCGCTATGTCGAAAAGAAGATGAAAACATTACAGATTCTGGATGTGATGAAATAATATAAAATGTAATAATTTGCAAAAATGTGAAATAATTATGTCCAAAAGTGTGTCCACACCTTTACAAATAAGTAGAAATGGGATAGAATATTTGGAATAAAGAAAAAAATGGTTCTGTATTCGTCACAGAAGATATTGCAAATGCATAGTACCAGAAAAAATGAGAAGGTTTTAGTGAAAATGGTAATATAAAAGCTAGAAAAACTATGCGAAACAAGAGAATGTTACGAGTACGGCGAAAAAAATACGACAGGGGAGAAAGGTATGTACAAAAAATCATCCACAGGATGGCTGAAGCATCTGGATTTTATGGTTCTTGATATTATCTGTCTTCAGCTGGCTTTCGTCATGGGTTATTTCTTAAGACATCACAGTTTTAAGCCATATGGAAGCCCAATTTACCGAAATGAGGCTATCGTATTCGCTCTGATCCAGCTGATGATCATGTTTTTTGACGATTCCTTCAAAAACGTCATGAAGCGCGGATACCTCGTGGAAATCGGAATGACTGTAAAAAATATGGTATACATCATCGTTCTTGGTGTATTCTACCTGTTCCTGATTCAGGAGGGAGATCAGTTCTCCAGAGCAACCATTATGCTGACCGGTGCTCTGTACGGAATGCTTTCCTATCTGATGCGCATCGGATGGAAGGCTGTGGTAAAGAAACGCAGCAGCGGGGAACACAGCGGCCGTTCGCTTCTGATCATCACGACCGAAAAACAGTCACAGTCCGTTGTAAAGAGCATGCTGGATTTCGATTACATCGGCGTTCGTCCGACTGGCGTTGTTCTCGTAGACCAGGACAGAACCGGACACAAAATCCACGGCGTACCGGTGGTATCGAACCTTGCAGATGCAGCTGAGTATGTCTGCCGTGAGTGGTTCGACGAAGTGCTGATCGTTCTGCCGGAAGGCAGAGAAATCCCGCAGAAAGTATTCGACGCATTCGCCGAGATGGGCATTACGATCCACGTAAAAATTGCGGACGTGAACGAAATGCAGGGAAAAAATCAGACTGTAGAGCGCATGGGCAACTATACCGTGGTCACCACCTGCATCAATATGGCAAGCGCAGGACAGCTTGTGCTGAAACGAATCATGGACATCTGCGGCGGTCTTGCCGGATGTATTCTGACCGGAATCATCTTCCTGTTCGTTGCCCCTGCGATTTATATCAAGTCTCCGGGCCCGATCTTCTTCTCACAGTACCGTGTCGGAAAGAACGGAAGAAAATTCAAAATTTACAAGTTCCGTAGCATGTACATGGATGCGGAAGAGCGGAAAAAAGAACTGATGAAACAGAACCGCGTCAGCGATGGTCTGATGTTCAAAATGGAGAATGACCCGCGTGTCATCGGAAGCGAAAAAGGACCAGGCAAAGGAATCGGAAACTTTATCCGCAAAACCTCGCTGGATGAATTCCCGCAGTTCTTCAATGTGTTAAAAGGCGACATGAGCCTTGTAGGAACCCGTCCGCCGACAGTGGATGAGTGGGAGAAATATGAGCTCCATCACAGAGCAAGACTGGCAATCAAGCCGGGACTGACTGGTATGTGGCAGGTAAGCGGACGAAGCGAGATTACAGATTTTGAAGAGGTTGTAAAACTGGATACGAAGTACATTTCAGAATGGTCCTTTATGCTGGATATTAAGATTTTGTTTAAAACTGTACTGATTGTATTAGGCCAGAAAGGTTCTATGTAAAAAAAATGAAAAATGGAGATATATTGTAGTTTTGGGAGTAGTGTGGTAAAATAAAGGTAAATTTTAAGAAAAATTTATGAATGGAAGCGCAAAGAAGTCCTGATGACGGCGAAAAGGAAAAAGGCTTCCTTTGACAGGTAGTCCAAATAATGTTAATTATTTGGACCTTTTTATGTGAACTTCCTGAAATATTAACTCTCGTTTCGACATGTTCTTGCTTTAAGCCAGTTGTAGCATACTTTAAAAGGAATTTTATGAGAGTTAATTTTATAGGAAGTTCACATATATACTACCACAAAAGTAATTATCTTTCACTGACAACTATCCTAACACACAGGGGATTGAAAAAGTCATAAAGTTATGGTATAATCGAAAACAAAAGTTCATGAAAAATGAAAGAAGGAAGTATATGAACAACTCAAAACAAGATATATTGAACAACCTGATAAAAGAACCCTTCATCAATCAGCGTATCCTTGCCGCACAGACCGGCCATTCGCTTGGAATCGTCAATCGTTCGATCAAGGAACTGATTTCAGAAGGTTACCTGGATGAAGAGATCCGTCCGACGGAAAAGACACTGCGTGAGGCAAAAGAGAAAGCGCCGAAAAACGCCATTATCCTTGCCGCCGGATTTGGTATGCGGATGGTTCCGATTAATACAGAGACACCGAAAGGACTTCTGGAAATCAAGGGAGAGCGGCTGATAGAGCGCACAATCCGTCAGCTTCATGAAGTCGGCATTACAGAGATTTACGTCGTTGTCGGATTTATGAAAGAGCAGTATGAATATCTGATCGATGAATACGGCGTAGAATTGATCGTCGCTCCGGACTATGTGTCGAAAAACAATCTGCATTCCCTGAAAACGGCGGCAGCCATTTATCAAACAGCTACATCATTCCCTGTGATATCTGGTGTGAAAAGAATCCATACAGCAGAAACGAATTATATTCCTGGTACATGGTCAGCGATCTGGTGGATGATGACAGTACCGTCCGCGTAAACCGGAAGCAGGAGCTGGTCGTACAGAAAGAACAGGCAGGCGGAAACGCGATGATCGGCATCTGTTATCTGCTGGAAACAGAAGCGGAGATCGTGCGGGAGCGTCTGGAAGAACTGGGAAGAGATTCCCGATACGACGGAGCGTTCTGGGAGGAAACCTTATACCGGAAAGACAGAATGATTGTGACGGCCCGTGTTGTACATGCTGCCGATGCCGTAGAAATCAATACCTATGAGCAGCTGCGTGAGATTGACAGCGATTCCAGCCAGCTGCAGACGGATGCGATTCAGGTAATCTGTGAAGCACTTGGAGCACAGCAGAACGAAGTGACAAACATTACAGTTCTGAAAAAAGGAATGACAAACCGATCCTTTTTATTCTCCTGTAAAGATAAAAAATACATTATGCGAATTCCGGGAGAGGGAACCGATCAGTTGATCAACCGCAGGCAGGAAGCCGCTGTATATCAGACGATCGCCGGCCGCAGGATCTGTGATGAGATTGCCTATATTAACCCGGAGAACGGCTACAAAATCACAGAATATCTCGAAGGTGCGCGGGTCTGCGATGCAGAAAATGAGGAAGATCTTCAGAAATGCATGAAGAAACTGCGGGAGTTTCACGGGCAGAAATTAAGAGTAGACCATTCCTTCGACCTGTTCGGACAGATGGAATACTATGAAAGCCTCTGGGAAGGAACTCCGTCAGCATATAAAGATTACGAAAAGACGAAAGCGCATGTGCTTCAGTTAAAGGATTACATCGAAGCAAATGCCGGAGAGTGGGTGCTCACTCACATTGATGCTGTGCCGGACAATTTTCTGTTTGTGGAAGAAAACGGAAAAGAGGAGATCCGCCTGATCGACTGGGAATACGCCGGAATGCAGGATCCGCATGTGGATATTGCGATGTTCTGTATCTATTCTCTTTACAAAAAAGAGCAGGTGGACCATCTGATTGATCTTTATTTTGAAGGAAACTGTGACGACAGAACACGCATAAAAATCTACTGCTACATCGCAGTCTGCGGTCTGCTCTGGAGCAACTGGTGCGAATATAAACGGAAATTAGGCGTGGAATTCGGAGAATATTCCCTGCGGCAGTACCGTTACGCAAAAGATTATTACAAAATTGTCCAGCAGGAACTGGGAGAGGAAGGAAAAGAAATATGTACAAAGTAGAGCGCGCCATTATTATGGCGGCAGGCCTCGGAAACCGGATGAAGCCGGTAACGTTAAAAACACCAAAACCGCTGGTCCGGGTAAACGGTGTGCGGATGATTGATACCGTCATCAATGGACTGCACAAAAACGGAATCACAGAAATTTACGTGGTAGTCGGTTACCTCAAGGAACAGTTCCAGACACTGGAAGAGGAGTACCCGGGTCTGAAGCTGATCGACAATCCGTGGTACGATACCTGCAACAACATCGCATCGCTGTATGTGGCGCGGGAACATCTGGAAAATGCGTTTATTCTTGACGGTGACCAGATCATCTATCATCCGGAAATTCTGGCACCGGAGTTTGAGCGATCCGGTTACAACAGCGTGTGGACGGATGATGAGACCGACGAGTGGCTGCAGACCGTGGAAAACGGCATTGTGACAGGCTGCAGCAGAACCGGCGGAAAGGGCGGCTGGCAGCTCTACAGCATTTCCCGATGGACAGCAGAAGATGGAAAGCGGTTAAAAGGCCATCTGGAGCAGGAGTTTGAAGTAAAGAAAAACCGTCAGATTTACTGGGACGATGTGGCAATGTTCTGCTACCCGAAAGAGTATCAGCTTGGCATCCGGCCAATGAAGGCAGAGGATATCATAGAAGTAGACAATTTCAGCGAGCTTGTTGCACTCGATGCATCGTATGCGGATTACGCAGAAAGGGAAGAAAATGAACAGTAAGAACCAACAGAAGAAAAAAGAAATCGACTGGATGATTACGCTGGTGCCTCTGGCGCTGATCGTTGCTCTATGTATCGTATTTTTCTTTGCACCGGAGCAGTCGAATCAGGTACTTGGCCAGATTCGATTTCTGTTTGGAGACACCTTTGGAACGTATTACCTGGTCATCGGACTTGGCATTTTCTTTCTGTCTCTGTTTCTGGCAGGCTCCAAATACGGAAATATTGTGCTTGGAAAGCCGGATGAGAAGCCAAAATATTCCTTTTTTGCATGGGGATGCATGATGTTTACCTGTGGTCTGGCAGCAGATATTCTGTTTTATTCGTTCTCTGAGTGGATTTTGTACGCAACAGATCCTCACATCGCAGAACTTGGCAGCATTCAGGACTGGGCAGGCGTATTTCCACTGTTTCACTGGAGCTTTATCCCGTGGGGATTCTATCTGGTACTGGCTGTTGCGTTTGGCTTTATGCTTCATGTAAGAAAACGAAACCGTCAGAAATACAGCGAGGCGTGCCGTCCGATTCTGGGAAAACAGACAGATGGAATTGGCGGCCGTCTGATTGACCTTCTGGCTGTCTTTGCATTGCTGGCCGGAACTGCTACCACTTTTAGTGTGGCAACTCCTCTGATGGCGGAAATCATCGGCGAGCTGTTCCATATGGAAGTCAGCAGAACTGTGATTAATATTATCATTCTTCTGATCACCTGCTGTGTTTATACCTATTCTCTTCTGCATGGATTCAAAGGAATCAGCATTCTGGCCAAGGTGTGCATTTATCTGTTTTTCGGACTCCTTGCCTTCGTCCTGCTGTTTGGGGGAGAGACGCGGTATATTATTGAAACTGGATTTTCTTCTCTTGGAAAAATGATTCAGAACTTTATCGGCTTATCAACGTATACGGACCCGATGCGTACGACAAACTTCCCACAGAACTGGACCATTTATTACTGGGCATACTGGATGGTATGGTGTGTGGCAGCACCGTTCTTCATTGGCAGCATTTCCCGCGGAAGAACAGTGCGCCAGACGATTCTCGGCGGATACGGTTTTGGTGTGGGTTCCACGCTTGTCAGCTTTATTATTCTTGGAAATTATTCGATGGGAAAGCAGATTTCAGGTGCAATTGATTTCATTTCGCAGTATAATGAAAGTGGAGATTTATATCATCTGATCGTGTCGATGATCAAAACCATGCCGTGTGCACCGCTGATTATGGTTGTTGTATTAGTTACGATGGTTGCATTTTATGCGACATCGTTCGACTCGATCGCATTGACGGCATCGTGCTACAGCTACCGGAAACTGGAAGACGGCGAAGAGCCGGCAAAAGGAATTCAGCTGATGTGGTGTATCCTGCTGATCCTGCTTCCGATTGCACTTCTTTTTGCAGAGAGTTCCATGAACAGTCTGCAGTCTGTCAGTATCGTAGCGGCATTTCCGATCGGCATTGTGATCGTGATGATTGCGGTCAGCTTCTTAAAAGATGCAAAACTGTATTTAGAAGAATTGCAGGGAGGAAAAGCGCATGGAGAGGAGAAAAAAGAGAATCGTTAAACTGACAGCATTTTTGTTTCTGCTTGCGGCATCCATTTTTGTGATGCCGCAAAAGGCGTTTGCGGACGAAAATGAGGATGTTACATTGCCGACGGGCGATATTAAACCCATGGAACCACAGCAGGATGAGTCCGGGATTGATACATACGGGGTCGATGAAGGCGATGAGTTCAGCGGAACGGAGTATGAATTGTATACGGTTCTGGAGAATCGTGTGAAAGAAGCGATGCTGGCTGGAAATGAATGGGTATCCATTAAAGATTTAAAAATAAGAAGGGATACCTATGACATTTGGGAATCGAAACACATAAAGCAGTGAGAATCCCCCATGTGAATGGAAGCGTTCAACCATGGGGGATTTTAATGGATGTTCCTCTTGCAGTCCCCCCCATTTTGTGTTAACATAAAACACGCAAATAACCAACAGCAAGGAGTTCTATTTTACATGAACATTACCTCAAAATACCGTTCTCTCTCCGTCCAGGCGAAGGCGGCGCTTTGGTTTACGATCTGCAGTTTTTTACAGAAAGGCATTTCGTTCATCACAGTTCCGATTTTCACGCGTCTGATGAGCACCGAGGAGTACGGAACCTATACGGTTTATCTGTCCTGGCTGCAGATTTTGACGATTATGACATCGCTGTATTTATTTAATGGTGTTTATGACAATGCGATGGCAAAGTACGAGAAGCAGCGGGATGAATATACATCTGCAATGCAGGGACTGACGCTTGTGATTACGGGTGCGGTTTTTGCATTGTATTGTTTTACATCGGGTTTCTGGGAGAAGATTTTAAATCTGCCGAAATCCATGATTCTGCTGATGTTTCTGGAAGCGCTGCTGAGTCCGGCGCTTTCTTACTGGTCGGGGCGGCAGCGGTTTGAGTATCGGTACCGGATTCTGGTCTGCGTGACGATTCTGCAGGCGCTGATGAACCCGATCGCGAGCCTGGTGCTGATCCGTATCAACGGCGGTACGGCCATGATGCGGATCTTAGGTATCGTCGGGGTGCAGGTCTGCATCTGTGTGCCGATTATTGTGTTCCAGTTTTGCAAAGGAAAAGAGTTCTTTTCGAAGGAATACTGGGGCTACGCACTGCGGATCGGAATTCCGATTGTGCCGCATTATCTGTCCGGTATTATCCTGAATCAGGGCGACCGCATCATGATCGACAAGATGGTCGGAAAGACGGAAGTTGCGCTGTACGGGCTGGCGTACAGCATTGGTATGCTGGTGCAGCTTTTCATCAGCGGTATGAACAGTGCATTGACACCGTGGATGTACAGCAAGATCAAAAAGGGCGACATCCGCTCGATGCGGAAGGTGCTGCAGCTTCTTAGTATTGTAGTGGTCGGCATAGCCGTGGCGCTGATGCTGATCAGTCCGGAGATGGTGCTGATTTTCGGATCGCCGAAGTACCGCGAGGCGGTGTACGTCATTCCGCCGGTGGCAGCGAGTGTGTTCTTTATCTTTATTTATAATATTCTCTCGATGCCGCAGTTCTATTATGAAAAAACACAGTTTCTGATGGCTGCATCCATGGCGGCGGCTGGAGCGAATGTGGTGCTGAACTTTATTTTTATCCGCCTGTTCGGCTATATTGCGGCCGGTTACACGACGCTGGCATGCTATATGCTGTATTCGGTCGGCCATTATATTGTGAGCAAACAGATTCTGGTGAACGAAGGAATCCAGGAAAATCTGATGAATCCAGGATTTCTTCTGGCGTGCTCCGTTTTTCTGATTGGAGCAAGCATCATCTGCAATCTGATTTTCCCGTACAGGATCCTGCGTTACGCGATTCTGCTCGCAAGTGCAGGGCTGGTCTTCTGGAAGAAAGAACTTCTGTTGAAGACGATGGCGGATATCCGGAAAAAATAAAAAAGTGGGGGAGGATTTGAAACGAATGTTCAGAGCCTCCCCGTTTTTCTTGACAGTCACAGAAAAACGATACAATGAAAGAATGAAGAAAAGTAAGGCATTTTAATTAGAAAAGGAAAAATTACATGAGTACCAGTATTTCAATAAAAGAACTAAAAGAGCTCGATCCGTCAAGCTATCAGATCGTCGATATCCGCGATGCGGTAGAGATCTCCCACGGCGCGATTCCGGGAGCGCTTGTGATGAAGACAGAAGAAATCGAGACAAGTGATGCGATTGACCGGAGCAAAAAGACGATTATCTGCTGCAGCCGCGGCCGGTTCAGTGTCGCAGCGGCGGAAGAATTACAGGAAAAGGGCTGGGACGCTGTGAGCCTGGAGGGCGGTTACATCGCCTGGCTGATGGATGTGATGAGCGCGCCGGAGGAGCAGGACAAGGCGGCAGACGTGGAGAAGAGTCTCCGCAAAAAATTCAAAAAGTCGATCTGGTCCAAATTTACGAAAGCGATCAACACATACGAGCTGGTAAAACCGGGCGATAAAATCGCTGTCTGTATTTCCGGCGGAAAAGATTCGATGTTGATGGCGAAATGCTTTCAGGAGTTAAAGCTTCACAATAAATTTGATTTCGAAGTAAAATTCGTTGTCATGGACCCGGGATACAGCCCGGAGAACCGCAAGGTGATCGAGGATAACGCAAAGAGCCTCCATATTCCGATCACGATTTTCGAGACCGATATTTTCGATTCGGTTTACCATGTCGAAAATTCGCCGTGTTACCTCTGCGCGAGAATGCGCCGCGGCCATCTGTACCATTTTGCACAGCAGCTTGGCTGCAACAAGATCGCACTTGGCCATCATTACGATGATGTCATTGAGACAATCCTCATGGGAATGCTCTACGGTGCGCAGGTGCAGACGATGATGCCGAAGCTTCACAGCATCCACTTCGAGGGCATGGAGCTGATCCGCCCGCTGTATCTGGTGCGCGAGGATGATATCAAGGCGTGGAGAGATTATAACGGTCTGCATTTTATCCAGTGTGCCTGCAAGTTTACCGATACCTGCACGACCTGCAATAACGAGGAGAATCGTTCGAAACGCGTGGAGATCAAGGAACTGATCAAAAACCTGAAAAAGGTGAATCCGTTCGTGGAGAGCAATATTTTCCGCAGTGTCGAAAATGTCAACATTGACACCGTGGTCGGCTACAAGCAGCACGGCATCCGCCACAATTTCCTGGAAGGATACGACGACAATCCGGGTTATGTGCCGGAGGCAGAAAAAGCGGCGGCGGAGACGGAATAAAAAGAAGGAACTCTATGCACAGAAAAATAGAAGAAACGCCGGAGCGGGAGAAAATGCTGATCCGGCTGAAAGAGCTCCGTCTGGAACGCGGTTACTCGATGACGCAGGCGGCGCGGAAGATTTTCAGTCACCCGGACACCTACAACCGGTATGAAAAAGGCATTCGTGAGATTCCGCTGGATTCGCTGATGCTGCTGGCGAAGACGTATGACTGCAGTCTCGACTATCTGGCAGGTGTTTCAGACCGGCCGAGAAAATATGGAAGGTGATGCAGATGGCAATTCCTCTTTATCTGACGACGATTGAACAGGATATTTTTGATACATTCCGGTATCTGCCGCATGCCGTTGCAGTCGGTGTCGGCTTTGTGACGGTTGCAGCAGCGTGGAAAAACCAGCAGATGATAAAGAAACAAAAACGGCTGGAGCATGCGCATGCGGTTCCTGGCACCCAGCTTCTGCTGTGGTTTCTGGTAGCAGTCTATTTTGCGATGATGCTTTCTATTACGCTGTTTTCCAGAGAACCGGGTTCGAGAACGGGCGTGGATGTGAAGCTGTTTGAAACCTGGGGAAACCAGCGGCTGCCGGACCGGTATTTTGTGGAAAATATTCTGCTGTTTCTCCCGTTCGGCGTATTGCTGCCGGCGGCGGTTCCGTCTCTTCGGAAAGGATGGTGCTGCGTCTATGCGGCGTTTTCCACAAGCATGATGCTGGAAACAGTGCAGCTCTTAACAGAGCGCGGCTACTGCCAGTTAGATGATGTTGTGACGAATACGCTTGGAGCAGCCATCGGGTATCTGGTGTTTGCACTGGTGCGGAAATGTTGGAGAGGGAAGATAGAAGAATAGAAGGAAAACAAGAAGGCTCTGCCCAAATGGACAGAGCTTTTTTCTTCCCTGTTTTTATAGCAAGACCCGAAAATAATGCAAAAAATTCAGCACCGCAGAGCGTGAATTACTGCGTCACAGATTTTCGTCGTACCCCGGTACGCCTTCAAATCTGTTCCTTGCAATTCGCGCTCT
>NZ_QUHY01000041.1:0-18551 GCF_003479865.1 Blautia sp. AM47-4
GACTCCAGCATACCGACTCCCGGATTCACAACCAGGCCATCCATCTTCCCATGTCACTTTCGCAAGAAATGTATCGCGACCTGTATTTACATAGCCTTCGCATTTTCTGGAACCCAGCATAACCACATACCAGTTTCCATGGCCATCGTCCACCAGATCACCATGACCCACAGCAGTGATGGGATAATCATTTCCCAGATGACGATGCGTCAGAATAGGGTTATTGGGATTGCCCTCATATGGTCCCCACACACTTCTGCTTCTGGAAATCGTCATACTGTGATTTGGTCCTGTACCTCCCTCAGCATTCATCAGATAATAATAACCATCCTTTTTGTAAAGGTGAGGTCCTTCCGGCCAGATCACATGATGCATGGCACCTTTCCAGATTTTTTTGCTTTCACCAATAAGCTCCATGGTCTTCAAATCAAGTTCCTGAACCCATATCTCCCAGTCCCCATTATAACGAACTCCGTGCTTCTGGTTTGGTCTTGTTCCTACATAATAGCAATGAACTGTTCCATCTTCATCTTCGTCAAAGAACAGACTGGGATCAATCCCCGGAGCATCTTCATCCAGATAATAAGGATCAGACCAGGGACCCTCCGGGCTTTCAGCAGTTACAATAAAATTGTCTCGATGTGAAACATTTGTTGTAATCATGTAATAGCGTCCCTGAAAATACCTCAGGGTCGGTGCATAGATTCCCCTGGAATGTCCGGCATTTTCCAGATGGAGCTGTGACTCTCGGGTAAGCACATGACCGATCTGCTCCCAGTTAGCCAGATCTTTGCTGTGATAAACAGGAACACCAGGAAAATAAGCAAAGCTTGATGTTACAAGATAATAATCATCTCCCACTCTGCAGATGGAAGGATCAGGACGAAAACCCGGTAAAATTGGATTGTTAGCATAATGCATAATAATATCTCCTGTTAATAGATTCTATAATTTCCACTTAATGCAAGAAAAGCGAAGAAATAAAGGCAATTATCATAATATCTCCTGTTTCCTGTACGCAGAGGTGTATTCCAAAACTTGCGGACACAGGCAAGGGCATGCTCATTTTGTACCAGCAATCCTGCCTGTGCATTCACTGCTGTCATGGCCACCGGATGCAAAGCTTTTCCGGGGATTACCGTACCATCAATGGCAAAAATTCCATCCTGATGTTCCTCCCCTGCTGTCTCACAGAAAAATTTCAGAAAGTGCTTTCCTTCTTCCACTTCCCACTCATCTGCACCAAACCAGGCATAATCCAGAGCAATATTAGCAATCGTGCGATAGGCATCACTGTAATACCAGTCATGTCTCCCCCAGATATTCTGCCCTTTTGTGCAAGGGGTTCCATCATACTCTGCATACTCTGCACACAGGCCGGTCACAGGGTGACATGCCTTCTTCAAGTATTCCCTGCTTGCCTTCGCTGCTTCCTCCCAGAAAGAACGGTCTTCTTCGTAAGACCACTGTGCAAATAATTCATAAAAATGAGGCAAATGATAGGAAGGATCTGAAAAATCCACTTCGGTAATAAAACGTATCAGGTGGTTATCCGGATCCCACATGGCACGTCCCGCTTCTCCGTTTTCTCCTTTATGAATACAGGTATGCAGCAACTTTTTTGCCTCTTCGCTATAAGCAAAAATCCCTTCCCCGTCGCCCCAGCGATGAGAGGCAAAAATAATGCCATTGCAAAGAACTCTTCTCCGTCCGGTGCCGGGCCATCAGCGTTTCTTGTGCCATCTGTTCCACAAGACCATGCAAAATATCCGGCATTTTCACCTTCAGTCATATACATATAGGTTCTTGCCCATTTCCATATCCTGTCAAACTCTTCTTTTTTATTCATCTGCACGCACATCATCATGCCATAAGACATGCCTTCCGTACGTGCATCCAGATTACCGGTATCCTCTATGTATCCAAGATCACAACCGACGGGATGATAAATTCTTTCCTCATCACTCCCATAAAAAAGAGTCTGAAATATTTGATCTATTCTATTTTCTATTTCCTTTTTCTCATATCCGGCTAATTCGAATATATTTGGATAAATTCCTGTGTAAACGGCTCCCTTTTCCATCTTTATCTTATTCCTTTACTCCTCCGATGGTCAGACCGGCTACAAAGTATCTCTGAAGGAACGGATACAGGCAGACAATCGGCAACATGGTCAATACGGTAGCTGCTGCACGTACAGAGGTTGGAGTAACTGCACCTGCTGCATTTTTCATAGCTTCTGCAGAATTACCCTGATTGGTAACGGAAGAAAGCAGTTTCATCAACTCATACTGCAAGGTTGTCAGGTGTACACTCATACGGTTGTACAGCATGGCATCGAACCAGGAGTTCCACTGACCAACTGCCACAAACAAAGCTACGGTCGCATACACCGGTTTACACAGCGGTGAAGTGATTTTCCAGAAAATCGTTGTGTATCCGGCACCATCAAGCTGTGCAGACTCTTCCAGACTCTCCGGAAGACCGTTCATATAGGTACGGATAACCAGCATATTAAAGGCACTGAACATACCAGGAATTACATAAACCCAGAAACTGTTTGTCATTCCCAGGTTTTTGTACAGCAGGAATGTTGGAATCATGCCACCGTTTACATACATGGTAATAACCCAAAATAGTGACAACTGTTTTTTGAACAGGAAATGTTTTCTGCTGACGATAAATGCCAGAATTGCATTGGCAATCAGGGCCAGCAAAGTTCCAACTACTGTTCTTGCCACAGAAACATAAGCACCTGTCAGCAGGTTATCTTTCTGTAAAACGGTAAGATAGTTCTTCCAGGTAAATTTTCGGGGCAACAGATAAATCCCACCCCTCAATGCATCCGTACCGTCATTAAGTGAAATTGCCACTGTATTCAGAATCGGATATAGTGTAATCAGCACGAATAGAATCATGAACAGGGTATTACATATCACGAAGATGGTATCCCCAACCGATGTTTTTTTCCTTTTGTGAAGTTTTTCCATAGTCTGATTTCTCCTTTCCTAAAACAGCCGCTCGTCACCGGTCCGTTTTGCAATCTCATTGGCGATGACAACAAGCACGATGCTGACAAAACTCTTGAAGATACCTGCCGCAGTACCAATTGCAAAGTCATTCTGGCTGATACCCCATTTCAATACGTAAATATCAATTGTCTGTGCCACGCTCTGTACCAGACCATTACCTAACAGGTACTGGATTTCAAAACCTGCATTTAATACGTTACCTACATTCATCAGAAGAAGAATCATAATAGTCGGACGGATTCCCGGTAATGTAATATAGCGGATTCTCTGCCATCTTCCGGCCCCATCAATATTGGCCGCTTCATAAAGGGAAGGGTCAATGGATGTAATTGCAGAAAGATAAATAATGGCATTCCATCCTGTTTCCTTCCATACATTGGCAAATGCCACGATTGGCCAGAAGAATTTTGGATGAGCGAAGAAATTCAAAGGCTGATCAAGAATACCGAATTTCAAAAGAAGCTCATTCACAATACCCGTTCCGGACAGTGCGTCATGCAGAATACCAGTTACGATAATCCAGGACAAGAAGTGCGGCAGGTAAGAGATTGTCTGCACTACTTTTTTTCCACCCTGAGACTTTACATCGTTCAACAAAATAGCAAATAAAATTGCCATAAAGAAGGTTGCTACCAGGTTGATTACACCCATAGCCAGTGTATTTCTGATAACACGCAGGAATGTGGCATCAGAAAACAACTGCTGGAACTTTGCCAATCCTACAAACTGAGAATGCAGAAGTCCATCCTTGGGACGGTAATTCTGGAAAGCCATCAGCCATCCTCCCAATGGCAAATAGCAGAAAATCACACCATATAATACAATAAAGGCTGACCAGATCAGCAGAGCTTTCTGTCTTTTTATTTCTTTCCAAGTGATTTTCACTTTCATTTCTGTTACTTTTTCTTTTTTTCTTTTTTCTATAGCAGCCATAGTCTCCTCCTAAAAAGAGAGGGCAGATGAACCGGTCTGTCACACGATACCGCAACCGACATCTGCCCGATTTATTCACTTATATTCTACTGATACTTCTTGGCTTCTTCCATTCTGCGATCAAGCTCTGTCTGCATTTCTTCCAGGAAATCCTGAGGATTACATTTTTCGTATACACTCATGTACTCATCCCATGCAGCTTCAAAATCTGATGCCATTACTACTTTAGGAAGATATTCATGCTTGATTTCTCCCATCTTTGTCCATGCAATACCACCAGGTGTGCTTGTTGTCATAGTACTTGAGAAAGAATACATTGGATACCATGGTCCCGGAGCCTCACTGGTTCCAAGCATGTCTACATATGTTTCAGCACCATAGGCATCGAAACATGCTTTCACATCATCCGGCAGTCCATCATAGAATTCTTCGGGCTGGAACTGTGGCGACATTGCGTTGATTCCATCACGGCTTGTTCCGGTATACCCTGGGAAATAAGAATAACCGCAAAAATGTGATGCTTTATAAGCAGTATCAGCTGCCTGAGTTCTCATTTCCTGAGTTTTATAGTATTTACCATCTTCATCTACTTTATAGTCAACATCTTTTACGCCCCAAGAACGCAGATCCAGTACTTCCTGAGAAAGAAGATCATTCACAAACTGTAGTGCACCTTCCACGTCATCACAGCTTGTTGTAATAGCAAGACCGGCGGAAACATTCAGAACACTACCGGAGTTATGCCACTGATTTTTAATTCCTCTTTCAATTGTAATCGGAAGCGGAACGTAGTTGCATCCCTGTTCACCCAGCCCCTGCTGTTTCAGTGCATCGTTTACACTATATGCAAAATCCCACCACTGGTCGATCATTCCCAGCACACGTCCGGTGGAAAGTTTTGCAATATATTCATCATAAGTCTGTGTAAAGGATTCCGGGTCTACAATACCTTTCTTGAATTCTTCATTCAATTTTCCGAAGTATCTCTTAGCTGTAGGTGTTGTATTATAATCAATGACCTGCAAGGTTTCCGTATCTACCATAACACTTCCATCATTTGGATATCCATCCAGGAACTGAGGTGCATTTTCCAGACAGAAATAACGCCAGTCATCACAGAGGATTGTGTATGGAATATTGGTTGTACCATCTTCCATTGTAGGATTGGCCTCATAGTATCTTTCAATCAGATCAAAATACTCATCCATGGTCTGAATATCCGGATAATCTGCCCATTCAAGAACTCGAGTCTGAATCCAGAATGCTTCATCATTGTGTGTTGTTGCTTTTTCCTCACCGTAAATATTACTGAACTGTGGAATCCAGTAAATATGTCCATCCTCCTGGCGAAGTTTATCCCATTCTTCCTCTGTAAAGAACTCTTTAATGTTCGGATACTGATCAATATAGTCATCCAAAGCAACCAAGGCACCGGCATCATAGAGCTGAGCCATACCATCTCCACCATCAATCAAATCCGGATACTCACCACCGGCGATCAAGTCCTACAGCTTCCTCAGCAGTCTGTCCTGTAAGCCATGTCTCTTTACATTTAGCACCTGTAATCTCAGCAATTTTCTGCTGAATTTCATTATCATCATTGATTTCTGTACCGGGAACTGCAAAGAATGCAGTAAATTCTTTTACTTCGCCATCAGATGACTCTGCACCTGTGTCTGTTTCTGCTTTGCCACAGGCCGCCATGGACACCGCCGCTAACAGCATAAGGGATATTAAACTTTTTCTTTTCATAGACTCCATCCTCCTATTTCTTTTGATACTATAAATATTTTCCTATTCGTCTGCAGAACAAATACGACTTATCAAGTAACTATATTGTACCTTCTACAAAAAAAACCTCAACCGGACAAAGCATACAAAAAGACAGGACAAATTATAGAACCCTATCATTTATCCTGTCTTTTTTCAGTTGGAAAATTTCTTCCATTTTCTCAGTTTTTCAATACTCCGCCCTGTCTGCGGAACTTTGCAGGTGTGCATCCCTTTGCCGCAATAAAACGGTTAATAAAATAATCGCAGTCTTTATATCCCACATCCAGAGCAATCTGATAGATTTTATCACTGGTATACAACAGTCTCTGAACTGCCTGCTCCATCCGATAGTTATTCAGATACTCTTTAAATGACTGTCCGAACTTTTTCCGGAATATCTGTCCCAGATAAGCACTGTTCACATAGTACTTTTTACTCAATTCTCTCAAAGTAAGATTCTCTGCATAATTTTCGCGTATTTCTTTCTCAACATCTCTAATTACGCCTCCCCTGGAAATATTTTTGCGAAGCTGAGCCAGATATTCTGCATACTCCAGAGCAAAACGCACCATATGCACACTGCTGCCTCTGGTGACTCCCTCTTCAAATGTGCTTTCACCAATGAAATGTAGAATTTCTTTCTGATCGACACAATCATCCTGCTCAGTTGCCAGATAAATCAGCTGAAACAGGAAATAATTAATGTTAAGATTGACTGTATCTGCGGCAAGTCCCATCTGCCGCATTTCTTCATACAGATTTTCCACACATTTACGGATCTGTATCTTATCGTTTTGCTCAATGGCTGATATCAACGCATCCAGGCTCTGTTTGCACAGGATAATACCCCCATTATGAATCTGTACCTCTTCTTCATAAAAATACATTTTCTTTTTTGCACGGAATGCTTCCAGAGAGTTCAATACACAGGCGGTACTATAGGATTTTGCGAGTCCAGAAATGTCTGATACTTTTTTACCCGCCAGCAATTTTACAGGACGCTGAATTGCCAGTTCAAGACTCTCCTGAAAGTCGCTCAGATACTCAACTTCACTGATTGCCCGGTTCTTCGCCATATAATCACAGTAAATAAAACCTATATCGTAATTCTTCTCATTCCAGGACACATCAAAGAAACAGTGACTGCTGTCTTCTTTCAGGAAATCCTGACAGGCCTGATGCAGTTTTCTCTGAATCAGACAGTATTCCCCATCCTCCTGTTCGGACATGTCTCCTATATCATAGGGTTCCAAATAAACATATCTGACACTGTCAGAAAGATTCATGTGACTTTTTATATATTCCAGATTCACCGTGTCATACTTTCCACAGAGAAGAGCAATAATATTTCTGGTCAAATATTCATGTTCCAGCTTTTGTTTTTTCTTTTCATTTTCCCTGGCAGCTTCTGACACTTTGGCTACTCTGCGCAGTACACCCAAAAGCTCCTCTTTTTCCACCGGTTTCAGAATATATTCCATACATTCATAACGAATTGCCTGCTGTGCATAGGAAAAATCACTGTAACCACTTAAAATTATAAAATAAGCATCTGAAATATTTTCTCTGCGTATTGTCTCCAAAAGTTCTAGTCCACTCATTACCGGCATCTTAATGTCTGAAATGACCAGATCCACCTTATGCTCTTTCAGATATGTAAGTGCTTCTGCTCCATCGGCAGCAGTATATACAATCTCATACCCTTCCTGTTCCCAGTCAACAAACACCATAAGCCCCTGTACAATAAAAGGTTCATCATCAACCAGCAAAACCCGCAGCATGTTCTTATCTCCTTTGTTTCTTTTCCATTCCCAAGACCCCTGTTGAAGTCTTATCTGTGCATCTGTATTCTATCATCCAGAGCGTCTATCGGCATCCTGATCTGAATAGTAGTACCGATTCCTACTTCACTCTCTATATGAAAACACACTTTGTTATCCGTTATCATTTTCAGTCTGAGGCAGGCATTGATAATACCTACACGCCCCTTTTCTCTTAGTTTCTCGATGCTTGCATTACACATCTTTTCCTTTATTTCAGCCACTTTGTCCTCATCCATACCGCTTCCGGTATCCTCCACTTCGATCCAGATATCCTCATGTTTACGATAAACCCGGACAAAAATCCAGCAGGAAGCTGTTTTACTCTCAATCCCGTGCACACATGCATTTTCCACAAAAGTTACGACAGTCAGTCTTGGAATCTGAATATCCTCACATTCCGGTTCTATGTCCAGCTCATAGGAAAGCCTGTCTCCAAAACGATACTTTTGAAGTCCCAGATATGCCTCCACGAATTCCAGTTCCTTTTTCATTCTGACAAAATTTGTACTCCAATCCACATTCTGACGTTCCATCACGGCCAGTTTTCCCACCATATCCGCAGTTTCATACTCTTTCTTTAAGATACTGTGCATCCGAATGCTCTCCAGGGCATTAAACAGGAAGTGAGGATTCACCTGACTCTGCAGTGCCAGAAGTTCTGCATTCTGTCTGGCAATATCCATCTCCTGTTCTCTCAGACGATCCTTATACACCGTCTGAATCAGATCATTCAGGCGGGATGCCATGTGATTATAATTGAGCATCAGACTGCCTATTTCATCTTTCCCCCGCACATATGAGATTTCCTGAAGATGATCCGCATCTACGTGATCAAATGCTTTGCTCAATTCTTCCACCCTGGCAGTAAAAGAACGATTAATAAGCCGCATCAGAATCCACGGCATCACCGTATTAATCAACACCAGAAAAACAATCAACGGCATATGATTCCATATCTGTGCCCGTATCCCACGACTTCTTTTACAGACTGCAATCTGTAGATGTTCTCCATAAGCACTGTATTCTTTCTGATAATCCGGCTGTATGTTTTCCTTCCATTCGCTAAAAGGCCACCCTGGCTGATTATATCCGTTATTAGAAAGCAAAATCTGATTATCTTTACATATATAGATCTCAGACTCATAATTCATATTATCCAGATTGCGTACAAGACTACTGTAATCCATTTCAATCGTCACTATTTTTTCACAGCTGTCCTGTCCGGAAAAATTTAGTTTTCTGATAAATAACACGCTGCGCCGCGGCTGCACTGCAGAACTTTTCCACTGGTCATAATAAAAATACAATACTGAATTATTTCCCGCTTCCTGCAAATATCTATACCATTCTGTCTCACGCACATCAGACAGACGGATGAAATGTCCGCCATTGATAATAGTATCATTGTCCGCATAAATCGTAACCACTGTATTATCCGTACCCATACTGGTCTCAAACAGTGAATTCTTCATAAATGCTTGATGTCCCGTCACATAATCCAGAGGAGTCTCATACTGTCGATTCAAAAACTCCTCGATATACCCGTTCATATAAATATTTTTTGCTTTCATTGCGGCATTTTCCACTTCCCGGGAAAGATTATATATAACAGCACTTGCATCATTTTCCATCACATGCCGCTGCTCCACTCTCTCGGATTGAACCACAATAAATAGAATAACACTGTCTGTAATGATAAGTGGTATCAGCATACAATAGATATACAGAATATGAAGCTTTTTCTTCAGGTTAAAGTCATTCATGGTATTTTCTAATCTATCAATCAGTCTCTTCATACGCTGCCCTCCTGTAGCCATCATACCATATTATGTTCCAAACATCCAGAACTATCTCTTCCAGCTTTCTGTCGGACCCATACATGAGATCCGGGGGACGGTGCCTTCCCTATAGAAAACTATTTTCTCTACTGCAAAAATTTTGCTTAAAAATTCTATTTGCACTTCATTGAATCCTTTGTGCAGTGAAATCGGTACGCAGGTTTTATGAACCTGTTCTATAATACCCACAGCCCAGAAATCATCATCCGGATTTCCCGCCAGATAGTTCTCCGGAACTGCCCAGGCAGCAAATCAGCTTGAGAATTTCCTGATCTTTTACCTCTCTGCTGCTCATTTCCAGTTTCAGCCATTTGCAGGGTTCTGCTTCTATTTCACAGAGAAAAGAACCCTCACCGTCATTCGCCACTTCAATGATAACCTCACGGTTTCCCGCATAGAGAAAATCTCGGATTTCCAGTGATTCACAGACCCCATAATTTTTCACAAGGATTCTGTCATCATCTGTACGTGAAACCATCAGGCGAGGTTTTCCAAAAGGTTCCACATACATTCTCACCGGATATCGGCAGCCATCTTCATTTTTACATCCTCATAAGCATCTTACTCTACTAGAAACGGTACACAGTACCCACCATCAAATATTTTCATTTCTTATGATATCTCCTGAAATATAATCTGGAAAGGAACTACCGGCAATTCCTCATCGCTGTATAAATTTGCTTCCCACGGACAGTCATTCCATGCATAGGATACTCCAACGGTATCTTCCGTTATGGATACTTCGACAGTATTTTCTCCTGTCAGTTTTCCCTCGGCTGCTTTACGGCTTCCATCTTTACAAATAATATCAAAACCTCTGACCGGTTCATTCTTATCCTGTCGCAGAGAAACTCCTGGTACTTCTTTCAGATCCAGAGTTCTTTTCTCTGTATGCAATACAATGCCTGACGGTTCGAAAACAAACTTTATACTTCCAGTATTTCTAATGGCTGCAGCAAGCTCCGGATTTCGGTATGATACGTTTCTGCCATAAATTAATGTTTCTGCCGCAAGTGCCGCACGTACGCCGACTGTTTTCTTATCGGTAGGATGCAGATCGTTGTATTCTCCCAAGTCATAAGCCTGTACCATCATGGCATACGGCAAACCGGCTGTTTTTCTCTGAGCCTCACGAAGTCTTGCCCACTGTATGCCGTCCGTATGAAGTTTTCCATCAGAAAATCCTGCCAGCTGCACAAAAATGAACGGCATATCCGGCATCTGCCAGAGGGTTCTCCATTCCTCGATCATCGTGCTAAATTCCTCCTCATAGGTTTCCGGCCGCCCGGTATTGGATTCACCCTGATAGAAGAAACATCCTTTGATTTTCCATCTTCTGATGGGATAGAGCATTCCCTGATAAAGTCCACATGCTTTAAACTGGAAAAATGTCATCTGCGGCAGCGATTCCATCCGGTGGATGATTTCATAATTCCAGTCACCGGAAAGAGATACCTTTTTCTCCAGATTGCTGCCATAACAAAGTTCATACACCTTTCCAGGTACAAATCCTCTTTCCTGTCTGAAAACCATCAATTTAACTTCGATGATATTCTCTCCTGCATGAAGAATTCCCTCCGGTATCCGATAAATTCTGGGTGGGTACTGGTATTCCGTCTCTCCGATCAATGTGCCATTAATTAAAATCTTATCTGCATCAATCATAGCACCGAAATAAAGAATAGCTTTTCCTTTTTCCGGTTTATCTTTTTCATCCAGCACAAAAGTTTTTGTAAAGCGCAATCCTCCATAAAACTGATCCAACACAGTATTTTCAAAGAAACCAGGAATACAAAAACTGCCCTTATTATCTGCCGCATAATCCATACCCGATTCTTTCAACGCCTCTTTTCTCCACCAAAGCTCTCTTTCTTCCTCCGCTTTGATGGTTGCTTCCGGATATTCCTTCTGCCGGCATTCTTGAATCTCCACAGCATCATAACCCAGAGCTGTAACAGTCTCCTCGCTACACCAGGATTTCACCGGTGTACCTCCCACAGCAGTCTGCAGAAGTCCAACCGGTATTCTTTCCCTATCATGAATTTCTTTTGCAGCAAAATATCCCACAGCACTAAACAGCTGCAGTTCTTCTCCCTTCGCTTTAATCCAGCAGCCCTTTTCCAATTCCTGACGTTTTTCTCCAAATACATATTCCTTGGGGACTTCGAACATACGGATTTCATCCTCTGAAGTATGCAGAATTTCATCTGCATACCGGTCCATCACCCGCTCAATGGGCAGTTCCATATTAGACTGCCATCCCAGAAGAAATACATCACCAAACAGTACATCATGAATCACAAGTTCTTCTTCCCCATCTGTCATCCTGAACTCCCACGGACCGCCGGCAGGCATTTCCGGTATCATCAATTCAAAGTATCCGTCATCAGCACAGATGGTTTTAACCTGAAAATTTTCAAAAGACAGTTCTACCGTTCTTCCCTTTTCACCATATCCCCAGATACTGTTTTCTACATCTCGCTGGAGAATCATCTCGTCACTGATTAACGAAGATAATCTCATCACTTTTCCCATGCTCCTTTCCAGACCGCAGTTTTACACTTCAGCTGCGAATGTATTGACAAATCCACCTTTTCCTGTCAGGGTCTTACTTCTTTTATCCGGCTGTGAAGTGCCTGTATAAACACAGTATTCACCGGATAGAATCTGTGCAGCGCCATCGATATCAAACAGTTCGAAAGCTCCGGTTTTAAAGTCAGAACGACTTCCTGCTCCTCGCCCGGATTCAGAAATACCTTTTTCAAAGCCTTTAACTGGGGATTTGGAGTTCCGTCACAGCAGGATTTTACATAAACCTGTACGGTTTCTCCTCCGGCCATCTTACCGATATTTCGAATCACTGTCCGTACAGTCATTCCTGTACCCTTTCTGATGATTCCTGTTTCGGACACCTTATCTCCTTCGTAAACTGTAATCTCAGGTTCTGACAGACTGAACTCTGTATATGACAGTCCATAGCCAAAGGGATATAACGCTTCCTGTTCCATATAACGGTAAGTTCTTCCTTTCATGGAATAATCCGTAAACTCCGGCAGTTCTTCCACGGAACGATAGAAGGTTACCGGCAGTTTACCTTCCGGTGAACACTCTCCAAACAACAAACGTGCCACAGCCTCTCCACCTCTTGATCCAGGATACCATGCCTGTACGATAGCCGGAATATGCTCGTCAGCCCAGCTAAGATCCATAGCACTTCCGGTCAATGAAACGAGAACCACCGGTTTCCACTTTCATATGCCGCTTTGAGGATTTCATTCTGCAGCCCCGGGTAGTTCAGATCCGGTTTGTCACCGCTGGCAAATTCATTTCCTGTATCGCCCTCTTCACCTTCCAGTGTAGCATCCAATCCAAGGCAGACAATAACCACATCACTGGCCTCGCATACGCCTTTCACTTCAGCCAGACGATCGTTTGGTTCTGAGAGAACACAGACACGGTCTTTAAATAAAGCACATCCTTCCGAGTACATGACACGAACATCATCGCCTACATAATCCTGAATTCCTTCAAGAACGGTTACATAACGGGAAGCAGTTCCCTCATAGTTACCCACAAGTGCTGCTCTGCTATTGGCATTTGGCCCGATGACTCCGATGGTTTTCATATTATTCTTATTCAGAGGAAGAAGTCCTCCTTCATTTTTCAGAAGAACCAGAGTTTTTTCAGAAATCTTTTCGTTTATACGGTTATGTTCCGGTGTGTCGTTTTCTGTATAAGGAATACTATCGAATGGAACTGTTCCCGGTTCTTCAAACATACCAAGCTTCATACGTGTGGTGAAAAGATTGATGACCGCCTCATTGATTCGTTTTTCATCAACTCTTCCTTCACGTACTGCCTGAACCAGATGAGGGTATGTACAACCACAATTCAAGTCACAACCGTGATTCATAGCCATCGTTACGGATTCCACCGGTGCATTTGTTACATGATGATTTTCATGGAAATCACGCACTGCCCAGCAGTCACTGACAACGTGCCCCTCAAATCCCCATTCTTCTCTCAAAATATCTTGCAGAAGTGTCTTACTGCCGCAGCATGGTTCTCCATTTGTCCTGTTATATGCACCCATCACAGCTTCTACTTTTCCTTCCTGCACACAGGCTTTAAATGCCGGCAGATAAGTCTCATACATATCCTGTTTGGATGCAACAGCATTAAAATAATGTCTCTCTCCTTCCGGTCCGGAATGTACAGCAAAATGCTTTGCACAGGCTGCTGCCTTCATATATACAGGATCATCTCCCTGAAGTGCCTGAATAAACCGCACGCCCAGGCGTGATGTAAGATAGGGATCCTCACCATACGTTTCATGACCTCTTCCCCAGCGCGGATCACGGAAAATATTTACATTAGGTGCCCAATATGTTAAGCCTTTATAGATGTCTCTGTCACCATATTTCACATGCATATTATATTTTGCACGTCCTTCAGTGGCAATGATATCAGCCATCTCCGCAACCAGTTCTTCATCAAAAGATGCAGCCAGACCAATTGCCTGTGGAAATAATGTCGCTGTTCCCGTTCTAGCAATTCCGTGAAGTGCCTCATTCCACCAGTTATATTTGGGAATTCCCAGTCTCTCGATTTCTGCCGCTCCGTGAAGTGTCTGGGAAACCTTCTCCTCCAGCGTCATCTGTGCTACAAGTTCTTCCGCCCGTTCTCTAAATGTTTTAGCCATAAGTAATCTCCTTTTTTGTTCATTTTCTATATTATAAAAAAGAATCTATTGTTTTCCTTATTGATTCTTGCTATACTTTTCCTATATTTTGCTATTTTTGAAAGGGATTATCTTTTACTATGATTGAAGATCTCAAAGGAATGAAAGAAACGATTGCATATGGTTCTTCACAGTTTCGATTGATGAAAAATCAGGAGACTGAAGATTATCCGCCACACTGGCATACAAGTATTGAAATTATCATGCCTTTAGAAAACGGCTATCAGGCCGTAATAGGAAATGAGTGCTACACACTAAATCCCCTTGATCTGTTATTTATCAACAGTGGGGAAATTCATTCACTGCAGGCGCCTGCCACCGGTAAGCGCCTGATTTTTCAGGCACCATTGTCGCTTTTTTATTCTATACCCGGTATGGGAAGCGCACTGCTGCTGTTACCGGAAGCTGTTTGCCTTACGCCGGCTTCCTGTCCGGAACTCTTTCAGGAAGTGTCTGCAAAATTCAAGGAAATCATCCGGGAGGCTGAAAAAGTAATTATCTGGCCGATACCTGGGTATCCTCTGCTGTTATTCAGATTGTTCTTCTGCTAGTACGCCATAATTTCGAACATACTCCTCGATTTACCGATGTATCCTTTTCCTCCCGCAGAGAATACATGGAAAAATTCACAACGGTCTGTCAGTATATCGATACCTCATTTCGGGAAAATCTGACACTTGAACAGGCTGCAGAAATCGCAGGATTCAGTAAATATCATTTTTCCAGACTTTTTAAAGAATTTACAGGAATAACCTTCCAAGAATACCTCACACGCCAGCGTATCCGCCACGCAGAAGAACTGCTGACCGATTCCAAAATCTCAATCACTGATATTGCACTGGCCTCGGGATTCTCTTCTGTCAGTAATTTTAATCGGAGTTTTCAGATGTATAACCACTGTTCGCCTTCGCAGTTTCGGAAAAAACTGATGCATGTATAGCGGGGCAGGGTGACCCTGGTCACTCCTCAATCAACTTGCTATTTCTCCAAGTCAATGATAAAATCGAATTACATTAGATGGTTTATTACAGCTTCGGAGTAGGGATTATGAGAAACCTTGTGAAAGAAATTATCACAGGAAGATGGCTTAAAAAAATGAGTAATCTTACAGTTAATACAAAAGAAAAATTTTCCATTCAGCAGATTGCTGCGATTGGAGTAATGACCGCAGTAATCTGTGTGCTGGCACCTTTTTCACTGCCAATCGGGCCGGTACCGATTTCACTGACGAACTTGGCTATTTATTTTGTACTGTATATGTTGGGGGTAAAAAGAGGGACCATCAGCTATCTGGTGTATCTACTGATCGGACTGGTGGGAGTTCCTGTATTTTCCGGATTTACCAGTGGTCCTGGAAAACTGTTTGGACCGACAGGCGGTTATCTTATTGGATTTATTCCAATGGCTATCATAGCAGGAATGGTAATTAACCGCAAGATTAATAACAGATTGCTTTGCTTTATCATGTTGTATGCTATGCCTTTGGTACTGCATGTCTGGCATATGAAGCACACATGGATCTGTTGGCCGCATTGATGGCAGGTGTCATCCCGTTTATTCCGGGAGATTTAATCAAAATGGTTCTTGCTATGATATTGGGACCACAGATTCGTAACCGGTTGATTCATGCAAACTTATTCTAAGTAAAGACGATTCATCTGTGTATCGGTTTTTTTTCCTTCTGAATTTCTGGTAACTCTATACGAATAATATTTCTCCCCGATACTCATCGGGGAGTTTTTAAACACCACCTCTGAAACTTGATCCTGCGTTTATATGTCTGATAATAATTTTTCCCGCAACAAGAGACAGATGGCAAGCTGTGTTCCAATGATCACACCGCAATCCATAATTGGAGAAAATGAGGAAAAAATGAAAACCATAGAAATTATTGATGATGATATTTCGATTGGAGATATGCTGGCAGAAGTTCTGCCCTAGATTCAGAATGTTCCTGTAATTGTCCTCAGTGCCAAGATTGATGTTGAATCTTTTGCTCGGTGATGCTGCTGACTATATGACCAAACCGTTTGAAATAAAAGAACTTCTTGCACGGATTACTGTTCAGCTTCGGAAATGAAATACAGACAGAGAGACAGTCATTGTCGATCGGTCACTTAAGCCTGGATACACAAGACTGCACAGAACGTTCGCTTAAGAAGCACATCAGTAATCTACGAAAAAAATTGCAGGATGCAGGTGGTACAGACTGCCTATATTTCCCTTTTTCCATAGAAAAAAGCTCCGAAAAACTTATAATCACCAGAGAATAAAGTGTTTATAAGGCTTTCAGAGCCTTTAAAAAATCTTATTTAATTTGAAGTGCAAGCTTCGCTTACATGCCCATCTGTTTTGCAACTTCTTGAACCTGAGCCTCTTGGACTCAACCCTCAAAAGTGGCTTACTTACTGACTATTTTCGTGTTTTCCACTAGCAGCTTTGCTTCATTTCATTTTTATTTTACGAAGCTTTTTTTCGTACAACTTTTTTACTATTTTTCTACCCCCGATACCCGCCTTGTCATTATTTTCGTAAAGGTTTTTATCATTTTCGTAGGATTTATTTTACGAAGTCTTACGAAAACTTCTCTTCGTAAGCAGCCGTCCATCAGGCATTCATTGCTACTTTGAATTTCTCCAATTCATTTCCCATCATCTCTTCTGATATATGTGTGTATATATCAATTGTTGTGGAATAATGAGCATGTCCCATGAGCTGCTGAACAACCTTTGGGGTAATTCCCTTTTCAAAGCATCGACTGCAGAACGTATGTCTCAACGCATGAGGGGTAACTTTCGGCATCTGGATACGGTAAATCCTGTTGTATTTCTGAATGATATGCTCCAGATACTTTTCCCAGTGAAGGGCAACCATCGGCATATCGTTTTTATCCAGAAACAAAAATCCTGCATATCCTTCCACCATCGGTTCAACTTTTGGTGTCTTGCGGTTGGCAATGATTCTGCGAAAACACGCTGCGACAGCTTCCGTCATCGGCACATAGCGGATGCCTTTGTCAGTTTTTGGCTCTTCAATTACATACTGCATCTGTGCAGTACGCTGTAACTGATGGTCTACCTTAATACGCATTTCTCCAAACTCGATTTCTGAAACCGTCAGTCCACAGAACTCTGAGATACGAAGCCCTGTGTGAAAAAGAATATAGATTGCATCATAGTATCTGCTGAAATGTTTATCTTCAATAAACTTCAACAAATCTCTCTGCTGCTTTCGGGTGATCGCTTCTCTGGTAACAGAATCATTGACAATGACGGAGGCAAGCTCAAATTCAAATGGATTTTTACGAAGCAGGTCATCATCTACTGCCATCTGAAATGCCGGTCTGAGAACTCCCCTGATCGAATGAATGGAACTGTATCCCCGTCCATCTATCTGCTGGAGCTTAATCAGCCATGCTTTTGCGTCTGACAAACGCACCTTATCAATTCGCTGATTCCCAAAACTCTCTTTTTTCAGCATATTGATGACCGTTTTATATCCGGCAACCGTATTGTGACGAACTCCTGTTTTCAATGAAACATACTTTTCTACCAGCTCCAATACAGTATAGTTGCCACCATTTGTTACAATACGGTCAAACAAATCTGCTTCAATCTGTTTTTCTTTCTCACGCAGGGAAAGCTCCCGTTTCTTCCCCTTTGGCATTGGGTCATTCTTGTCCAAACGCCAACTGTATACATTTTTCTCTTTTCCGTCCTCATCAATATAGCGGAACCGATACCTCCCATCCTTACGCTGGTACTCGCCCTCTCGCAAAATCCGATTACGGTTATCTCGTCTTTTCTCACTCATCGTGAACTCTCCTTTCAAAAAAAGAGAGCCAGACTTGCACTCTTATCATAGCACAAATCCGGCTCTCCGCATAGTTATATCATGTGAAATTGGTAAATCTGTCAGCTCTGTTTACACAGCCGTAGCCTGATCCAGATACCTCTCAAATTTCTCACGCTTAATGAGGGCACGATTGCCGTTCATCACATAAAAATCTTCATTGGGATGTGTGTCAATAAGCGTTCTCAATTTTCCTTCGCCGATATGATAATATCTGGCTGCTTCCTCAATGGTAAGCGTATATCTACGCCACACCGGAATATCCGAGTAATTTTTTCCTTCTATATTCATCTTATTATTTGCCATAGGCAGTTATCCTCCATACATGAAAATAGCCAGACAGAGGGTGTCGGCAACGAAGTCCGGCAACGGGCTTCAAAAGACCTTGCAAACAATCTCAGTCTGGCATTACTTACTATTTATACTTTTCTTTTATTTTTCTGTTGTTTTGGTTGTTATAAGGGAGAAAAGCCCGCAGTATGGGATTTCCCCCGGCAACCGGCTCGGCAACGGGATAGCAACAGGGGGTGCAACGGGCTGTCCTTTTCAGAATGGAAGC
>NZ_QUHY01000042.1:0-17470 GCF_003479865.1 Blautia sp. AM47-4
CCATTATTCTGTAAGGGATAATGGCGTGATCCGAAAGCTTGCTGCTTACGTGATTCTGGGAATCAACACGGAAGGAAAAAAAGAAGTTTTAACCATCAGTGTTGGCGATAACGAAAGCGCAAAATACTGGCTTTCCATTATGAATGAACTGAAAAATCGTGGTGTCAAAGATGTATTAATCATCTGTGCCGATGGTTTAACCGGAATCAAAGAAGCGATCGCAGCAGCTTTTCCAAAGACGGAATACCAGCGCTGTATTGTACACCAGGTAAGAAACACGTTGAAATATGTCCCGGATAAAGACATAAAAGCCTTCGCTACGGATCTGAAAACCATTTATCAGGCCACAGATGAAAAGAAAGCTCTGGCAGCCTTAGAGCGTGTAACAGAAAAATGGACACCGAAATATCCGAATTCCATGAAGCGCTGGAAGGATAACAGGGACGCAATCTCGCCGATCTTTAAATTTTCAACGACGGTCAGAACGGTGATTTATACTACAAATGCTATTGAATCCCTGAATTCTACCTACCGGAAACTGAATCGCCAGAGAAGCGTATTTCCAAGCGATACAGCTCTATTAAAGGCACTGCATCTTGCCACATTTGAAGCTACGAAGAAATGGACCAGTACGATCCGCAACTGGGCACAGGTGTATGGTGAACTGAGTATTATGTACGAAGGACGCCTCCCAGAGTAACGAATAAACAGGCGAATAAGACGGGCGGAAAACCGCCTGCTCTTGACATGCCATTCAACAACTGTTATATATAAAACAAGGGTGAGAAGCCTGATTTTCAGGCTTGCCACCCTTGCATATCATAGAAGAATCTTATTTACAGACTTTTTCTCACAGTCTCGCAGATCCCCTGCAAAGCTTGAAAACTCTGCAGGGGAACACATAAATTTTATTTTCCCTATGTAATCATCTCCGGTTTCATCTTTCAAAAACAGGTATATCCGAAACATCCCGCTTTTCATTACGGATATAATCCTGATTATACGGGAATCTGGCAACCTTTGCGCGAACCTTCATCTGGCGGGTTCCCGGCGTTCCCCAGAGTATTTCAAGCTCCGTTCCTTCTTTGGCATATTCTGCGGAAATAAAGGCCAAAGAAATCATGCTGTTATAGGTATAAGAGATGATTTTTCCGCTTGTGATCCCGATCTCCTTATCTGCAGCCAGCACCTTATCTGCCCGGTACTCAAAACCAAACTCTCTGACACAGAAATAGTATTCAAGAGCGGATGGTTTGGTAATATCCTCGCAGGGTTCCTCCCCAGGGCTGAGCATGGTTGCAAAGACTTCTGCCACATCCTTGGCGTTCCATTCCAGGGTTACGCATTTTTTTTGTGGCTTTTTCGACATTTCAAGAAGGGCTTCTTTTCCAATGAAGTCATGATTATATTTAATCAGGAAATCCCATCCCACATCATAGGGAGTAACAAAGCGAGCCTGAAGATCATCCCCCACACTTCCGAGAAGCCTTCGATTGAGATTGAACATGGATAACTGAGGCACTGTGCGCATATATTCTGTCATTTTCTCGCTGGTTTCCAGCCACGGAAGCGGATAGTGAAGATTGATATTCGGGAATCCAGCCTCCGTATGGTTAAACAGGTTATAAGCCTGGAGCCCAAGCTTTCTTGCTCCCAGCTTTTCACCTGCCGCCCATACCAGATTATAGATCTCCGCATAATCCGCCATATCTCCGTGAATTTCATAAGCAAGGTTGCCGGACATGCCAAGCCGGATGATGCGTACCTGTTTTCCGTTTACCTCCTGGATTCTATGTCTGCCGAATTTGATGTCGTGAAGATTGGCCTGGAATGCGTTTTCCAGAATCTCTAAGGACTTTTCACCGTCAATCTGGATAAAATATTCCTTTCCGCTCATGTTTTCGCCATGCACATCCAGATCTGATGTATTGACATAATAAGAGATCACCGGATCAAGCCAGTAGGTTCTGTAACGATCTTCTCCGATACGGATTACAACGCCGTCTGTCAGAATCTGACCTTTCTCATTGCACATTACGGCATGGCGTATGCCGTTCATTCCCAGCGTGGTAAAATCATTTGTACAAACCTGTCCCATTAATTTAACGGCATCCGGTCCGTATACATCATAAATGGGGGATGTCATAAGCGCCGTTCCAATCCATGCGCTGGTCTGATATGCCTTGATCTCATCCTCCACGCCCGTATAAGCATATGCCGTAATAAAAGATCCCTGTGGGAACAATAAGGTGGCGCCTTCCAGCGCCGGATTCATCATTTCTGCCATTTTTCGTCCTCCTACTGTTTTTAATTATCTGTAGATGTTCTTGTTCCGATTAAATGATTTTCCATATCTTCAAACATTTCTCTTACCGTGATGGGCTTTTGCCCCGTCAGCTTTTCAAAATCATCTGTAAATGTACTCATTTGATTCAGACGGATTGCCCTGCCAAAGGACACCATTCCATCTGAGCAAAATGGAAAGTTCTTCGCCGTGTCCGCCCACATTTCCTCCGTTGTCCTTGGAACGCCGATGGAGTCAAAGAACTCATACATCTCATCATCGTTGATATATTGATATTCCGTCTTTTTACCCGTAACCTCCGAGGCGATTGCCATGTACTGTGCAATTGTCAGAAGCTCGGCTCCATTTATATCAATAATTCGATCTTCCCAATCAGACATTGCCGCACAGGCCGCCGCAAGCGCACAGTCATCCCTCGAAACAAATGCCATTTTCCCATCTCCCATGTTATTGCGGATGATGCCGTTTGTATTTTCAACTGCTTCCACAAATGTGGAGACCATTGCTTCCGCATATTGGGAATCCCGAAGAATCAAATAATGGATGGGCTGTTTTTTGATATACCTTTCGGTCCATACATGATCGTTTACTTCGTAAGCATTGATATCCTCATGTCCGGCTCCTACAATCGATGTATAAACCAGTTTGTTTACACCTGCCGCCACAGCCGCATCAATTGCAATTTTATGTGCCGCTCTTCTTTTCGGTCCAACGAATGGCATGGAGATCAGAATAACTGTATCCGCATCTTTAAATGCTTCCGTCAGTTTTTCCGCATTGTTAAAATCGGCAATTCTGGTTTCAATGCCCATTTCCTGGTATTTTTCAAGACCATTTTTTGTTGGAGCCGTAAAAATCAAAGCTTCATGAGGATATTTTTCCAGCAATACACGGGCTGATCTGCTTCCAAAATTTCCGTCTACTCCATTTAACAATATCTTTTTCATAAAAAATAATCCTTTCACTATATAGTTATAATATTAAAAAATCGATACCCCTTTATAGGATGCTCCCTCAGCTCTTTTTATTGCCTCCTTCCTTTTGTCTGAATTATATTATCTCCTCTCTAACTGTCGGCGCCTGAATAGTGTTTCCTATATATTCATAGTAAAGCAGTTGCCATCTCCCGTCATCAGTTATATAATTCATTTATACTGTCTTTTTTCGTCAAAAATAACCAAAGGAGTTTTTTGCAATGAAATCTATGAGCATTTCTGTCATCCTTGACTGGATTCCTGATAAATACAGGATTTTTTATAAATCTACGGGCTTAGATCAATTATTCCGGCATGCCCGCATGCTTGATGATTCCATGGAAATAATCGATAATGATTTTCTGTATTTAACACAAGAGAGCTCTTTCCTTGATAGGGAATGGGATATACGTAAGCCCCGGTTCCTGATTTTCTGTACCAAAACCGGATCAAAGGAGGGACAGATAAACCCTTCCTGGATGGAGCATGCCGCCATCTTATATACGGACGAGCCTTTTCATAAGGTATTCCATGAGTTTCTGGATATTTTTGATAAGTACTATGCCTGGTATGAGCAATGCCTAAAGATAATTATCGAAAACAAAGACGTTTCAGATCTGCTTGATTATGCGGCCACCTTTCTTTGCAACCCGATTGCCCTTTTTCTCCAACCGGAAAGCTGCTGCATTATACCGGGAAATTTCAGGAAAAAATCGAGGGAACTCTCTGGGACGAGGTTATCAATTTCGGCTTTACACCGACAGAATCCATATATCCTGACGAACACCAGAGAGTTATGCAGGAAATTCACAGCGGAAACCGCTTAATCTCCAGCGTCTTTCGTCAGGATCCATCCCATCACTCTCTGACCGCTCCGCTTTATTTTGAGGGAAAAAACTTTGGAGCATTCGGTACGACAGATATGAACGGTCCCTTTACGGAAGCACAAAAGGCTTTGTTATTAGAAGTCGTTCATTTTACAGAGCTTGCTATGAATCACCAGATTCAGCCTTTTCTTTTGCAGGATGAAGAAAACTATTATGTTATACGGCTTTTACAGGGATATCCGGCAGATGAGCTTTCTACCTCTTATTATCTCCAAGCCAGAAATTATACGAACGAGGATATTTGGTATCTTTATCAATTTTCCCTTCCAGAATCTGACGTCTCGGATACCCGTCAGTCTGCCTATATTCACCAGATAAAAAACATTCTGCCTCATGGAGTTGTCCTCTATTTTGAACATTCTATTGTTGCGGTTTGCCGCAGGCGGGATTTTGATCCTGATTATGAAAAATCATACGCCGCACTGGAGGATTTGCTAAAACGGCTTTCCCTTAAGGTCTATATAAGCACCCGTTTTTTTAGATTCACGGATCTTTCCATGGCATATGGACAATGCAGGCTTATGAAATCTTACCCTTTGGAGCCTCAAAAACATATTCAAAGGTTTGATGAAGCCTTTCTACATGTTTTATATGGTGTCCTTAAGGAAAAAAACTCCTTGCCGGGCTTCTGCCACCCAGCTGTTTTATCCCTGTGGCAAAGCCATATGGAGCAGGATCTCACACTCATTCATAATTTAAAATGCTATCTTATCAACGGAAGAAATATAGCGGAGACTGCCCGGACGCTTCATCTTCATAGAAACACCTTGATCTACCGGCTACGAAAAATCGAAGACCTGCTCCATATTTCACTGGATTACCTGGATGAAAATATGCTTCTCTATTTATTAATATCCTGCTTCATCTGCGAAACACTCTAATTTGGACATCCTCCTATGCTTGAAATTTGGCTTGCGACAGCAATTTCATTGCAACATAGGAAGATTTTCATTTATTTTGTGATTCTTACTTTTGATTGTTTCCGAACTGAGGGAGTAACAGCCCACAGAGGAACATAATTACCATACATATGGATGCAAGCATAAACAACAAACTATAATTATCTCCCGCAATTGGTGTTAAGATATAAGTTGGAATCAAAACAGCTCCAAGAAGCTGTAATGTAGAGATGACACCCGCCGCACTTCCTGCATATTTAGTTCCAATTCCTTCTAACAAAACCGGTGCGGAAAGGAAAATAGGCATTGACGCTCCAAGCATAATTCCAGTATAAAGAACCAGTATGTGTAAAACGAATATGGACGGAAATCTCCAACACATAATAATTCCGGCAAAACTCAACACGGCAGCTCCTGATACAAACACTTTAACATTTTTGATTTTAGAGAATACAATGGGACCTGTAATAGAACCAATACAATTTCCCAATGTCAACATAGATGCAATCGTACCACATACTTTCAAATCTATTCCATACATGGTCTGCAATGCCATCGGCATAAAAGTGGATAAAGTTACCGTACTGCCAAGAGCCATCATAATGCAAATAGAAACCAGCCATATACCTTTATTAGAAAGTACTACCTTAAGAGAATCCCCAATGGAAGGTTGATTTTCCTGATCTATCTTCTCCCTTTCTTCCATTGTATCCTCTGGCTTATCTTTCACAAAAAACAACCATAAAACAAATACACTAATACAGAATATTGCTGATACAATAAAAGCAGATGTCCTGCTATCAAACAAAACTGCCGTCGTTGCTGTCGCAAAGGCTCCCGGAAGTTGTCCGCAAAATGCAAATATACCCATCAAAATTCCTAGCTTTTCCTGCTCAAACCAACTTGCAGTAATCTTGGATGCATTAATATTTACAAACATATTGGAGAAACCGGTTAATGCCATGCAAAGAAAAAATGGCATATCCATACTAAATCGTGATCGACGTGAATCAGCACCGCCAGATTGATGCATGTCCCATTCGGTCTGCGATTGCTAATCCCGTAAATCCCATATTAATCAATAACGATACATGGGAATGTCTCAAATCATGCACACGGATTCGCTTCACCCCAGATATTTTTGAGCCTCTATTCATTTCATGATGCAGATAAGATTTGGAAATTGTGAAAATCCGTTCGTCCTCTTTTGGATGGCTGGTGCGTTTCTCCTGTCCAATCAGTATAACGATAGACCACTCGCCACTTCCCAGTGACATTATCTTTGTAAATACTCATACAAATTCTCCTCTCTTTCTCTTACATTTCGCTGTAACATACTTTTTTGCGGAAATAATTAGTGTTTACTCTGCCAGCTACCGTAAGATAACCCAGCTTCTGTAATTCTTCATTTAGCTGTTTGACAATCTTATAAGCATAAGACTTGGAAACTCCCAGTTCCGCTGCAACTTCTTCTAATCAGCAAGGAAGAATATGATGAATGGAGATATAAGTATCCGGAACTGGATACTTACCAGAAACGTGCCAAGATACCATCTCAGGAATTGAGTGATTACCTCGTAAAAGAATTGACTAAAAAAGAAAAATAAGGAAAAAGAAAACCTTACCGATATTCAGTTTTTTACTTCTGAAAATCAGTAAGGTTTCTTTATATACGTTATGAAATAAAATTTTTATTCGCCGAATAACCACAAAATGTTGCCATTTTGTTTCCAGATACTAAGCAAATTTGTTTGAAACTCGCATAAATACTGGCTTTGTCAAATTGTGTGGATTATTCAAACTCGTCTCACAGCAATTTAATTCTCATGTTTTTATAGCATTCTAATATGTTTTCAGCATCTTCCGGTAATGCTTTTTCAATTTTAATTTCCATCACATTTTCACCTCAAAATTCCGATTGAGATTTCACCTGTTTTAAGAAATTTAATAACTGTTATATTTTATTATTAAATTCTTCGCAACCCCTTGAAAACACTGGATTTGTCGCAGGTGAGCTTTCCCTTATTATTTCCCTTGTGTTATATCGTCCCATCAGTGTTTATGCACTCTGATAAGGGCAAATACAAGGGCAAGAAAAATCTATAAGACAGTATAACACAAAATAAAAGTGACATGGTGAACTGATTGAAATGCTTCTTAATTTTTGCTACTACTGATTGATTAAATGATAAGGAGATGGGATACGATGAGAACAATATTTGCAGAATACAATCCACAGTGCAACAGCATTGATGTATATACTAATACGGGCTATATACTCCGTATTGATTGTTGGGAAGCAGAAAAAAATTTAAGAACCACACCTGGATCTGATTGTGCTTTGACATCGCTTGCAATCGATGAGCCATTAGAATATGCAAGGTTATATCTTGATGGGAATTTACAGATGTGGGTAGATGCTGAAGATTCATTAGAGTTATGATTATTCCAATCAAAATCTACTAGAATTTATTAAAAATTAGCTTCATAATTTAAAAGGACAGCCCTATTGCTATGAGGCTGTCCTTAAAAATACAATAGATAAACCTAGATTATTCTTGCTACTATCTGATTGTTAAATTTTCTGTATTCCATATTGCAAATCTCCCTTTTCGCAATATTTTATTAGTATGAATGCCAGAATCGCTGAAAAAACACGTGCCAATACCGTACTCCACCATATCATAATCTGTCCACCAAATAAAGGTGGTAAAACAAGCATAAATATCAGCATCAATACTGGTTCAATGAATGTAAGAATGTATGACAATCCACTTTTTTCAGTAGCATAAAATCCAGCTGTCGCTATTCTGGTAATCGCAACAAATGGTAATGACACTAAAAATATAGGTACAATTTTAGAAATCTCAATACTTACTTCATAAGAAGCTCCGAAAACCCCTCCAATATTTGCTCTGTTTACATACATGATAATTCCACCACAAACAGCAAGAATTATTGCAAAAATGTATGCCATTCTCTGAACTCCTCTCAGGCTTTCTTGATCCTTCTCACCATAAAAACGGCTCATTAAAGGTTGACTTCCATCACCTACGCCCTGCAATATGAGATATATGATACAGATAATATAGGATACACATGCATAAGTTGCAATAGCTTTTTCTCCCCCATAAGAAGCGGAGAATCGGTTTATAAACACCAATGAAATATTAGGAGTCAATGCTAGCCCAAATGGTGCAAGACCTACTCTGAATATAGCGCCACACATTTCTTTTACATTTTTTAAGGATACATACACATAAAACTTTTTAATATATAATGCGTATATGATTGCAATTGCTGCAGTCACACCCTGTCCGGCTATTGTAGCTGTGGCTGCACCTTTCATGCCCATTTCATATATCCATACAAAGATAAAATCCAGAACAATATTGGTTATGAATCCACCAACCATCGCAAACATTGACCAGAAAGAGTTTCCATAATTTCTAATGAATGGCATCATTCCAGTTCCAAGAATCTGCAATATTGCTCCAAGTGCTATAATTTTGATATAATCTGTCGCATTTGTTAATATAATTCCATCTGCTCCAAGCAATCCTAAAATTTTAGACGAAAAGGAGTAAATAATTATGGTACTGATAACACTTACTATTACAAGAAGCCACCAGCTTGTAGCAATAAATTCTTCTGCCCGTTTTCCTTTCTTTTCTGCTGCATTAATTGAGTAATAAACAGCTCCTCCCATACCAATTCCTGTTCCAAGAGCCTGAATCAAAGCCTCAATCGGATATGCAATATTAATAGCCGAAAGTCCAGCATCTCCTATGGTATTGCCTACAAAATATCCATCCACTATCGCATATATTCCTGATAATGCAAATGCTATAATAGATGGAATAACATATTTAAAAAATAATGATTTATGATTCATTTTTCTTACAATCTCCTTCCTTGAAAAGTCTGATAAACAGCTCTGTATTATCATTAAGACTTTCTATATTCTCTAATCCCATTTTTTCGATTACATATATTTCTTTTGAGTGCAGTTTTTCTATGATATCTTTCGTATATTCCATTCCTGATTCTGTGAGGCATATCAGCTTATTTCTCTTGTCTGAATCATCAGATACCATATTGATGTATCCTTTTTTCTGAAAATCTTTTAGTATCGTATTTACCGTTTGCTTAGGTATATTCCATTTTTCACTTATCATTTTCTGCGTGCATCTTCCATTACTTTCATAAAATGAATGCAAAGCAAAAACTTCATTTGAAGACAGTCCCTGATCCTTTGACCATTCCTTATACATTGCTGTACATTCTTTCCATAAAGCATAATATCGTTGCAACTGTATTATCATATTATTATCTTTTCTCATCTTTTTCCTCCTTAAATTAGTACGAATCCGGACTTTTGTATTATAGTCCGAGTTCGTACTAATTGTCAAGATTTATTTATATACTTTTTCTTTATATAAACAATCAATAGTCCCTTACTAAGGACAGGAAGATTATGAAATTTCCCTGTCCTCTTTTAATAATATCCTCGTTCTTCCATCCAGTCTTTCACATAACATCTGATTCCAATATAAATAATATGCGACAGTAATAGCAATACAATAAGATTTATCGGATTAGCGTTTTTAATCCATTCTCCAAAGTAAATTACAACAGCTGTACTCGTTATCGCTACCACGATACTGATGATATCCCAACAATATTTCCGGTAGATTTTTCCTACCTGATAACCAATCCCGATTATCAGCCACCCGGTTATTACGAATAAAATTGCCATGACAGTACCGGCAATCAGCCAGTACACAATCCCGGAAAGAATACTGTTAGGTATTCCACTGCTTAACTGTCCGAAAGAGTCTGCACCTGTCACAAACTCCCGAAATAAACTTCCCATTCCTTTTCCTAACGCACCGAAAAAGACGATACAGTCGTTAAGGAAAACCGGCGAAAGAATCGCAGTAAACAGTGTTGTTGTTATGCTGTACCATGCCAGTAGAAACAAGATACTTTCATAACCAATCGTCATATTTTTATATTTCTTTTCTAACTGGCTTTTACGGCTATCGCATTTTTCTTTTGCTTTCCGGTAAGCAGTACGGTCACATTTTTCACATTTCTCATAAGGCACTTTTTTCTCAACAGCTACCTCTACCGTCTTTTGGTGTGTCTGTGCATAAAGTTTTTCCTGCTCTGCTTTTTCATACTTAAATTTCCATGCCACGGCTTCTGCGTCGGCTCTTTTCCTGCTGTCTGTCTCGCTGGTCAATCGTTCCTCTGTTTGCCTTAATCTTGTCCGCAATGCTTCGATATTCTCGGCTCTGTTTTCGCTGTTCAATTTCTCGTTCAAGGTCAGCGATTCGCTTAGCTGCCTGTTTAGTTCCTGGATTGTCTGGTCTTTCTGATCCAGTTCGTCCTGCATCTGTTCGGTCATCAGCAGAAGTTCTTCCACCTGCCCGACGTTCTCTAAGTTTCTGCATTCGCTCATCGATCTCCCTCGCTTTCTCTATCTGCTGTTTAAGGTCAGCAATTCGCTGTTCTGTTTCTGCAATAAGCTGTTCTCGTTGTTCAGCTTCTGCGTTAATTCCTGCCATTGCTGATTCTCGTTTTCCAACTGTTCGATTCTGGTTTTCTGTTGCTCGATCTGTGAGAGCAGTTCTTCTGTATCTGGCAAAAGATTTAGCAGCCTGGATAATTCGCTGTTTAAGCTTTTTAAACTCTGGTTCTGCTCCTGAAAAGACAGGAGCTGCCTGTCCCGTTCCTGCAATTCCTGTACCATCTCTGCCATAAGATTCTGCTGTTCCTCGATCTGGTTTATCATTGTCTCCATCATGGGAATGACTTCCCGGCTTTCTTCTAATGTCACGCAATCGCTCCTTCCATTGTGTTAATGCACTGGATACTTTTCCAAAAGAAATCTGTATTTTATCCAGCAGTGCATTTTGTCTTTTTATGATCTGGTTTTCCTCTACTTTCCATGAAGTAGAGGATGTCTGTCCGTTTTGAAATTTCTCGTCAATTTTTCTGGCATCTGCGCCCTCATGGATCGTCGGTATCTCTAATTTTCCCTGCCTTGCATAAGAACGATGGTCAATGTGATTTTCCGTTTTCAAATGTGCATTACAGACGTTTGCCCATTCGCTCCGCCATAGCTCACAATTTTTCGGATTGTTCCACCCGGTAGCATCGGTTAATACACGTTTCCACTGTTTGCGGTTCCTTGTCCCGACTTTCTGGACTCCATTTTCATCAAGTACGGGGATTCGGATTCCATGACGGTCAGGGTTCTTTTTATCCTGCCACCAGTCCGGATGGGATTCATCCACCACAATATTTCCATTTTCATCTCTGACAAACTCCCAATCCTTGATTTCTTTGTTACCCCATGAGTGGTCTGAATTGAATGGTCGCAACGTCACCAATAAATGCACATGGGGATTACCATCTCCTTTATCGTGGATACTCCAATCCGCACACATTCCCTTATCTACAAAGGTCTTTTGAATATATTCAGTTGTATAATCAATCTGTTCCTGTCGGCTCCATTCTTTCGGAAGTGAGAACTCAAATGACCTGCCGAGTTGTGCATCTGAACTTTTTTCTATCCTCAAGACTTCATTCCATAAACGCTGCTTCTGAAAAGTAAGTTTGAATTTTTCCAGTGCAGCATTTTGGTTATCTGCCCTTTTATATCGGACAGATTTCTGGAACCGTCTGATATTTTCAGCAGGTACATTCTGCCATTCCTGTGGTGCATTTTCACACATCAGCAGGCTGGTATAAACGACTTCTTTTTTTGAAGTATAGTAGCTGATCCTGCCTGTTTCTTCATTTTTCATCACATCGCCATTGAGATAAGCAGACGCCGATATGATGGATTTTCCTTTGCTGCGTCCAACAATCTTTACTGTATAATGAAAAATCGCCATGCTCCGTTTCCCCCATTCTGCCGTATCCGGCTTTGATTTCCGGCAGGTAACGTTTTTCCTAAAAGAAAATGGTATCTGCCGGAGCACCCTCTGCGTAAGAGTGCCCTGTGCATAACAGCCTGCATGGAATGTGCCCCTCTGGCGAAGAGTGCCTCCTGCGGCATGAGCAGGTCTGGCTGAAAGCCCCGCCGACGGAACGAGCCCGGCAAGCGTAAGCGCAGACCGGTTGCCACCTGTGGCAAACTTATACGGACGACCTCTGGTTGTCCATAAGTGCGCCCTTCATAAAAAAGCAATGAAGGGAATGGAAACTCCACTCCCTCCGGCATTACACTTCCTCCGTATTTGCAACTGGCTCTTTCTGCATTGCCTTTGAGAAGAATTTCCCATTTGCTTCCTGCCTTTTTAAGAAGCCGATCAGCTTTGGGATATCATCTTCCTCAATCGCAGAACCCAGTACCGATTCCACTGCACCGCCAATCTGGCAGAGCCTGTGTGTCCGTTTTTTGGTTTCCACATCTTTCTGACGTTTCTTCAGTTCCCGTTTCTGTGCTGCATACTGTTTTGCTTTCTCAAGGCTTTCCTGTTCTTTCTTTTCCAACTGGAGCATACGCTCCTCATAACTCTTTGTTGATCTTGCCATAAATATCATCGTCCTTTCTTTTTTTCCAAACATAAGTTTCCTGTTGTCTGTCAGACGAAGTACATGGTATAATCTGCTTGCGTGTAGGTATATCATGACTCCGGTCTGATAGAACCTTTGGCGGTTTCTTCGGGAACCGCTTTTTTAAGTTGAACCGTTTCTTGTGACTGCTTTCACATTTCCCTTATCCCTCAAGTCCCTGCCCTCGTTGGCTTCCATAAAAAGTTCCAGCATATCCGTTTTGATCAGGACTTTTCTCCCAACCTTCAATACCGGAAGTTTCTTCCACTCTACCAACTTTCGCAGGGTGTTCCTGCCAATTCCCGTATAATCAGCAGCTTCCTCAATAGATAAGGCAATCTTTCTTTGCGTCATATGACCACCTCCTTTCGAATTGCATTATGCAATTTCATTTGTGCTGTCAGTATAGCGTGTTTATATTGCTTTGTCAAGCATTATGAAATTTTTCTGCTTTTCTTAAAATTGCATATTGCAATATATTTTGTTGCGTGGTATAGTAATGACATACCGAAAAAGGAGCACATCAGCATGAAAGATAAAGAACTACGCAAGCTGATTGGCAGCAGGGCAAAACAGCGCCGTCTGGAATTAAATCTGACACAGCCTTATGTCGCAGAGAAGATGGGAGTTACCGCTTCCACAATCCTGCGTTATGAGAATGGTTCGATTGACAATACCAAAAAGATGGTACTGGAAGGTCTTTCGGAAGCACTTCATGTATCGATTGAATGGCTCAAAGGGGAAACCGATGAATATGAAACTGATATTACGGATAAGAAAGAATTGCAGATTCGTGATGCGATGGGCGACATTCTCAAACAGTTTCCTCTTGACCTCAATAAAACAGAAGACGCTTTTTCTAAAGACTTACTGCTGTTAATGTTAAAGCAATATGAACTGTTTCTGGATTCGTTTCAGTTCGCCTGTAAAAATTACAAAGGCAGTACCAAAGATGCGGACATTGCCAAAGTAATGGGATTTGAATCGAAAGATGAATATAATGAGATTATGTTTCTCAGGGAGATCACACATACTGTCAACGCATTTAATGATATGGCAGATGTTGTAAGGCTCTATTCAAAGAAACCGGAAGCGGCAGAACAAAGGCTTGCAAATCTTTTATCCGAAGTTATGTATGACGATTCTGAATCGGTATAGTAAGATAATCGGAGTTATGATACAATGAGCGCAAGCGAGTCAAGCTGTTTACAGATTTGACGAGCGGCGAATTGGCTTATGGACTTGTCCATAAGATGCCTACACGCAAGAAGCATTTCAGCAGTTCCGATTGTCTGATATCGAAAGGAGACATACGATTATGGCAAAAGGATCTGTTAGAAAAAAAGGAAAAAAATGGTACTATCGTTTCTATGTAGAAGATGCAAGCGGTAAAATGGTTCAGAAAGAATACGCCGGAACCGAAAGTAAAAGTGAGACGGAAAAGCTTCTCCGCAAGGCACTGGAAGACTACGAAGATAAGAAGTTTGTTGCAAAGGCAGATAATCTTACCGTAGGGGAACTTCTGGATATGTGGGCAGAAGAAGAACTGAAAACTGGGACACTCAGCAACGGTACAGTGGAAAATTATCTTGGTGCAATCCGATGTATCAAAAAACACCCGATTGCAGACCGCAAACTGAAAACAGTTACTGCCGAACATTTACAGGCATTTCTTGATCTGCTTACATTCGGTGGTGAGTTTCCAGACGGGAAAGTAAAAAAGGGATACAGCAAAGATTATATCCATTCTTTTTCCGCAGTGTTACAGCAGTCATTCCGTTTTGCAGTATTTCCAAAACAGTTAATCAGTTTCAATCCGATGCAGTATATTAAGCTGAAAAAGCAGGCAGAGGAAGTTGACCTCTTTTCCGATGATGAAGTGGAAGAAGGTACACAGCCGATTTCACATGAGGATTATGAACGGCTTATCCAATATCTGGAAAAGAAAAATCCACCTGCTATTCTTCCGATTCAAATTGCGTATTATGCCGGGCTCCGTATCGGGGAAACCTGTGGTCTTACATGGCAGGACATTAACCTTGAGGAACAATGCCTGACCATAAAACGCAGTATCCGCTACGACGGCATGAAACACAAAAATATTATCGGACCAACGAAACGGAAAAAAGTAAGGATTGTTGATTTTGGAGATACGCTGACTGAAATACTGAAAGCTGCCAGAAAAGAACAGCTCAAAAACCGGATGCAGTATGGCGAATTATATCACCGCAATTACTACAAAGAAGTGCATGTGAAAAACAGGGTATATTATGAATACTATCATCTTGACGGAACACAGGAAGTCCCGACAGATTACAAAGAAATCTCCTTTGTCTGCCTGCGACCAGATGGCTCTTTGGAACTGCCGAGTACACTCAGCATTGTATGCAGATCAGTGGCAAAGAAGCTGGAAGGATTTGAAGATTTCCATTTTCACCAGTTGCGTCACACTTATACCAGCAATCTGCTTTCCAATGGAGCTGCACCGAAAGATGTACAGGAACTGTTAGGACACTCTGATGTCAGTACCACAATGAATATTTACGCTCACTCAACAAGAAAAGCAAAACGGGATTCCGCAAGACTTCTTGATAAAGTAGCGAGCAATGCTTAACTAAAAATTTCCCTTATTTCCCTTGCGGATTCCGCATAAGGGCAAAAATAAGGGAAAATACATATCATTTCACTATTTAATGGGCTGAAAAGCCTGTAAAATAAGGAAAGTTCAGGAAATCTCTCCACAAATTCCGATTTATCGATTTTCTAAGTCAAAAGTTGTTACTTAATTCAATGGAGATTCCATCAATACAACTTTCTTATTTGCTGCATCCATCATCACTTCACATCCGATAGGCATAGTAAGCATAGGGTGTGTATGGCAACAATCAAAATCAGCTAATATAGGAATTTTAGTATCTCCTAAAACTTCTAATAGAATTTCATAAGGACATTTTCCAGTTCCATTATCATCGAATTTTTCATGTTTTCCCAAGATTATTCCACTTACTTTTTCAAATACACCAGCAAGTTTCAACAATGAGAAAGAACGTTCTATTGTACACGCATCTTTTAACGAATCCTCAATAAACAGAATATCTCCCTTTTTAATCTCCGGCATATATTCAGTTCCAAAAAAGCCCTCCATTGTGTTAAGATTTCCGCCTATCATTCTCCCCTGACAAATCCCTGGATTCACGCATATCCAATCATTTCCAAGTTGCTCTTTTGACCTGTCTTGTTCAGCCCAATTGATAAACTCTTCTGTCCAAACCTCTGGCTTTTCATAACAATAAGGAAAAGATATTGTCCCTTTTATCATAGAGTTAAAACTATCAAATGTCCAATCAACAAAAGGAGGCAACTCCCCAAACGAAGATGCAACAGCCGGTCCATAAAAAGTAATTAGCCCTGTCTTTGCGTAAATAGCAAGCAATAAGGCGGTAACATCTGAATATCCAATAATTATTTTGGGATGCTTCTTTAAATATTCATAATCAATATATGGTAAAATTGAGTTTGAATAGTTGGAGCAGAGCTTCAAAGCCTTTATTTTCAAGGGTTTTGAGGCTCTTTCCTTTTAGAATTGCATTTTGATTGCATTTTTTTATTCAATGGCTCTGTGATAGATTGCTGTATGCTGATTGCTGGTGTAATCGGCAACACTGGTTGTTGCCGGAGTATAAGTGAGAACACCAGTTAATTTTTTGGCAACTTCCACGTTGGTGTTGGGATATAAATGTCCATAGGTTCCTAACGTAGTCTGTATCTTTTCATGCCCCAGACGTTCTTTAATCAATAAAGGATTTTCACCCATACTGATGAGCAGGGAAGCATGGGAATGTCTGAGTGCATGAATCTTGATACGGTGTACGCCTGCCAATCCAGCAAGTTTTTCTAATGCCCGTGGGAGGGTGTGCTTACTGGTGGGAATCCCATTGTAGCTTAGTACAAGGTCGCAGCCCTTTAAAACCTTTTGCTGTACTTCCTGCCATGCTTTCAATTCTTTGATGGTATCTGTGTCAATATAGATAGTGCGAATACTAGCTTGTGTCTTTGGCTCCACAAATTTGTATTCGTCCATTGTTTTATAGTACAGCGTTTTTGTTATACTTAAAAGTCCGGTTTCAAAGTTGATGTCCGACCATTGCAGGGCTGCGGCTTCTCCGATTCTCATTCCGGTCATAAACAGGAGCCAGTATGAAATGAAAAGGTAATGTTCGTAATAATCTCCCTTGTAGAGCAGGGAAATTACCTTTTGAAATTCATCCAGTGTCCAGAAATCCACTTTTGTTTTCTTGCTCTTGATGTTTCCTATCATTCGTGATGGATTTTTCTTTGCAAGACCGAGAACAACTGCTCTGTCAAAGGCAATAGAGAGCATACCCTGTACAATACGGATATAGTTTGGACTAAATTCTTTTGCGAGTTCAAGCTGCCAGTTCTGGACGTTAATGGGTTCTATCTCATCCACCGTCATTTTGTAAAAGTATGAAAAATGCTTCTGAATGGTAGAACGGCGGTTCAGATAGGTGCTTTCCTTTACTTGTGTTTTATACCAAGGAAGATAAGTTTCCTCAATAAACTGTTGAAAAGATAGCTGCTGTTTCTTTTCTGTTAATTCCTCTGTGGATGTCAGCATAAGTTTTGAATATGCTTCTCTGGCTTCTTTTTTTGTCTTGAATCCACTTTTGTATTTCTGAATCTGTTTTCCGGTAATCGGATGAAAACCTAAGTTTGCTCTAAAATAATAAGTTCCGTTTTCTGCTTTCTTAATAGGGTCTTTTGCCATGATTTCACTCCTTACATAAATGTGCAAGAAGTACAATCAGTTCG
>NZ_QUHY01000043.1:0-16508 GCF_003479865.1 Blautia sp. AM47-4
AAAAGGACTTATAAAAGATTGATTATAATAATATATGAAAAGCTATTATAATAATATATGAAAAGCTATTATAAAAGACATTAGTATTAAATAGTTTAAAAAAATGAAAAATAATAAAGGAAAAAAATATTTCTTAAAATTGTGATAGGGGTTGTTCTTGCTTGTATTTTATTTGTTTGTTTTCTTTATACGAACAATGAGATCGGCGTGACTTCATCTAAGCTGGAGGCAGATATTCGTTCGTCGCAGAAGATTAAGGATGATTGGACGGTCGATGGAAGCGTTTCCAGCACGATGGCTGCATATATTTCTTACCCTCAGGATTTGAGTGACCATTCTTTTTCCGTCTATGTCAATCGTCCAGGACTTTCCTTCGGATATTTTTTCCGTGGAGGTGGAACTCTTTCGGGGATTCAAAGAGGAATTGTGGAGTTTACTGTAGAGGGATATAATGAACGAGCATTTATTTCTATGAATCAACAGCAGGTGCAACAACTTGAAATAGATGATGGCAACACAATTCAAGTGGTTGATATTGACCGCAATAAACCTTTTGCGATTGTCTTGCCTATAAATGCGGGTAATATTACTTTTTATGATGTAAATAGAAATACTGTGGAATATTGGAATAATCCTCTTTGACAAATTCCAGTTGATATTGCACTTATTTTAGGAAATTTAATAACTGTTATATTTGATTATCAAATTCTTCGCAAACCCTTGAAAATACTAAGTTTGTAGCAAGTGAGCTTTCCCTTACTCTTTCCTTTGTGTTATATTCTCCCATTAGCTTTCATGAATCTTAATATGGGAAAAAATAAGGGAAAGAAAATTTCATAACACAGTATAACAATAACGACATGGTGAACTGATTGAAATGTTTTCGATATTTAACTCTATAACTGATTATTAAAAGAAAATAGAGATAAGATACGATGAGAACAATTTATGCATAATACAACATAAAACACGATAGTATTGATGTTTACACAAGTGTTGGATATATGCTTCGCATTGATTGCTGGGGAGCTGAAAAAGATTTAAAAACCACATATGGATCAGAATGTGCGCTTACTTCATTGGCTGTGGATGAGCCTTTGGAATATGCAAGATTATATCTTGAGGGTAATTTACAGATGTGGGTAGATGCAGAAGACTCACTAGAGTTATAATCCTTATCCATATAAATAATATGCAAATATATATCCCATCAATATAGCGAATATACTGAAATAAAAGTATCTTTATAATCAATTTTAACCAAAAGAATATGTTCTTAGAGGAGGTGTCTCCCGAAAGAACATATTCTTCTATTATGGGTAATTATAAATATAGAACATGCTTTTCTTGTGCTACAATTTCTTCACTATGAGTTACAACAATAACTGTTTTTCCCTGTTCACTTAACTCATGCAATATATTCATAACAATCTCACTATTTTTTTTGTCTAAGGAACCAGTTGGTTCGTCTGCTAATACAATCGAACATTTCTTTAGCATTAAACGAGCTAACGCAACTCTCTGCTGTTCGCCACCAGATAATTGATAGACTTTTTTGTTAATTACTTTCTGTAAACCAACTTTTTCAAGAGCTTCATTTATTGAAATATCCGTTCTACCTGATTTTTTTATTATTTCTAGATTTTCTTTTACTGTTTTGTTTTCCAAAAGGGCAAAATTTTGAAATAAAAATCCAACAACTTCTTTGAAATATTTCTGCTTTTTTCCTTTTTTTGCCACATCAAAACCATTCACAATAATAGAACCTTTGTCAGGAGTTTCAATACCTCCAATCATATTAAGTAAAGTACTTTTTCCGCATCCACTTTCGCCACTAATTACCAAAAAACGGCTATCTGGAATTTCCAAATGAAAATTTTTGAACAAAATTTTATCATTATATGCTTTGCATAGATTTTCAATTGTTATCATAAGCAACCTCCTTTTAATGATTTCGGTATGTTTGTTTTTTCAACAATTGTGATATTAAAGAAAATAATTGTAAATTCTATTAGTGCCATAAATGAACTAACAAGAATGCTAATTCCTACTTCAGTCTGTACCGATAATAAAGAATAGATAAGCATACCTACTAATATCACAAAATTTTCCACTACAATCATTTTAAGAAGTGTTTTGTGCCGTTCAAATAAACTATATCCAAAGATTTTCATCAAGGAAATTTTCATTGCATTTTCTCGGAACTCTAGTCTACTTACTGTAACAATAATCATAATATTTAAAAGCAATACAATCGTACAAAGAGAACTTAAAAATCCCACGAGTTTTATTAAAAATGTGTGATTATATAAATACTGTTCATGTACGTTTGTAATTACTAGCTGATAATTTCCAAGCATATCTTCATACTTTTTGCTGATATTTCTTAGCTGTTTTTCATCACATTGAAATAAAACTGCTCCTGCTTTATAGCTTTCAAGATACCCACCATTGACTGCTAAATCTTTGTTTGCCTGATAAATAATTATCGGATTTTTGCTTTTTTCGATACCATTTATTCTACTTGTATCTAAATAGGAAAAGTATTCTGTTTCGCTATACTCTATGTACTGAATATTTAATTGTTGTAAATTATCATGATTTAAAACATGGCTCAAGGAGTCATAGGCTAATTGCTTGTTTTTAGCAAAATATCTATTCTTTGGAATGAAAATAATCAAATCAGAAGATTCATTCTCTACTGCATTTATCTGCTTCGTAAAACCTTGTAACATATCTTTTGCATGATTATTTACATATATCACATCATTTTTATCATTTAAAATATTCAAGCATATTACAGGCTTTAATGTGTTATATTCATTCTTGTATAGTTTATTCCAAAAAGCTTCTTCTTTTTCAGCATTAAAATCAGTAGTCTTTACGGTAAAATAATTTGCATCATAATATTCTTCTAACAAATGTTCATTTGTAAATAGGTTATTATGAATACTACTAATATTAGTGGTAATTGTAAAAACAGCGGCTACCCCTGCTATAAATTTTAACGAATAAATTAAAAAATCCACTCCTCTTTTGTGTGTTGCATTTGCGAATGCCTTTCTAATATCAAAAAAGCAAAAAGAACAATATGGAATAGTGGAAAGAATAATTCCAATGGAATATAAATTGTGACGAGTCTATTCTCATATGCTCCCGATATATAATTTGACAGCAATATTTTTGCAACAATAAATAATGCAATGTCAAAAGTTACATCGAATAAAGCAGCCTTAAATGCTATGAAACCAGCACTTTCTCCTAAGGAAACTCGTACAACAACCTCTTTTTTTCGCCTAACCACTTCAATTACATTTAGAACAATCATCAATGCAATAATCATACCCCATATAATAAAAATCATGTCCTTTTCCGTAGAATTCCAATATTCTGGATAAGTTAAGCTATATTTTTCTGATAATTTCTGATATGCAGAGATAATATTGTCCTCATTTCCTATGTATGAGATAAAGTTTTCATAACCCACAGAGGTACTTTGCAATTCTGAGAGATTATGAAATTTTACTTTCGTAATTCCGGAAACTAAAGCGGTATATTCTGATTCTTCTATGTTTGCAGTATTTTTTAATGTTTGTCTGATTACTTTATCATCGCCATAAATATGAAGTGTTGAAAGGTATTTATTATTGATTTCATTGTACTGAGAAAAAATATGTACATCATTCTCCGTTGCAGTTTCTGATACATCTTTCAGAAACTGCGACATATCTTCACTAGCAACTTCATAGCGTGATGACGTAAAATATGCTGTAGAAAAGTTCCAAAGCTGATCTTGAAATATTTCAGATTGCATAAGTATTCCAAAAATCAGGAAACAAAACAAACATAAGTTTTTAATTGCTTTCATTTATTTCAACCCCAGATTCCATACTTTATTTGCTTTTTCAAATATCGTAGTCAATATTGTGCTATTTTCATCAACAATCCATTGATCTTCTTGATCTTCAGCTTTTTTGCTACTTGACAACATAATTTGAGTATTCAAATCCTTATAGTCATTAAATAGCACGCCTTGACTTATTCCTTGGTGAAATGGTTTTATCCAAATAATTAGTGCATATCGAACATCTGACTCAGCTATCGCAAGATTTCCATTCCAAAGCAAATAATCAGGGACAGACACACTATACTGGAATCCATCTTTATCTGTGTAAATTTTTACTCCAGATTCTTCTATTTCAGGGAAGTCTTTCTGAAATTCGTTATATGGTTTATAACTCCCGAAGTACCAAAATAAATTATAGCAACAGAACAAAATAACCAAAACAATTCCTATATATTTTATTTTTTTCTTCATTTATATACACTCCACAAAAAAGAGTGGTTGGAATGCCAACCACTCAGCCATTATCCCGAACCTTTGTTTAGTAGCTATTACCGTAGGTAATACTATTTCCTTTATGAGCAACCTCAATTTTAGACCAATTACCTTTACCAACATTTGAACCCGAAAAAGAACCATTTCCATTCTTGACATATGCGTAATGATCTTTAGTTGAATGATATGCGTGTGCATAATCTTCATTAATAGCAAGAGTATTATAACCATAAGTCAAAACACCTTTTCCGCCATCAGATGTAGTGCTCAATTCCCACTTTTTATCAAATGTCTTATTCCCGTTTGTAACAGAAAATGCCATTACTGGAATTGATGAAGAAATTAACATTGCACTAATAGCTACCCCTACAATCACTTTCTTTGCTCTCATAAGTTTTACCTCCTTTGATCTGCTGTATTTCTATTTATATTTTATCAAATATTTTATATCCAGTCAATCAGTATCTTGACTTATATAGCGTCGAATTGTAAGATATATTCCTTGTAAAATTAACCAAAAGAACAACAGATTTATTGATAATGCTTTTTTAATTACTTCTCCAAAATAAATGATGACAGCCGCACTTGTCAGTATCATCAGTAGGGTAATAACATCCCAACAGTTTTTCTTATATAATTCTATAACCTTTATTTCTATCAGTATTGCCAGTATCCCTGTCCCTGCCACACATATTCCAACAACCAATATCATCAATAACCAATATATGATTCCGGCTATAATCTCATTTGGAATTTTTGTGCTGATTTGTGCCACAGATTGCCCGGCATCAATCGTCCAACCGATAAAAGTTTGTATGAATGATGCTGCATCATGGAAGAATGATTTGCAATCGGAAAGGAACACATCTGACTGTACTGCCTGAAAAAGAGTGGTTGTCAGCGAATACCATGCAAGAAGGAACAAGGTTGTTTGGAACATTACCGTTTTTGCTTTATATTGTCCTGCAAGTTGCTCTTTTTGTGTTTCGTATCTTGCTTTTGCATTCTGATAGGCTGTCCGGTCACAGGCTTCGCATTTTTTATAGAGTACCGGCTTTTCTACCGGTATCTCTACGATTTTCTGATGTGTCCGGGCATAATCCCGTTGTTGTGTTAAGCATCGTATTTTATCTTGACATTCCTCTATCGTGACGTTTGCGCTTCGCAGCTTCTCTTTCTCGCTCCGCAATGCTCTGTCTGCCAGCTTCAAGTCGTTCTTTAATGCTTGAATATTCCCGGCTCTGTTCTCTTTGTTTAATTTCTCGTTCAAGGTCAGAGATTCGTTGAGCTGCGTCTTCAGTTCCACGATAAGCTGGTCTTTCTGTTCCAACTCTTCTTGTATCTCCTCGGTCAAGAGCAGAAGTTCTTCCAACTGTTCGGCGTTCTTTAATTCTCTGGATTCGTTCATCTATATCACGTCCTTTCTCTACCTGCTGTTCCAGTTCAGCAATTCGGTGTTCTGTTTCAGTAATAAACTGTTTTCGCTGTTCAGCTTCTGTGCCAATATCTGCCATTGCTGATTTTCGTTTTCCAAAAGTTCTATCTTCGTTTTCTGTTCTTCCATCTTGGAAAGTAGTTCCTCGGTATTTGGCAAAATGTTGAGCAGCTCGGATAACTCGCTGTTTAATTTTTGCAATTTCTGATTCTGTTCCTGCATAAGAGAGAGTTGGGTGTCCCGGTTCTGCATTTCCAGAAGCATTTCTGCCATTAAGGTCTGCTGTTCTTCGATTTGCCCAATCATGGACTCCATTAAGGGTATAATTTCCCGGCTTTCTTCTAATGTCATTTAATCGCTCCTTCCATAATGATAATGCACCTGATACTTTCCCAAAGGTGTCCAGTATCTTTTGCAATAACGTGTTTTGTTGTTTTATGATTTGATTTTCCGCTACTTTCCACGAACCTTTTATTTCCTGCCCGGCAAGAAACTTTTGTTCAATCTTTCTTGCGTCAGCACCTTCATGGATGGTAGGAATCTGGAGTTTTCCCTGCTTTTCGTAAGAACGGTGATCGACCTGATTATGCAAAGGCAGATGTTCATTACACACCTTTGCCCACTCGCTCCGCCACAGTTCACAGTTTTTTGGATTGTTCCATCCCGTAGCATCGGTCAGTACCCGTTTCCATTGCAGGCGGTTTCTTGCACCAATCTTCTGGATTCCGTTTTCATCTAATACAGGGATACGGATTCCATGACGGTCAGGGTTTTTCTTATCCTGCCACCAGTTCGGATGGGATTCATCAATCACGATATTTCCGCTTTTATCTCTGACAAAATCCCAATCTTTGACTTCTTTCTTCCCCCAAGAATGATCCGGGTTAAAAGGGCGCATTGTCAGAAGCAGATGGACATGAGGATTGCCATCCCCTTTGTCGTGGATACTCCAATCAGCACACATTCCCTTATCCACAAATGTTTTTTTGATATAGTCGGCTGTATATTGAATCTGTTCCTGTCTGCTCCATTCTTTGGGGAGGGCAAATTCAAATGACCTGCCAAGTTGGGCATCTGCACTTTTTTCAATCTTCAATACCTCATTCCATAACCGTTGTTTCTGAAATGTGATTTTAAATTTTTCTAAAGCAGCTTCTTTATCTTCTGACCTTTTGTATCGGACAGATTTTTGAAAGCGTTTTATATTTTCTTCTGGTACTATCTGCCATTCAGGAGGTGCGTTTTCGCACATCATCAGACTGGTGTAGACCACTTCTTTTTTAGAAGTGTAATAACTGATTCGCCCGGTTTCCTCGTTTTTCATCACATCCCCATTGAGATATGCGGAAGCGGAGATAACAGATTTCCCTTTACTTCGTCCGACTATTTTGATTGTGTAATGAAAAATCGCCATGTCTGGATTCCCCCTTTCTGCACATCCGGCATAGATTTCCGGCAACATTGCTTTCAGTTTTAGAAAAAGCAGTATTGCCGGAACGCCCTCTGCGTAAGAGTGCCCTGCGCATAGCAGCCTGCATGGAATGCGCCCCTCTGGCGAAGAGTGCCTCCTGCGGCATGAGCAGGTCTGGCTGAAAGCCCCGCCGACGGAACGAGCCCGGCAAGCGTGAGCGAAGACCGGTTGCCACTTGTGGCAAACTTATTGGGACGACCTCTGGTTGTCCATAAGTGCGCCCTTCATGAAAAAGCAATGAAGGGAATGAAAAACTCATCCCCCCCCGCCCATTACACTTCCTCCATATCGGTATGTGTTTCTTTCTGCATTGCCTTTGAAAAAAATTTCCCATTGGCTTCCTGCTTTTTCAGAAAACCAATCAGCTTTGGGATGTCCTCTTCCTCGATAGGCGCACCGAGAACGGATTCCACCGCACCGCCAACCTGACAGAGCCTATGGGTTCGTTTTTTACTTTCTTCGGCTTTCTTTCGTTTCAGAAGTTCTTTCTTCTGTGCTGCATATCGTTTTGCTTTTTCAAGGCTTTCCTGTTCCTTCTTTTCCATTTCAAGCATTCGTTCTTCATAACTTTTTGTTGATTTTGCCATGATTACATTCCCCTTTCTTTTACAAACATAAGTTCTCGGTTGCGTATCAGAAGAAGCACATGGTATAATCTTCTTGCGTGTAGGTATATCATGGCTTCGGTCTGATAGAACCTTTGGCGGTTTCTTTGGAAGCCGCCTTTTTAATTTGCCGCAGTTCTTGTTACGGCTTTTACATTTCCTCTATCCCTCAAATCACGACCTCATTCGCTTCCATAAACATTTCCAGAATATCGGTTTTAATCAGGACTTTGCGACCAACCTTTAATACTGGAAGTTTCTTCCATTCTACAAGCTGTCTTAAGGTGTTTCTGCCGATTCCCGTATAGTCAGCAGCTTCTTCGATGGATAATGCAATTTTTCTTTGCGTCATATAATCACCTCCTTATAAATTGCATTATGCAATTCTTGTGATGTAAGTATATCCTTTTCATATCTTTTTGTCAAGCGTTACGAAATATTAAAAATAATTTTTAAGTTGCATATTGCAATTACAGAAAAACAATGCTATAATTCATACATACCGAAAAAGGAGGCAGTCAGCATGAAAGATAAAGAACTACGCAAGCTGATAGGCAGCAGAGTAAAACAGCGCCGTCTGGAATTGAATCTGACACAGCCTTATGTCGCAGAAAAGATGGGTGTTACCGCTTCTACAATCCTGCGTTATGAGAATGGTTCGATTGACAATACGAAAAAAATGGTGCTGGAAGGTCTTTCGGAAGCACTCCATGTATCTGTGGAATGGCTCAAAGGGGAAACAGATGAATATGAAACCGACATTACGGATAAGAGAGAGTTACAGATTCGTGATGCGATGGGAGATATTCTGGAACAGTTACCGCTTGCCCTTACCAAAGAAGAAGATGCTTTTTCAAAAGATTTATTACTGCTGATGTTAAAACAATATGGTCTGTTTTTGGATTCCTTCCAGTTCGCCTGCAAAAACTTCAAGGGGAATGCTGGTCAGACGGATATTGCCAAAACAATAGGGTTTGAATCGAATGATGAATATAATGAGATTATGTTCTTAAGGGAAATCACTCACACCATCAATGCTTTTAATGAGATGGCAGACGTTGTAAGGCTCTATTCCAAGAAACCAAAAACAGCAGAACAAAGGCTTGCAAATCTTTTATCAGAAGTCTTATACGAAGATTCCGAATCGGTATAGTAAGACAACCGGAGTTATGATATACTTACACGCACGAAGCATTTCATCAGTTCCGATTGTCTAATATCGAAAGGAGACATACGATTATGGCAAAAGGATCTGTAAGAAAAAAAGGAAAGAAATGGTACTACCGCTTCTATGTAGAGGACGCAAGCGGCAATCTTGTTCAGAAAGAATGCGTTGGAACAGAAAGCAAAAGTGAAACTGAAAAGCTGCTCCGTCAGGCAATGGATGATTATGAGAAAAAGAAATTTGTTGCCAAAGCGGAAAATCTCACAGTCGGACAGCTTTTGGATGTGTGGGCAGAGGAGGAATTAAAAACAGGTACGCTCAGCAATGGTACGGTGGAGAATTACCTCGGAACAATCCGAAATATCAAGAAACACCCATTGGCAGAACGGAAACTGAAAAATGTAACCTCTGAACATTTGCAATCCTTCTTCGATTTGCTTTCCTTCGGGGGAGTTCATCCCGACGGAAAAGAGAGAAAGGGTTACAGCAAAGATTATATCCATTCTTTTTCCGCAGTCATGCAGCAGTCCTTCCGTTTTGCAGTATTTCCAAAGCAGTATATTACGTTCAATCCCATGCAGTATATTAAACTGCGGTATCAGACGGATGAAGTGGATTTGTTTTCCGATGAGGATATGGACGGAAATGTCCAACCAATTTCACGAGAAGATTATGAAAGATTGCTTGCTTATCTGCAAAAAAAGAACCCAGCCGCAATACTTCCAATCCAGATAGCCTATTATGCCGGGCTTCGTATTGGAGAAGCCTGCGGTTTGGCATGGCAGGACGTAAATCTGGAAGAACAATGCCTTACCATAAGACGCAGCATCCGATATGATGGCTCAAAGCGCAAATATATCATCGGACCAACCAAGCGGAAAAAAGTAAGGGTTGTTGATTTTGGAGATACACTGGTAGAGATTTTCCGTAATGCCCGGAAAGAGCAGTTAAAAAATCGAATGCAGTACGGAGAACTTTATCACACGAACTACTACAAAGAGGTCAAAGAGAAAAACAGAGTGTACTACGAATATTATTGTTTAGACAGAACAGAGGAAGTCCCGACAGATTATAAAGAAATTTCTTTCGTCTGTTTAAGACCGGATGGTTGTTTGGAACTTCCAACTACTTTGGGGACTGTTTGCAGAAAGGTGGCAAAAACATTAGAGGGATTTGAAGGCTTTCATTTCCACCAGTTACGTCACACCTATACAAGCAACCTTTTAGCAAATGGAGCTGCCCCAAAAGATGTGCAGGAATTGTTGGGACACTCAGATGTCAGTACCACAATGAACGTCTATGCTCACTCCACAAGAGATGCGAAACGAAAATCAGTTCGGCTTCTTGATAAAGTGGTGGGCAATGACTAAAAAATTTCCCTTATTTCCCTTGTGATTATCTCATAAGGGCAAAAATAAGGGAAACTACATATCATTTCACTAATGGACAGGCGGGAAAGCCTATAAAATGGGGAAAGTTAGAGGAATAATTATATAAATTCCAGTTTGTCGTGCTAAAAATTCAACTGAATAATCCCAGCAAAAACCGCTGCTACATGGAAGCCAACAAACCATGCAACAGCGGTTTTTCTTTATCGTTTTTTCCTCTGGCTGATAGGCGTTCCCATTTTCTTTGATTTTTTGAGAATCCGAATCAGCCAGCGAAATTCTTCATCTGACAGATTTTTATAGTTGATACCAAGCTGCTTACAGTAAAGGACAACCAGCTTTTCATCACGGCTGCCCTTGAAATTTTCAACCGCTTCCAGATTTTCTTTCAGTTCATCGGCAACGGTGGTCTGAGGTGCACTCTCGCTGTCCTTTTTATGGGCTTCCCGAATATCCCGGATAATCAGGTTGAGGTCATCCCGTACCATGTGACTGAAATATTCATCATCACTGATATGGGCGGCTTGCAACACTTTCAAATGGGGGTCATCTTCGCCGGGGCGATACCGTTCAATGATTTCATGCCGGACGGTATCGACAAGGGCGTTGAGGTTTTGAATCTGCATGGTGGCAATCCCATCCACATAAATCTCAATGTCCGCAAGAAACTTGATAAAGTCCTTATGGGTGGCAAGTTCGCACAGCAGACGGTTGTTAATCCGACCGCTTTTCAGAAGTGCTACCATCTCATCACTCAAATGCAGCTCCCTTAATGGCGTGTTGATCTCCGCCCGGTTCTCTGTCCGGCAAAAGAGATAATCGAGGGACACCCCATAAAAATCTGCCAGCAGGATAAGGTTGCCATGATTGATTTCCTTATAGTCGTCTTTTTCATAACTGCCAAGAGCCGATTTTGAAATACCCGTTTGCTCAGCCAGTTCTTCCAGTTTTATCCTTTGTTTAATCGTAAATCTTTTAGCCGTTCCTGTATTGTAGTAGCTCCGTTCATTGAAGCAGTTCCCCCTTTCTAACGACATTTATAACCGTTGAATTGATTATACCATATCAATTCCGCAATCGTGGAAATTTCTGATTTTTACCCCGAATTCCTACTTTGTGGACATACGGCACAGGGCACAAAAATGTTCTATGATACAGGTAGTTCATCGATGGATTATTCCAATCGAATGACCAGCCTGTGTGGGATATGCTTCCCCGGCGATGTAGCGTCATGACTTTTGGCAGGGATATGGAGGAACCCTGACCAAAACGAGCGTACCAAAGGGAGCGATACGCCGCTGTGAGATTCAGGGGAGGAACGACACCGGGGAGAACTGGCGAACTGACACCGAAATGATACCGAAACACAACAATCTGATAGGGGGACAGTCTACCCTATCGCTGATACTTCGGGAGATTTTAAGCGGCTCTATGGCTGTAATTTTACCGAAAATCGCCCCGAAACCATACACTAAAACGGGAGGAAGCGCAATATGCCGAGAATGAGCAAAAAGAGGAAGTATGAGCTTTCCTTTTACCTCAATGACCGGGGGCGTGTCACTTACAACGAATTATGCCGGAAATGCCAGCATGGGTGCAAGCAGAGCTTCCGGGCGGTTGTGATTGACTGCCCCTGTTATTTATCCAAACGAGCAAAGAAAAAGGAGGAACACACAGAATGAATTTTGAATTTATGACGATAGACACACCATTGCCGCCCTGTATGCCTTTTCCCAGAGCGTTGACAGGATTTCCAGTCAGCAGCACCGCAAAGGTCATGTACTGCCGGATGCTGGACGCTATGCTCTCCAAAGGGCAGGAGGACGAGAACGGAATCCTCTTTGTCTGCTTCCCTGTCACAGCCATTGCCGCAGTCCTGTCCCGCAGCTCCATGACGGTCAAGCGTTCTCTGAATGAACTGGAAACTGCCGGACTTATCATGCGGGTGCGTCAGGGCATTGGAGAACCAAACAGGATTTATGTGCTGATACCGGGAAAGGAGGACGCTGCCCTTGCCTGATACATCAAAGCTGGAAAAACTCAATCGGGAGTTGGAAAAAAGCGAAAAGAAACTGCGGAAAGCCATCAATGATGAAAAGGCATTGCAGCATCAGCTGAAGCAGCTTACCCGAAAAGAACGAACGCACCGGCTCTGTACACGTGGCGGTATGCTGGAAAGTTTTCTGCAAGAACCGGAACGCCTGACAGATGATGATGTCATGCTGTTGTTGAAACTCATTTTTCACAGACAGGACACGCAGGAACTATTGAAAAAACTGCTGGAACGGGAGATGCCGGAACCCCCTTAGTTTACTAAGGGCGCAATTATACACCACCCAGAGGTTGGTGCATTGCGTTCTCCGAAGGCTCCTCGCCGGAGAGCTGTGATTTTCCGCAGTCATGGTCTGCTCCAAATCAAACAGGGGACGCTACACTTCCCCTGCGCTGGCTGCAGCCAGCTACCCTTTTGTGGACTTGCCTGTTGGGGACACCTTGCGGTGCAAGCTGTTCCCAGCCGACAAGTTTCATAAAATATGCTATCTTTTCGATAATCGATGAAGTATAATAAAGTCAGAAATAAATCAGGAATTTGAGGTCAAGGCTTAAACGTGAGGTTTATATGAAAAAATACCAATGTCCTTGCTGCGGATATTTTACCTATAATGTTCCGGCAAATGAAGATTGTGGGTATATTTGCCCCGTTTGTTTTTGGGAGAATGACCCGTTCATTGCTTCTGATAACGAACCAAGCGACTCTAATCATGGAATAACGCTAAAAGAAGCGAAATCCAATTTCTCAAAATTTGGTGCTTGTGAAAAAGAAATGTTATGTTATGTCCGACCACCAAGAGATGATGAAAAAGAAATTTCATAGCGACAACTTCCAACTTGTAGAACTGAAAAATTAGAAGTTGTAAAGGAGTGTGATAAAATGGAAACACTTTTTGACCAATACAAAGAACTGAATATAAATGGCTCTTTGATTTGTCTTGAACAAGTTGAAGATATTTATTCTTACTTCTGCTATCCGACCAATGCAAAGGCAATAGGTTTTGAAGGAAGTATTATGTATTGCTTTATTGAGCCGTATGGGGAAATGGTTTTTGCCTGCAATCCTGATACTTGTGCAGATGTTTTTGTTTATCCACTGGCAAGAACCTTTGAGGATTTTATGAGACTTATTCTTGCTTGTGGTTCTACTAATCCTATTGAGCAGATTATTTGGATGGACAAAGACAAATTTGAAAAACACCTCAAAGAGGAAGAAGCAATCCGCACAGAGGAACAGAAAGCGACATTAAGTTATCTTGAAACAGAATTAGAAATTTCCCCTATTGATAACCCTTATGACTATGTAAAAGAACTGCAATCTCGCTTTGACAATAGTGGCATTGAGTATAGTGATGAATACTATGATGTTTTGGGGATTGATAGAAAATAACAACAAATAAATTCCAGTTCGTCAGCTTCACATCGGGTCAACTTGTCCCGAACTTTTACAACTAAATACCCGCCGCCCACACAGCGGCACACCGAGCAGGAAATCTGAAAGAAAGGTTTCCTGCTTTTTTTCTGCCCAAAATGAGGTGGTAAAACGCCACCCCGTCCACCAATTAGCGAAAGGAGGGACACGAAATGCCCTGTCCACACAACGAAATCACGATTGTTCAGCGCAGTCAGCGGCAGTCTGCGGTTGCCGCCGCTGCTTACCAGAGTGGCGAAAAACTGTTCTGTGAATATGACCAGCAAGTGAAGCACTACCCGGAAAAGCGTGGTATCGTCCACAATGAAATCCTGCTCCCACCTAATGCCCCACAGGAATATGCAGACCGCAATACTTTGTGGAACGCCGCCGAAGCGGTGGAAAAACAATGGAACTCCCAGCTTGCAAGGCGGTGGGTGCTTACCATCCCCAGAGAGATACCGCCCGACCAGTATGCTGTCCTTGTCCGGGAGTTTTGCCAGAAGCAGTTTGTTTCCAAAGGCATGATTGCTGACTTTGCCATCCATGACCCCCATCCGCCGGGACACAATCCCCACGCCCATGTCATGCTCACTATGAGGGCAATGGACGAACATGGAAAATGGCTTCCCAAGAGCCGCAAGGTTTATGACCTTGACGAAAACGGGGAACGGATAAAACTTCCGTCCGGCAGATGGAAAAGCCACAAGGAGGATACGGTGGATTGGAACGACCAGAAGTATTGCGAAATCTGGCGGCATGAATGGGAGGTCATCCAGAACCGCTATCTGGAAGCCAATGACCGTCCGGAGCGTGTGGACTTGCGTTCCTATGCCAGACAGGGGCTTGATATTGTCCCCACTGTCCATGAGGGGGCTGCTGTCCGGCAGATGGAAAAGCGTGGTATCCAGACGAATATCGGAAACCTGAACCGGGAAATCAGAGCCGCCAACAGTCTGATGAAGTCCATCCGGCAGCTTATCCAAAACCTCAAAGGCTGGATTACCGAGCTGGGAGAAAAACGGAAAGAGCTGCTTGCACAAAAGGCGGCGGAGGAAGCGACACTTCTTCCCAATCTGCTGATGAAGTACATGGAGATACGAAAGGAAGAACGGAAGGACTGGACAAGGGCTGGACAGAACCGGGGGACTTCACAGGACTTAAAGGCAGTCAGCGAAGCCCTGTCCTATCTTCGGCAAAAGGGGCTTTCCACTGTGGAGGACTTAGAAGCATTTCTGGAATCTTCCGGGAAATCAGCCGCAGATTACCGCAATCAGATGAAGCCAAAGGAAGCCCGCAGCAAAGTGATTGACGGGATTCTTGCCAGCCAGACAGCCTGCAAGGAATGTAAGCCTGTCTATGAGAAGTACCAGAAGATATTTTTTAAGAAAACAAAGGAGAAATTCAAACAGGAACACCCGGAGGTTGCCCGGTATGCGAAAGCCGCCGCCTACCTTGCCAAGCACCCAGACGATAAGGACAGTACCCAAAAGGAGCTGCAAGAGGAGCAGGAAAAACTTCTGGAAGAAATCGCAGAGCTGAAAGTACCACTGACCGAGGTACAGGAGGATTTGAAGAAGCTGCGGGACATCCGCTACTGGGTACGGAAAGCCACCCCCGGCACAGAAGAAAGCAAAGAGCCGCCCAAGAAGCAGCCCATCAAAGAAGTCTTGCTGGATAAGGCAGACGAGAAAAAAGCACAAAGAACTGCCCCGGCGCAGACAAAACACAAACAACAGGATATGGAACTTTAACAGGCACTTGCCATTTTCAATCAGAGAATGTCAGGTGCTTTTTTGTTTTCAAGGAGGGATAGATTTGAATGTATTTGAAGCTGTGAAGCAGTCCGTCACAACAAGACAGGCTGCGGAGCATTATGGAATCCATGTAGGTCGGAACGGGATGGCTTGCTGCCCGTTCCATCACGATAAAACCCCAAGTATGAAGCTGGATCGGCGTTACCACTGCTTCGGCTGCGGTGCTGATGGGGATGTGATTGATTTTACCGCCGCCCTGTATGGGCTGGGAAAGAAAGAAGCCGCCGTACAACTGGCACAGGACTTCGGGCTTTCCTATGAGGACTGGAAACCGCCGGGAAAGGCAAAAAAGCCCAAGCCCCGGCAGAAATCCCCGGAGGAACAGTTTCAGGAAGCAAAGAGCCGCTGCTTCCGTATTCTTGCCGACTATCTCCACCTGCTCCGGGCATGGAGAAAGGAATATGCCCCGCACTCCCCGGAGGAATCCTTTCATCCCCGGTTTGTGGAAGCCTTACAGAAGCAAGACCAAGTGGAATATCTGCTGGATGTGCTGCTCTTTGGGGAAACGGAGGAAAAAGCGGCTTTGATTACGGACTACGGAAAGGATGTGATACAGCTTGAACAGCGAATGGCAGAGCTTGCAGCCGCAGACGCAGCAAGAACTAAAAAACACCATGAACGCCATGCAGCCACCCCAGAGCATTGAGGAAATCAAGGCGGGACTGGAAACTACCGAGAAAGGCGGTGTCCGTCAGAGCATACGGAACTGCCTGACCGTATTCCAGCGTGACCCGCTGCTTTCCGGGGCTATCGCATACAACATCCTGACTGACCGCAAGGACATCATAAAGCCCATCGGCTTCCACAGGGAAAGCACCGCCCTGA
>NZ_QUHY01000044.1:0-15802 GCF_003479865.1 Blautia sp. AM47-4
TTTTGTTCTTTAAGGTAAAAAAATAAGCCTCAAGAGACTTTTTAATCATTTTGGAGCTCCAACTCTTTAAAATTGATTGATTAAGAAGTCTCTTCAAACTTACTACACCCGCCGCCATCTTGAATTTGCGGTACTGCTTAACGGCGAAGTGGTCCGGCTCCCGTTCCTCCAACTGAGAAAAGAGCAGGTCCACCGGGCTTTGATAAGTCTCGTCGTCCTCTCTGGCTTCACTGGCATTGATAAGGTCCAGAAGCGTGATGAAGTTCTTTTCTTCCTCCGTGGCCTCGTACCAGATGTAGCCGATCAGTGCGGAATAATAGAGGCGTTCCGCTTTGACCCAAAAATCTTCCGAAGATTTTTCGCCTTCACCCTTCGTGTTCATAATTAGGGCATTCACCAGCTTTAAGATATCTTTCTCTGACCGAATGTAAGCCAGTGGATTGTATTTCATGGATTTTCGGAAGTTTATCAGGTTGAGGCACTTGATACGGTATTTCTTCCGTTCCAGGAAAGCGCCGATCTCCGGCAGCAAGGTCCCTTTCGGATCAGTGCAGACATAGGACGAATGAGCTTGTAGCAGCGACGGCTTACAGAAGAACCGCGTCTTGCCGCTGCCGGAACCGCCGATCACCAGAATGTTTTTATTTCTGGCATACTTCGGCTGCTTTGGACGACTCGCCATTGTGATCCGTTCCGTCTGCGTCATGGGGATGTTCTGGAAAAAGTCCTTGTCCATGTAGGGAGCGATATCCGCCGCTGTCCCCCAGCGGGCAGAACCATACTCGATCCCGTGGCGATACTTCTTAGCGTTCTTGCCTTTCAGATAGACCGCCATGCGAAGGATCACCGCACCCGCTATACCGATCAGAAGGTCCGTTGGCTGGAAACTGAGCCACGGGGAGGAAAGCGCTGCCGTGAAGCCGTCCCCAATGGAGAGCAGCTTGCCGGAGAGGTTAGCACCGGGCGCAAGCCGGAAAGCCTGTGCCAGCTTATCGAAGGGATACACGAACAGAAGATACGGAAGGTTCAGCAAAAACATTTTTTTCATATTCATCTCTGCACGCTCCGATCTTTGACCTTTACTTTCTCCCGGTCAATGGTGCGGTGTTCCGTTTTCTCCGCCGCCTGTTCCTTCGCCTGGGTCAGCCGCTCCCGGATGGATGGCTTTTCCTCACGGCTCATTTTCCGGCTGGCAAACTCCTGAAACGCCACTGTGATGGCATCCGCGTCCCGGCTTTTGAAAAAGACCAAGTAACGGGGCTGCTCTGCGGCGGTGTCTTTCTTCAAGGCAAAATCCACATGATATTTCTTTGCCACACGGGAGAAAGCCTTGATATTCTTATCGCTGATCTCGATATTGGCAAGACCGGCGTTCTGGCTGGCAAGCTGTTTAAGGCTCTGCCTGCCGCGGTAGATTTTGGGCTTCTGGCTTTTCTGGATTTCCTCCAGGAACTTTTTGACGGCCTTTTCAAAGACTTGCTCGCTTAGCTTGGCTCCGTCAACAATGAGCGTTACGGCGCCCCGCGTTACTTCCTCCTGCATTTAGCCTCGCCCCCTTTGCCCGTCCCCGTACATATCGTGCTGCACCAGGGAAGAATAGTAGCTGTTGATGGTGGTCGGGGCGTTATACAGCGCCGCCAGAAGGTATTGCTTGATATTGCGGACATAGGTGGTGTTGTCCTTCATGCAGTCCATGACATACTGAACATGAGAACTGTCCAGCTTCATAAACCGGGACTTTACCACCTCCGCCGGATAATCGTCTCCGGCAATGCGGATGACTTTGCGGGCAGAACACACGGTATCCACGATCAGGTCAACGATCTCGTCAAGCTGCTCACGGTCGATGTGGCTGTCCTGCACCAGATAGCTGTACTCGATGTTATCCAAAATCACTTCACGATAACATTCTCTGGCTCCCATCCGATCCGTTCCCATCCTTGCCTCTGCGGGGGTAGGGGGATTTGATTGGATAGGATTTGATATCTCCGTACTTGATAAATCAGTCTTTGTTTGATTAGTATTTAATTGTGCGGGTTTTTCCGTACACGGTTCCGCCGTATCCGGGATACCCATATCCGGGTTTTCCGTATATGGCTTTGCCGTACCCGGTAAAGGCGTACCTGGCTTGACGGCGGCTCGCACTGAGGCATTTCGTAAATCACATACTCGGTATCCGTGATCTTGCCTTTTTCATCCCGAAGCTGTGTGCGCCGGATATACCCGTGGGTTTCCAGCTCCTTCAACGCCGCACCGATGCTGTCCACACCTTCCCGGCAGATCGCCGCAAGACCTCTGGTGGTATAATTCCACTCGTCAGGGAGCGACAACATCATGGACAGTAGCCCTTTGGATTTCAGGGTCAGCGTCCGATCTTTCAAGTGATAGTTCGACATGACCGTATAATCACGGGTCTTTTCAATACGAAAAACAGCCATCTTCGCACCTCCTTCCTGTGAAAATAAAAAGTGTTGATTTTGAGCGGTTTACCCGTCTGTGTGCCTCCATAGCCTCCTGCATGGGAAAACATCCACGCCCCGTTCAGAACGCAAGCCACAGAGGAAGAAACAGAAGATATCCCACTGATTTTGATACAGTTTTCAGTCGGCTACCTCTCACGGTCTTTATGGTCATAGTGGAGGTCGCCGGAAAGCACCTTCGCATGGTTGCGGATTTTGATATGCCCCTTTTCCTGATTTTCCAAAGCCTTGCTGTATCCGGCGTCGGTCAGGAACAGGCGCATTTTCTCACCCTTCCAGCCAACAGGCGAGTCATGGGTAAGAACATCAAAGACAATCATGTGTCTGGTCGCCGGGTCGAAACGCTCCAAAGCCATAATGTCATGGCCGGATAACTTCTGCGCCCCGGATTTCTGTCTGGCCTCTGCCAGCATTTCCCCGATGGTGCGGGCTTTCTCCGGCAGACGGTATTCGGCCTGCACCTTGCGGATCAAATCCATGCACTCCTGATCCGACAGTGGGCGGAGCTTGTCCAGAAGACCTTCCGCCGTTTCTTTCGTTGCCGGGTTCGGTGCATAGCGCCATGTCATGTAAATCTCATTCAGGGCAGCGTTCTGATTGGTACTTTCAATCTGAAACACCATCCTCATTTCTGCTTCCGTCAGTTTCATTGCCAGCCTCCTTCAAAAATGGGTATAAAAAACGCCATAGGTTTTTTGAGCCTACGGCGTTTCTTGCGATATTCACAATTCCAAACTTTCCAGCCACTCGTCAAAAGATTTCTTGGAAACGCGGATTGCATTTCCTATGCGGACGATCCTGAACTCCTCCTGCTTGACGAGCTGATATGCGGTTGTGCGGCCAATGTTGAGCATGGCCGCGATCTGTTCCACGGTATATGTGCGCGGTTCCGGCAGTGACTTTTTCTCTTTCTTGTCCATAGTAACCTCCATGTATTTGCCTTGTCATTTTGACTAAGGGAGTGAAGAATGGCAGTAGCAATCGGCTTTGGCTGGGTGTCCTCTTGCTAAGAATTTGCTAATAGGACCACCCAACGGACACATAAAACTGCGTCAGAATAGGTGTTTTGCACCATAAAGTTCGTTTACTACAAGTCATTCTGCGTAAGGGATGATATTGGAAGTTACATCCGAACCGTGTATCACATGGTAAGCCGTACTCCTAAGCGAGGGGTCGGAGGTTCAAATCCTCTTGGCGACGGGCTTCAAAGCGTTCGAAAATGTTAGCTGGATTAGCTGACAACGAACGCTTTTGTTATTTTCAAATCACGTTCGTGACACAAAATTCCATTCAAAATGATCAATTTCCAGCTAACGCAATCCGATTTTTGTTAGCTGACAGCTAATCAAAATTACCGGTTTGCAAACATGGGTTTTAAGAAGTCCAGCTAACATTTGGGTTCCGCTCCGTTGTCACCCCTTATTCGGGGATGTAAATCAGAGAAAAGGCGGGAAAAGAAACAATCTCTCCCAAACCTGCAAACATGAATTAGCTGAAACAGTATTTAATTCTATTAGCTACAGCTAATGGTCAAACAGCAATGTCTGTTTGGAACTTTACTATCTATAAAAGTTCCAGGCAGGCATTTTTTATTTTCTGAATCCTGGAGGAAAGGAGTCAAGATGACTGAGCCAAACAGACAATCAGGAGAAAACGAAGAAAGAATCATAGAAATTGAGATTGAGCGTCTTCGTCCGTTCAAAGAGCACCCGTTTCAAGTAAAAGATGATAAGGAAATGTTTCTTCTGCAGGAAAGCATTGAGAAGTATGGAATTTTAAATCCGCTAATCGTCAGACCAGTACCGGATGGATACTATGAGATCATATCCGGTCACAGAAGAAAACATGCTGCGGAGAAACTGGGATACCGTAAAGTACCAGTAATCATCCGGGTATTAAGTGAAGATGATTCCATTTTAAGCATGGTAGATTCTAATCTTCACAGAGAACGGATCAGCTACAGTGAAAAAGCTTTTGCTTACAAACTGAAGAATGACGTATTAAAAAGAAAAAGTGGTCGAAAAAAGAGCCAAGTTGACCACAAAACACCAAGAAAGCGGGCAATAGAAATCATCAGTGAAGATTGTGGTGATAGCCCAAAACAAGTGCAGCGTTATATCTCACTGACAAAACTGATACCGGAAATGCTGCAGAAACTGGATGATGAGATCATTTCTTTTTGTCCGGCTGTAGAGATAGCTGCATTAAGTGAAAAAGAGCAAAAGGAACTGCTTGTAGCAATGGAGTATGCACAGGCAATCCCATCACTCTCACAGGCCCAGAGGATCCGGCAAATGAGTAAAGAAAAGCAGTTGTCACTGGAAAAGATGGAAGAAATCATGTGTGAGGTTAAAAAGGGTGAAATCACAAGAGTGGCTTTCACAAACGAACAGCTACATAAGTATTTTCCGAATTCCTATACACCGGCAATGATGAAGCGGGAAATACTGGCACTGTTGAAATTATGGAAAAAAGAATCATGGGAAAGTTAAAGGAGGAAGAAATCATGTGTAAAGTTATATCCGTAGTAAACCAGAAAGGCGGCGTTGGAAAGACCACCACAACCGTAAATGTAGGCATTGGACTGGCAAGAGAAGGTAAGAAAGTGTTGCTGATTGACGCGGATCCACAGGGAAGTTTAACAGCAAGTCTTGGATATGAGGAACCGGATGATCTTCGCATCACACTGGCAACGATCATGATGGATGTCATCAACGAAGAAGAAATCTCTCTGGAAGATGGTATCTTACATCACCAGGAAAATGTAGATCTACTTCCGGCAAATATTGAGCTTTCTGCCCTGGAAGTAACGATGGGAAATGTTATGAGCAGAGAAATGATCATGAAGGAATATATCGATGCGATAAGATGCCGATACGATTATATCCTGATCGACTGTATGCCAAGCCTTGGTATGATGACAATCAATGCACTGGTCTCCTCTGATTCTGTGCTGATACCTGTACAGGCCGCATATCTGCCTGTTAAAGGACTTCAGCAGCTGATCAAGACCATTCTTACAGTAAAGAAAAGACTGAACCGGAAACTGGCGATTGAGGGCATTCTCCTGACTATGGTAGATTTCAGAACCAATTACGCAAGAGACATTGCATCGAGAGTACATACAACCTACGGAAGCCAGATTGAAGTATTTGAAAATGTGATCCCGATGTCTGTAAAAGCAGCTGAGACCAGTGCAGAGGGAAAAAGTATTTACATGCACTGTCCGAAAGGAAAAGTTGCCGAGGCATATATGAAATTGACACAGGAGGTTTTGAGTAATGAAAAATAGAAGTGGCGAAAAGATTAAACTGGCAAGTATTGATGAACTGCTTGGTGTGGTAAATGAAGAGTCAGCAATGGAGATAGAAATTAGTAAGATCCATCCGTTTAAGAATCATCCGTTCAAGGTGCTGGATGATGAAAAGATGCAGGATCTGGTTGAAAGTGTAAAGATCAATGGAGTACTGACTCCGGTACTGCTTCGCATGGATGAAAATGAAGAATATGAAATGGTATCCGGTCACAGAAGAATGCATGCAGCACAGCTTGCAGGACTTACGACTATTCCGGCAATCGTAAGAGAATTATCGGATGATGATGCCATTGTGGCGATGGTGGACGCTAACATTCAGCGAGAGGAACTGTTGCCGAGTGAGAAAGCTTTTGCTTATAAGATGAAATTAGCAGCTATGAAAAGACAAGCAGGAAGACCAAAAAGTAATTCTGGCCAAAATGACCAGAATTTAATAGGAACTGTATCTAGGGATGTATTAGCAGAGCAAGTTGGAGAAAGTTCTAAACAGATTCAGCGTTACATTCGCCTGACAGAATTGATTCCTGAACTTCTTGATCTGGTAGATAACAAAAAGCTTCAATTCACGGTTGCTGTAGATATCTCTTACATCGATAAGGAAGTACAGGGATGGATTTACGAATATATCTGCGACACAGGATTTATCAAACCAAAACAGATTGCAGCACTCAGAAATCAGCTGAATGATGGACCAATCAATCAGATCCAGATGTTATCAATTTTCAATAACTGTGTGATGGCAAAGAAAGTATCCCGGTCTCTTACTTTCTCAGAAAAGAAACTGACAAAGTACTTTCCGGATGATTATACAGCCAAAGATATGGAGCAGGTGATTGAATCATTATTAGAAAAATGGATGCAGGAACAGTCCTGTTAAGGATAGAAAATGCTAAGAAAACAAAGTCAAAGAAGTTTAAAAAGAGGACTTCTTAGCAGAAAATGAAAGGAGGAAACTATGGAGAAAAAAATGACATTTAATTATTTTTACGGTACCGAAGCTGATCAGTTCAGCTTCTACCGCATACCAAAAGCATTATTTACAGACAGTTATTTTAAAGATTTATCGAGCGATGCTAAAATTTTATATGGACTGATGTTGGATCGAATGTCTCTTTCCATCAAGAATCAGTGGTTTGACGACAAAAACAGAGCATATATCTACTTTTCCATCGAAGATATCATGGAATTACTGAACTGTGGCAGAAATAAAGCCATTAAATCCATGAGAGAACTGGATGACGAAACAGGGATTGGTCTGATTGAGAAACGCAGACAGGGATTTGGAAAGGTGAACGTTATCTACGTGAAAACCTTTATGCCTGAGAAAACAGATGAGAAAAAATTTGGAGAGGAATTAAAGAAGTTTAAAAAACAAACTTCTGTGGAAAATGAGGAATCTACAGAAGTTTACAATTCAAACTTCATGAAGTCCCAAAATCAAACTTCTAGAAGTCCCGAAAACAAACTTCAAGAAGTTTACATTTCAAACCCTAATAATACTAATCTTAGTGATACTGAAATGAATGATAATAAATCTAATCATATCATATCTGTGGATGAGAAAAGATTTGATAGCGATAATCACTCTGAGGATTATCAGGCTTATGAAAACCTTGTCAAAGAGACCATTGATTATGAATCACTGGAAGTAACCCATCATGACGATATGCGACAGGTAGATGAAATCGTGAACCTGATCGTAGAGACTGTGATGTGTAAAAACGACAAGATATTGATTGCCAGCAACTGGTATCCGGCATCACTGGTGAAGAAAAAATTTCTGATGTTGACCTATTCACATATCGAGTATGTCTTACACTGTATGAGTGGTAACACCACAAAGGTGAAGAATATCAAGAAATATTTGTTAGCAGCCCTGTTTAATGCACCGTCAACGATGAACGGGTATTATCAGGCAGAGGTGAACCATGATATGCCAGGACTGGTAAGATAGGAGGTGCACATGTTTATTTTAAAATTTGCTGGGAAGATATTATTACTGCCAGTATGGCTGATCCTTTTTGTGATCGGCCTGGCAGTAAAGATGACAGTACAGACTTATGCGGTTGTCAGAGGGATCCTTGGGTTTATATTCACTTTGTTGATTATAGCAACTGCATACTGTTACCATGACTGGGTACAGGTTGCATTTCTGTTTTCGCTGAGTGTAATTCTGTATCTGATCCTGTTTGCAGGAGTGTTCGTAGATACTGTACTGGACATGACAAGAGAACGTATTATTGATTTTATTATATCGTGAGGAGGATATGAAAATGAGCGAAAACAATGATTATATTCAGTTACCACCACTTAAAAAGACACACCGTCCGATGTGGTAGCATTTATGTGGGAGTACATGAAAGTACCGGAGGATTCAAGAGAAAAAGTTAAGAATCTGCTTAAAGATGCAAATGAAAATGGCGTAAAATTAAGTCATCAGGCACCAACACTGTATGATGTTGTCCCAAAAGAAGAAATTACTGAATTTGAAGAGCTTATACGCAAAACCATAGCTGACATTGTATCAGAAGCCAGTAGCATTGCCTGTTGGGTGTATGTGCAGAAATATGTGAAACAGAAAACTCTTGACGAAATGCTACAAGAATTGCCAGGAGCAGGCCAGTTTATCATTGTCATGGATACCTGGTTCGAAAGACTGATGGCGGAATAATGGATGCTATGATAGAATAAAGAAAACGATTTGAAGTGCAAATCGGAATTTGATGAAGAAGCAAAAATGTATGCATGGGCACCGTTGGGATGTGGTAATTATGCCCCTAACTTTTTTGGGACTTCTGTGCCGGAGGTGGTGGAAGTAAGAGAAAATCCAGATGGTACGGTTACATTAACGGTAAATGCAGTATGCGACATGGTTATCTGTGATGATGCTCTTATTACGCATGATTTAACAGTGAAATTCAAAGAAGATGGGAGTTTTCAATATTTAGGGAATGAAATCCGGAAAGAGGATAGAAACAATGTCCCGGAATATCAGTATCGTGTGAAGGGAGAAATCAAGAATGGTAGTTGAAGAATTTCATGATCAGAAAATTATATATCACTTAAATATAGACGAAGAAGTAAACAATATTTTAATGCATCTTAGTTCGTTAAAAACTATAAAGACTAATAGAGTAATCAAAGGTACAACTTTGGTGGGTGCTTTTTATATCTTTTCTTTAGCATTTTATTCATACTTGTTTCATATATTATTTGCATGGATATTTTTATTGTTAAGTATTGGATTTGCTGCAATAGGTTTAAGTGTAGAAAAATTACAAAAAGTATTTATGAGAGCAATCATAAATAAAGAAAAACAGAAAATGAATAATGAGCGAAAATATGTGTTTTCAAAAGAAGGTGTGGATATAGTCACACAGGCTGGAGCTACACATAATTATTGGAGTTCATTTGTTAATAAGGGAGAGATTGAAAATCATATTTATTTGGTTCGTAAAGACAATAAAGTTATATTGATCAATAAAAATGTTCTATCTGAAAATGAATTACTGTTGCTTAGAAGTTTTATTCAAGATATAGAAACAGAACAGTTAGAAACGGAAAATAAAATGTCTTTTAAAATGAAGGCATTGGTGGTTGTTACGATGATTACTATTATTGTTTCATTGATATATACTGGCATTAAAATCGGATATCCTTTATCAAATGGAGAGATTTTTCGTTTATGGTTTATAAGAACAGTTCCTATCATACAATTTTTAATTCTACAATGTTTGAATATTATATGGACGTGTGTTTTGTCTAGGACAATAAAGAAGAACAAAAAGAAATCTTTATTGAAAAGAATTTTTTTATGGGCAGTCGGAATAATTGTAGTGCTAACAATGGCATTGGGGATATTTGTGACCATGTTAAATGAAGATTCAGAACATTATAATAGTAATGGAACCGTGATAGTTAAAACTCCTGTGTGGTTAGATAAACCATCGTATAGACTGTATAAAGAAGAAAATATTCTGGTTCTTCGGTTCTTAAGAAATGCAGATGGAATAGATGATATAAATGCTTCAACTACACAGCAGGAATATATAGATAAATATATAGCTAAAAAGTATGGGTATTTAGAGAAAAAATCAGAACATCAAGATGACGATAAAAATGAATCACGTCAAAACGATATGACAATCGAAAGTCAACAAGATTCAAAAAAAATCAAGAAAATAGACGAAGGCTATCAAAAAATATATCAAACCTATATAAAGGAAACTGATGCAGAATATAGAAAAGACTATAATGCAAAGGGGTATAGCTATATTGTTACCTACGAAGATGAAACGCAGATTAGATATCTAATGTATGATCGTGATAATCAAGAAGGAACAAAGACTCAATATGTGTATTATAAAAATATAAAAAGTACAGATGGATCATGGAGTATGATGGATGCTGAAATTTTAGATATGTACCAGTATGATTACGAATCAAAAGAGGTAAAGGATTTACAAAAGACTTCCTGGTAAATTTAAAAAGAGATCCATTGAATATGAATAGTTACTACATCTCTGGAAAGCCTTGATAAGGTTTTTCAGAGATTTTTCTTTTTATTGGCTACATCTGCCAGTTGGCTACTATCTGGGACTGTTGTTCCGTTGATAAGATTTTCAAGTTGTTGTGCGACTTCGGCTTGTTTGTTTGGATACAGATGACTATAAGTATTTAAGGTTTGAAAGAATTGTAGAGCAGATGAAACAGGCACAGGGGATCACGGAACAGTTAAAGGCAGAAAATCAGATGGAATGGGTAGCGAGAATGAACAATATATAATCGTGTGCAAGGGAGATTGTGGATACAGAGATGGTTTATCAATAATGGAAATAAAATGAAGGAGAAAAGGCGGCAGTTTAGAAAGGCTGTTGCCTTTTAGGAATTGTTGTTTATTTGTTGTTTTTTATAAGCTATACTATAAGGAAAAGATAACATTAGAGCCAGAGGTGAAATTTATGAACTATAAAATTTTAATGGTTGATGATGATAGAGAATTGCTAAAAATGCTGAATCAATACTTTACATTGAAGAATTATACGGTAATGATTGCAGAAAATGGCATAGAAGCAATGGAAAAGATAAGTGCAAATCCCGATATTATTTTATTGGACGTAAATATGCCGGGAATGGACGGAATTGAAGTGTGCAGAAGAATCAGAGATATGGTTTCCTGTCCGATTATTTTTTTGACTGCAAAAGTAGAAGAACAGGATCGAGTAATGGGATTGTTGTCTGGTGGTGATGATTATGTTTTAAAACCATTTAGTTTGAAAGAATTAGATGCTAGAATTATTGCCCATTTGAAACGTGAAGAACGTTTACATAGGAAAAAAGAACAAAGGTTTTATGGAGAATTAGTGATTGACTATGCCAGTAAATGTGTACATATTAAAGGGAATGCTTTAGAGCTTACGAAATTAGAGTATGAGATCATAGAATTTTTGTCTATGAACCCTGAAATGGTATTTGATAAAGAACGAATCTATGAGAAGATTGGCGGATATGATGCAGAAGGGGACAGCCGGGTGGTTACGGAGTTGATTCGCAGAATCCGCAAGAAAATGAAAATGTATTCGGAACACGAATATATTGCAACGGTATGGGGGAGGGGATATAAATGGGCAAAATAAAAAATCTTTCGTTAAGGAAAACCATTGTTTTGTATATGATAATTAGTTTAATAATTAGTTTTTATCTTTCAGCACTAATTATGCGAATAGCAAGCACAGTACAAAACAACATTTGGTGGAATTATGTAGACCAAGAAGAATATTTTGAAATGGCTGAAGGGGATGGTAGAAGGTATTTGCCAGATGTTCCGAGACCACATTCTTATGAAATGAAAGAATTTGATTATCATGTATCGGAAATATGTGATTTTCTTCAGACATTTACAGTGCTTATCGTATCTGTTGCAGGGAGTATTATAGCGGTATTTCTTTTTTATAAGCATAAACTGAAATGCCCTATCGAAGAATTAGAACTGGCTTCCCGACAAGTTGGTCGAAATAATTTAGATTTCCATATCACTTATGAAAATGAAGATGAGATGGGCGGATTGTGCAAAGAGTTTGAACGAATGAGAGGACAGCTGGCAGAGAATAATCAACAGTTATGGAAAATGCTTGAGGAAGAAAAGGCTTTGCGGGCTGCCATTGCACATGATATACGTTCTCCGCTCTCTGTGCTGGAGGGGTATCAGGAAATGCTTTCAGAATATCTTCCGAAGAAAGAGATAAACATGGAGCAAGCCTTAGAAATGGTAAATGAAAGCAAAAAACAGATTGAACGTATGGATATCTTTGTGGAAACTATGCGAAAGATGAGCAGTTAGATACAAGGGAGTTAGTAGCAGAAGAAATTACCAGTAAACAGGTAGAAATAGACGTACGGGCAGAGATGAACGTGTTTAGGAAAAAATTTGGAAAGCTATATGAATTAGAATGTTCGGAAACAGAAGAAAAATTTTCAGGAGATAAGGAAGTGATTTTAGAGGTTATAGAAAACCTTTTGTCAAATGCCTTTCGTTACGCCAAGACAAAAGTGGAAATGGAAGTGTTTCTTACCTGTTCTGAATTACAGATCAGAATAAAGGATGATGGAGTGGGATTTACAATAGATAAGCAAAAGGCAACAGAGCTTTTTTATCAGCAAAATGTGAAAGACAGTTTGAAACATTCAGGAATGGGCATGTATATCAGCAGATTGTATTGTGAAAAGCATGGTGGTCAGTTACTGATAGAAAATGAAAAACAGAGTGGAGCTGTAATAACAGCAGTATTTCATCGGATTGCATGAGCGGTCCGATTTTTTTATGCTGTTGTCTTTTTGTTGTGATTTATATTTTATGATGTCTATAACGAAGGAAAGGAGGAATACGTATGATTGCTATTTTTAAAAGAGAGATTATGAATTATCTAAAGCGACCGTTATTTTGGGTAGGTGTTCTGCTTGTGATTTATGGTGTGTTTAATGCGACAAGTCCATATTTAACCACACATTATCTTACAACGGGGGAGAAAATCATCAATGATCAGTCCAACACTTCGGTTGAAGGAGAAGTGTATGAGGGCTATATTCCAGCCACGCCTGAAAAGCACAGAGAGGTATGGCATGAAAAGGTAAAAATAAAATTAACGGATGTGTTTGGATTGACGGATTCAGAAGCACAGAATGTCATTGAAAAGCTGGAAAGCATGAATTTAAAAGAGGCCTATGCGTATTTGGAGCAGGAATATGACTGGTACGGGGCAAGGTATTTATACGAGGACAGTACGTATTATAAGGGAACGGCAGAAGAAATCAACGCATATCTAGATAAAAAATTGGAAGATAAGACATTTTCTTTTTATTACGCAAGAAAATTTGCTGATTTTGCGGGTCTGTATATGGTGTTTTTTGCAATTATTATGTTGGCGGTTTTATTTTTACAAGATACAAAAAAGCATACTTATGAATTGTTGCATACAAAGCCTGTGACTGCCGGGAAGTATGTAATGGGAAAAGTGAGTGCAGGATTTACAATTTGTTTGCTTGTGCTAACTATTTTGAATATACTGTTTTGGGTATTGTGCCGCATCTATACAAAGGATAGTGGATTTGAAGTGCGACTATGGGATTTTGTGGCTTCTACGGTACTTTATATATTGCCTAATATGCTGATGATTGTGAGTATATATACATTGATTTCACTCATATTTAAAAATCCACTTCCGGGTGTACCACTTTTGATTCTTTATATGGTGTATTCCAATTTGGGCGGAACTAATGCAGAGGGAGTTTACGGATATTGGGGCAAACCTTTGGCAATCATGGTACGATTTCCGGGGCAGCTTTTTGATACGACACCGCCCCCGATGGCGCTCTTAAATCAAAGTTTTCTTATTATTGTATCGGTAGTAATTATACTGATTTCGATACAGATTTGGAAGCGGAGGCGAATATAAATGAAGAAGGAAATGAAGATTGTTCTGCCATTTTATAAAATTGCTTATGCAGTATCCTTTGTTGTAATTTTAAGTGTGATTCGTGCAGTTGTTTTCACGTATGAAATAGGACTATCCATAGAGCCGCCTTTTGCGATATTGACTGCTGTTTTTTGTGCAGATACTTATGTGCAGGAAATTACAAGCAACCGTTCCGAAGTTCAGAGACTGTATCAGATAAAAAAGAGAATCTATTCTATTATACAGAGACTGATGATACAGGGAACTTTTTTGCTGCTGCTCGCTGTTCTTGGATATGGATTGTTTTTTGCGTTTCAGAAACCAATTACACATCCAGTAACAGAAAGTGAAATACTTCAGTTTATTACCTGTTTTGGGGCGATTGTAGTAACTATTTTCTTTTGGGGAATATTGGCTAATACATTGTCTATGCTTTTTCGCAATATGTGGATGGGAATTGGAAGCAGTCTTTTGATATGGGTAGCAACAAATTCCACAGGTGGAGATAAACTTTTTGGAGCATGGAATCTGTTTTCTTATTCTTTTAGAGATATAGAAAATACTGCCGATATTACATGGCTGTATGGGAAAGGCTTGTGTATTTGTATCGGACTGATTTTGTTACTGGCATTGCCGAAGATCGTAAGAAAGAGAGGGTAAATTTATGAGTATTCATATTGAGGATTTAACGGTAAGATTTAAGAATAGTGTCACAGCAATCGACCATGCAGATTTAGATATACCGAATGGGATATTTGGACTATTGGGAGAAAATGGAGCGGGAAAGACAACTTTGATGAGAGTTTTGACCACTGTGCTTAAACCTACAAACGGAATGGTTACATTAGACGGAATTTTGTATAGCGAAGGAAACTATGAAAAAATCCAAAGAAAGATAGGGTATTTACCACAGGAAATTGAACTGTATCCTAATTTGACGGTTCAGGAGTGTTTGGAGTATATGGGAGATCTGGCAGGTGTTCCGAAAGCAGAATGTAGAAAGCGGATAGATTATTATTTGAAAAAGACCAGTCTTATAGAACATCGTAAGAAGAAAATGAAGCAGTTATCAGGCGGTATGAAGCGACGGGTAGGATTGGTGCAGGCGCTTTTAAATGAACCGGAATTTTTAATTGTGGATGAGCCAACTACCGGTTTAGATCCGGAGGAACGTATTCGCATCCGCAATTTGTTAGTAGATTTTCTGAAAACAGAACGGTTTTGTTTTCAACTCATGTGGTAGAAGACTTAGCTGCCACCTGCAATCAGCTTGCAATTATGCATAAAGGTCGATTTCTGTATGCGGGTTCTATGAAGAATTTGACAGAAGAAGCACAGGGGAAAATCTGGATTTGCAAAGTACCTGATGAGAGAAAAGCAAGAGAAGTGGAACAGAAGTATCGTATTACATCTAACAGTATGTTGAGGGGGGATTGCAGTTAAGAGTGATTTCTGAAATACAGCCAGAATTGGAGTGTATGTCAATTCCTGCAACGTTGGAAGATGCTTATATTTATGTGACGAATCAATACGAGTAGATAAAGCACCATCTGATGCTTTACTACCAGTTGCACGTTGTTCGCTTTGAATATTTGTGGAGAAAAAGTATGTATTATTTTGGCTTTCTATAAAACCTATAAACCAGCCATTTATATCCTGCCCGTTCACTCGTCCGGTTCCGGTTTTTCCATAAATTCTCCATTTTCAGAGGCGGTAAGATGGATGGAATTTTTGACGGCATGAATATTAGCAGGAGTAAAGTTGAAGTTGTTTCGATATAAATTTTTCAAAAGTTCAACTTGTTCTACTGGTGAAATCTTTAAGGATGACTGCATCCAGTAGGAAGAGAAATCTCCGGATATATTTTTATTGCCATATCCTATTTGCTGAAGGTATGAATTTATAGTGGAAGATCCGAGCTGCTTGTCGATTGATTCAAAATACCAGTTTGTATATATCTTTTAAAAGGTATATGATTAAGAAAAACGGCAGGAGGTATCTGAATGAAATCACATAAATATTGGTCTATCGGTGCACTGATTACAATGCTTGGA
>NZ_QUHY01000045.1:0-15542 GCF_003479865.1 Blautia sp. AM47-4
TTTTGTTCTTTAAGGTAAAAAAATAAGCCTCAAGAGACTTTTTAATCATTTTGGAGCTCCAACTCTTTAAAATTGATTGATTAAGAAGTCTCTTCAAACTTACTACACCGGCTGCCAGCTTATATTTCTTATACTGCCGCACTGCGAAGTGGTTTGGCTTTTCCGATTCCAGTGCATCAAACATCAGGTCTACGGGATTTTTGAACTCCTCGTCATCCTCCCGGACTTCCATGGCGTTGATGAACTCGATGAGGGTGGAGAAGTTTTGCTCCTCCACCGGAGCTTCATAGTGGATATATCCGATCAATGCGCAATACAGCAATGTTTCCGCCTTGACCCAGAAATCGTCTCCGGCCTTGCCCTCGCCTTTGGTATTAGCGATTAGCGTTGTCACCAGCTTCAGAATATCCTTTTCCGAGTGGATGTCGGGTAAGAGACTGGCATTGCTGCCAGCCCCTCCCCTAAGAACCGTACGTGACAGTTTCCCGTCATACGGCTCAAGCCTATCGTAAGGCCTCGTGTAAAACGAAACCCGGCTCAAATCAAGTAGTCCGGCTCATGCAGATTTCGATGACACCAGGGATGTACCATAATAGCAGGCCACTTCCTGTTGTTTTCGGTGATAAAATGCGTCTTAAATCCTGTTTCAGATGTAATTCTTTCTCCGCATACAGGGCAGCACCGTTTTTGGTTGTTCCAAATTTTAACGAGTTTTTCTCGTCCTTTGGTGCTGTTCAGCATTCTTTCCCCGTCACGTTCCTCATAATATCCCGTCCATTTTTTATCGAATGGGTTGGCTTCGGCGGTGATTTTCTTGAATCGGATGATTTTAGTATTTGCCGCGTATTCCAGCTTGAGGTATTTTTCATCGAAATCTTTACCGCGGAAAGCAGGCTCTGCTGCAAACGTCCACGTCCGGTTATCAATATGGTGCCAATATTTGTTGGCAATCCATTTCCTACCTTTTCGTTTGTGTCTGCGGCAAGCCCACTTCCATAGGCACTCGAAAATCCTGTGGTCAACTAATCCAAAAATATCCGCAGAAACTACATAGCGGTGGTAGTTGACCCAACCGCGAATCACAGGATTTAGTTTGCGAATGAGCAAGTCCTGCGTGGCGGTTTTGTTCTCCTTAACAATAGTCCGCACTTTTTTGAGGAAAGCTTTTACTGCATTCTTTGACGGCTTTATAAGCAATTTTCCGTTGTATTTCCGAATGTTCTGCCCAAGAAAATCAAAGCCGTCGCTGATATGTGTAATCACCGTTTTTTCCTCTGAAAGTTGCAGGCCGCGTTCCGCCAGAAAGTCCTTGATAAGCGGCATAACCTCGTTACGCAAAGTTTCCGGGCTTTTCCCGGTGACGATAAAGTCGTCGGCATATCGCACGAAATTAATCTGGTCGTAGATGGTTTTACCTGCCACCGTCCGTCTCATCGGGAATCTTTCTTTTAGAATCCGCTCCAGACCGTCCAAGGTCATGTTCATCAAAACTGGCGATATTGTGCCGCCCTGTGGGGTCCCTTCCTCTGTCGGAAAGATTTTTCTGGTTTCCACAAAGCCACATTTCAGCCATTTTTCGAGCATTTCCTTGTCCATTGGGATATTTTTTCATTAACCAGCTATGACTGATATGGTCAAAGCACCCTTTAATATCTCCCTCCAAAATCCATTGAGGCGAATCGGCTCTGCACAAATCGTTAAAGCATTGCCCGATGGCATCGTGTGTGCTTCTTCCAATTCTAAAGCCGTAGGAGTTCGGGTCTGCCAGAGTTTCTGCCAATGGTTCCAGTGCAAACTTATATAATGTCTGCATGGCGCGGTCTGTCATCGTTGGAATACTCAGCGGGCGTAATTTTCCGTTTTTCTTCGGGATATACACCCGTCTGAGAGGTTGGGGCTTATAGCCCCGGCGTTTGAGTTTGTCAATCGCCTCGAATTTGCCTTTTGGCGTTTTCCATAATTCATGGTCTACACCAGCGGTATTTTTGCCTTTATTACTTGTCACACGTTTCACTGCCAATGCCTTGGCATAGAAAGAGTGCGTCAACAGCCATTGCAGAGTTTTCACTTTGCTGTAATGACCGTCTTTTTGAGCCTTTACGATACGCATTTGCAGCTTTTTAACATAGGCCTCCGCTTTCTTCCAATCAATGGATTCCCAGCTTCGTGCCCTGTCAGCAGGCGCACACAGTTTCCTGTTCATTTGCAATTCCTCCTCTCAAAAGTTCTGTAAATTCTCTCGTAAAGATAGACCTGCTGGAAGTCAGCCCGCTTTCGCGTGGGATGCTGTTTCAATCCCTATCCGTCCTCATTACAAGGTCGGCGTTCGCTTTTTCCAGCGTTCCTTACCCGCGTTTCTATCGGCTTTCCTTGCGGTCAGCTTTCCGAATATACGGAGAGAGCGCGGGCTTAACACGTTTCACGTAATCAACCGTGTAGGTTAGGTGCCGCCTATCCGCCGGCAGTCATGTTTGTCCATGTGTTCCCAGCTTACAGGAGAACATCCGACTGCACACCTTTTGGTTCAGGCCTATCAGCAACTTTAGCCTGGTTCCCGCTAACGACGTTTAACAGCGATTTACTTACATTCACCATACTACACAAGCCAAGCTCCCCAGCCGGACGTTGCTTCCAGCTTTTCGCCTCTGCCTCGAGGTTTCGGCTTAACCCTTTCGGGAGGGCTACCTTTTCTCGTCATGCTGCCTCACGGCCGTTGCCAGCCGCTTCGGTGACGATAGGCTACTGCTAATGGAATAACAGGTTCGGTCAGCGCCGAACAGTTTAATTACGCGACCTCGTGTCGCGCGTATGCAAAGGGGTTATAGTGCATGGACTTCTTGAAGTTGATGGTATTTAGAACCTTGATGCGGTAAGGCTCATAAATGACCTTGCCATGCTTATCCTTCATGGGCTTTCCGTCCTTCCCCAGCTTGGGCGCACCCCTTTGGAGCATTTTTCCGCACTCCACCAAAATGGTTCCCTTCGGGTCAGTCACGACGTAGCTGCTGTGCATCTGCATCAGATTCGGTTTGAGCCAGAAGCGGGTCTTACCGGAACCGGAGCCGCCAATCACCAGTACATTTTTGTTTCTGGCAGTCTTGGGGTCCTTGGGGCGGCTGTTCATGGTCAGGCTCTCCGTTTTCGTCAGAATCACATTGTTCTGAAATACAGGATCAACGTAAGGTGCAATATCCTCACGGGTTCCCCATGAAGCGTTTTGTCAAGTGCTTTTTTGAGTTATTGACGCAAATTATCGTGAAAGTGCGAAAGTGCAAAGTGCAAAGGGTCTGCGTTTTGCGCTTTCAGCTTGCGGGTTCGGGCGGCTGCTTCTTCTTGATGAAGTTGTACCATTGACCGCCGACACGCCTTGCGCCTAAAATGCCGCCCATGTTGCGCTTGGCGTTCTGTACCGTCCTTTCGGATATTCCGGCTTCGGCTGCGGCTTTTACAATGTCCTCGCTGGCAAGCTCTTTCCCGTCTGCAAGTAGGTCAAGTATCAGCCTTTCAGCCTGTTCGGTTTTGGTGGCGTTGTTGCCGCCCGCGCCGGACAGCAGCTCGTCGGCGGTGATGTCGTATTCGCCTACCCACGAAAAGCCCGTTTCCGGGTCAAGGCAAAAGGCAACGGGCTTGCCCTCCGGCGCAAGGGAAGATTTGTCATGGACGATAACGCGCACATTCGGCTCACGCTTCACGCGCCCGATTAAAAGCACGCTCCGGGCGGCGGCTCGGAAGTCGATAGAACCTAATCCCCGGTACGCGCTCTGTCCTCCGGCTGCTTTGTTCAAATGCCCGATAAGGATAACGGCACACCCGGTACGCTCGGCAACATCGGCAAGGCGGCGGAACATGGGGCGCACTTCGTTCGCCCGGTTCATGTCGGTTTTTTCGCCCATATACGCTTGTATGGGGTCAAGGATAATCAGACGCGCCCCGTTCTGTACGATTGCTTTCTCTATGCGCTCGTCAGATAGGGTAAGCTCCCGTTTTGCTTCATCAATCACAAGCACCCGGTCAAGGTCTGCGGCGGCTTCTATCAAGCGGGGCTTGACGGTATCTCCCAAACCGTCCTCGGCAGTCTGGTAAATCACTTGGAACGGCGGCAGGGGCTTCATGTTCGGAAGCTCCCGCCCGGTGGTGCAGGCGGCGGCAAGGCGTAGGGCAAAAGTGGTCTTGCCCTCGCCGGGATTGCCTTGCACAATGGTTACTTTCCCAAAGGGGATATACGGCTCCCATAGCCATTCAACGGTCTGTGTGTCAACCTCGCTCATGCGGATAATCTCAACGGTTTCTTCCTGCGGCGGCTCTTTCAAGCCGTAAATCGCTTCCCGGATATACTTCCCGTCCGCGATTTCTGCCCGGTGCTGCAATACCTCGTTCCAGTCCTTGTAAAGCGGCACAAGGCGGTGAACGGTCAAGCCCTCCGGCACAAACTCCGCAAGGCGGCTGCAAGCGTCGCTTCCGGCTTGGTCGCTGTCAAGGCAGAGGTAAACGGTCTTGATGTTCGAACGGTCAGAGAGGAAACGCAACAGGGCTTTTTCTCCCACGCCGCCCAATGACAAATAGCTCTGTTTCTGCCATGCCTTTTTGAACAGGCAGAGAAAAGATAACAGGTCAACCGGGGCTTCAAAGACAAAAAGCCTGTCGCCCTCGCCCCGGTAGCAGAAATTAAAGGCTTTGTCGCTGCCTTTTACATCAAGCCGGAAGTTTTCCCGCCGTTCCCTTGCTGTGGGCGTAGCGCGGTATTCCGTCCTCGTCCCGCCCCACAAATACGGCGTTGTGGTGGGCTGTGTCCTCGTAAATATCGCCGCGGGCAAAGAAAAAGCCCGTCACATCTTCATCAATGCGGCGGGCTGCTGTGAGGTAATTCCTCGCTGTTCGGTTGTCGGTGTTCCGGGGTGGTAGCCGGAAGTTGGAGAGGGGCGCGGGGCTTGGTCTGTCCGGCGGTAGGGCGGCTCCTTTCTCGCCTGTGAGAAGTTCAACAGCTTCGGTAAAGCTCTTGCTGAAAAACTCCATGACAAAATCAACGGGGCCGCCGCCTTTGCTCTGGCTGTGCCTGTACCATTTGTTTCCCCGGACGGTCAGGCTGTCGTGCCGCTTCCAGCGGTATTCATTTCCGGCACGGGTAAGCTGCTCGCCCTGTGATTGCAGGAAAGAAACAAGGTCGGCTTGGTTGGCGCGGTCTATCTGTTCTTGGGTGTAGTACATAAAAGTTCAACTCCTTTCAGCGGTCTATATCATGCCGTTTGGTGCGGCTCTGCGTCTGCTCCGGCTGGTCGGCGCGGAGTGCAATATCCACGCATTTGCGGATTTTTTGAAGCTCTGAAACATTTGTGCGGGTATCTTTCAGTTTAGTATAATCGCTGTCCCTCTGTGTTTTGAGGTCAGCATATTCCTGTTCCCATTCCGCAATAGGCAAGGTCTTTGTTCCTTTCGGCAGATTTGCATGGAGATAGCGACTTGCTGCGTTCCATAGGGTCAGCTCGGCGCGGTGGGCTTCCTCGTACTTGTCGCGCTTGTTTGTCCAGCCGTTTTGCAGCTTTTTCAGTTCATCGTGAATGGGCTTGTACTCTGTGTAGTTCTTCCCGTATTCAATTAGCTTTTGTAGCTTCTTCATGCGTTCCTCGGCGGTTTTCATTCCTGCCCGGATTGAATAGGCTCTATCACTGACAGAGGAAAGAGAAGCGTCCAGCTCGTCAAGATTAGAGATGCCATGCTCGGAGAGATAGTTGACCGCTGCCGCTATGGTTTTCAGTTCATCGGCTGTGTGCTGTTGTTGCCAACGCTGCGAATACTTCCGGCTCTTTTCTCTCTGAACGCTCAAATACTTCATCAACAGATTTGCAAGGTTGGGAGATTGCGGCGGCTGCTTCGGGGCGGTTTCCCACACTTTGAACAGGTCGGCAATCCATTCTTTGAGCTTGCTAACCTGCGCCCGGATTTCCCGTATAAGGCGGTTTGCTTTTTGGATATTTCGGTTCAGTTCGCCTTTCTCGGTGGCTACACCTTTCTTCTCCATTTGACAGGCGGCTACGCCCATATGGACGGTCGGTATTTCGTCAATGCCGCGCTCGGCGTTACTGCGGTGGTCGATACGCTCCGGGCTTCCGGCACGCTCAAGATAGTCGTTTGAAATATCAGCCCATGCCTTGCGCCAAACAAGCGCATTCTCTTGGCTGTTCCAGCCCGTGAGGTCAACCTTGTGCGTCTTATATCTGCCGCTTGGCAAGCGGATACGCTCACCGTTTTCATCAAGGTCATATTCCTTTTTGGACTTTGCCGCCCACGCGCCGCGCTCGTCAAGGGGGCGCATAGTCAGCATGATATGACAATGGGGATTGCCGCTGTCGGTGTCGTGAATGGCAAAATCCACACACATTCCTCTGGAAACAAATTGAGAGGAACAGTATTTCCGGACAAGCCGGATCTGTTCCTCTCTGGATAATTCTATGGGGAGTGCTGCGTCAATCTCACGCGCAAGCTGGGCGTTCCCGGCTTTCTCGTAAAGCTCCACGCTGTTCCACAAGGTTGAACGGTCAGAGAATGAGGGCGGCGCGAGGGGCGGCAGCATGATTTCTGTATGGACAACGCCGCCTTTGCGAGTGTAGTCATGGGTCATTCCGTCCCATTCGTTTGTCAGCTTTTCGCCGCTTCGGTAGGCGGCGGCAACGGCTGATTTGCCTTTTCCTCGGCTCACAATGCCGATGTTCCAATGGTAAATGGCTATGGGTATCACCTCCCGGATAGGATGATAAAACCCTCAAAAATGGTACAGACGCCAAAGGCGGGTGTACTGTTTTTGTGGGTGTGCAGGGATAGCCGCGAAGCGGCGCAAGGGGTGCAGCCCCTTGTTGCGGCAAAGCCGCCATATCGGAGCGCGGGGAAATCTCCCTGTGCGGAGATAAGCCCTCGGCAGAGCGCACACGCCCGTAAGGGTGTATAAGTGCGCCCTTAGTTCCTAAGGGATTTTCAGCTTGTCGTTTCCTCGGCTCGTTTTTTCAAAAACTCCTGTGCTGGCTCGCTCGTCAGGGCAAGCCGGAAAAGGTCTGCGCATCCTCGTCCGGCATGGCAATAAGCTCCGGCACAAGGCTTTCCATGAAGCCGCCGCGCTTGCAAAGCCTGTGGTTTCTCGCCTTGCGTTCCTCGACGGATAGCTTCTGCTTGATGATTTTCTCCCGGTTCTCAAGCTGCCGGATTTTCTTCTTTCCGTCCTCAATCTCGGCTTGCAGCTCCTCGCGGGTTTTCTCTCTTGGCTTTGTCATGGTTGGTCGCTCCTTTCTGCTCATAAGCATAGAAAAAGGACAGTCGATTTTCTCGGCTGCCCTTGTGGGTGGCTATTCAATTTTAGTCTGCTGTTTTCAAATATATAAAATAGCTTGCTGTTCCGCCATAGCCATTTTCAGTATTCCATTCAGCTGTTACTTCATAAATATATCCGCCCAGTTTAAGAGTGAGTACGTTTCCAACAATAGTTACATCTTCGCTGTTTGCAGCAGGCTCTCCCCAATGTTCGTCACTCCAGCACTGCACACTTAAAATTGTATCTGGGTCTTCTGTAAATCTTAATGTAGCTGTTGTTTCTGTTGTTTCAAATGGCGGGGACAACAGATCCTTGCACTCTAACGGGTGTGGGCTATCAGCTATTGTGCTTTCAGCAGTTCCGTCAATATTTGTTTTTTGCCACGAATAAGTTCCTAATACTGCACCGATAGCGGTTTCGTCACTCACAACGCTTAATGTGGGCGGTTCTTCCAAAATTATATTGGCAGTCCCAGAGTTTAGTAATTCATTTGCATAGTTGTTGAGTGCTTCACATGGCTCATATTTTGTCTTATAACCGATACCGTCAATGACAATAAATGGGTTATACGCCATAATATCTGTTTGTGTACCGTCTACCATAGTCAAGGTAAAAACAACGCCTTGTCCAGCATACTCTGTGTAAGAATTATCCTCATTATAGACAACAACATCATTCAAATATTCAACTAATTCTTGGATATTTTCAATCTCAATCGTTTTGTCTGGCGGTGTTAATAACACTTTAGCGGAAACAATCTGCGCTGCGTCCAAATCCTTATACGGTTTTTTCCCCTGTTGTGAAAAAAATACGATTACCGCGATACCTACTAAAATGATACAAGCTATTGCAATCATCAATCTCTTTTTTCTCATGGAACAAGCCTCCTGTTCTTCTCTGTTACTTGTATAGATGAAAAAATTGAAAGGAAGTTTCACTATCTATAAATATCATAGCACATGGTTATGAATAAATCCACCTCATTTCAGCCTGTCAGTGGCCTTGTTTTCTCTGGCAGACCGCCGCGCAGCTTCCCGCCGTTCCTCGTTGTATGGGGCGGTCAGACGGAAAGAGAAGCGCCCCTTTGCAATCTCAAACTCCATGCAGCCCGTTTCGGGGTCTGCGTCGGTCTGGCGGCACTGGTCGGGGTGCTGTCTGGTGTAGGCGGCAAGCCGCTTCTTTAAGTCGGTGTTGTGGGTGCGGATATGGATAAGGGGGTCTTTCTCGTCAAACCAAATATCGGTGGTCTTTTCCTGCTTCGTAAGCCCTGTTCTCATGTAAGCTCCTTTCTGCGCCCCTGTTACGCAATAGGGGCATTTTTCGGGTGTTTTTTCCGGCTCTTGACTTGGGGGAAATGAGGATTTTCAAATAGAAACCGTCCAGACAGGGAATGGTTCGTCGGGGCGGCTGTTATCGCAAGATTTCCGTTTTTTCCGGCTCTTGACCGTCAGACGCAGATAAACGCGAACTGTCGGCAAGTACCAGTTTGAGCAGCTTGTCGCGGAACGTTTCTGTGCTGCTGTGATTGAAAAACAACTCCGCAACAATGGTCTGCCCGTTCCTCTGGGTTGTGATGATACTGTCGGGGGTCTGTTCTGCCATAGGCGGCTCCTTTCTTTGGGCGCAAAAGAGGGATTTCCCGTAGTTCGGAAAATCCCTCTTGGTTGACGGTTATTCTGTTTTACTGTGTGGGCTGTGCGGCGGCAGCCTGTGCCTTTCGCCTTGCCCGGTATTCCCGCGCTTTCATGCGGTCATACTCCCGCTGCTTTTCAAGGTTTCGCGCCCGGTACTCCCTTGAATATTGCCGGTGGTATGCGCGGCTCTTTTCCTTTTTGGCTTCTTCGATTTCCTCCCGCATTTGCCGGATTTCCTGCTCGGTCGGCTCTGCAAGCTGTGTCACTTCATTCTCAAACTTGCCGATATAATTGAAATATATGCTGATGTGCTGGATTGCGTATCTCGCCCTTTTCTGGTCGCGCTCATGCACTTCAATCCGGCTGATAAACTCGTTGAGAATGGCGGGGGTCAGGTCGGTAAAGGCGGCATGGCGTTCTGTCAGCTTCAAAAACTTCTGCGCCCGTCCTCCCGCGTTCTCATAAGCGGATAGCTGCTCTTGGAGCGTGGCAAGCTCCGCTTTCAGCGCATAGTATTCTTCCGAATACTTCTGCGACATTTGCTCATAACGGTCTTGCGGGATAGTGCCGAGGGCGTTGTCCTCATAGAGCTTATTCAGCACCTTGTCAATCTGTTCAAGGCGCGTCGTGATTTGCGGAATACGCTTCTGCTGCTTTTTGGTCTGGTCGGTCTGCTGCATGGCAAGGTTCTTTTTCACTAAGGCTTCAAACTCCGCCCGATTGCTGATAGAATAGTCCTCGATTTTCTTCAGCACTTCTGCGATGGTCTGCATGAGCAAGTCCGCGTCCATGATGTGCGGGGAATTGCATTTCGGATTTCTGGCTTTCCCCTTGTGGTACTCGCTGCAATAGGCAACATGCCGCTTGCCGCCGTTTCGGTAATCTATACGAATGTGCATTTTTGCGCCGCAGTCCTTACAGAAAAGCAAGCCGGACAGAGGGTGGATTTCCCCGTCCCCGTTGGGGCGTTTGACGGGTGCGTTTTCCAAAATCCGCTGTACGGTTTCAAAATCGCTGCGGCTGATAATCGGCTCATGCACATTTTCTGTGATGTGCCACTGACTCTGGTCTACATAGTGGTTATGTTTATCTCGGAAATGCTTTGTGGTCTTGAAGTTGACCACATCGCCGCAATACTCCTGCCGTGTGAGGATATTGGTCAAGGTGACTTTGTTCCACTTGCAGCGGTTATCCTCGTTGAGCGTCTTATTTTTACAGGTTCCCCACCCGCGGTCTTTCATGTAGAAAGTGGGGGTTGGGATTTGCTCCTGTGTCAGATATATGGCGATTTGATTGCGGTTCTTCCCACCGATAAACAGACGGAAAATCAAACGGACAACCTCGGCGGCTTCTTCGTCGATTATCCAAAAATCCTTGTCGTCCGGGTCTTTGACATAGCCGTAAGGGGCTTCGGTGACAATCGGCTTTCCACTCATGCCTTTGGTCTTAATGCCCGTTTTCACTTTCTTGCTGATGTCCTTTGCGTACCACTCCGACATGATATTGATAAAGGGCGCAAACTCCAATGTGTCGGGCTTCTCGCTGTCAATGCCGTTGTTGACCGCGATAAAGCGCACATTGTTCCGTCTGAATATCTCCATAGCGTTTCCGACTTGGAGATAGTCACGCCCCCAGCGGGTAAGGTCTTTCATAATGCAGACACCGATTTTCCCGTTTTCCACATCGTCCATCATGCGGGAGTATGCGGAACGGTCAAAAAACCTGCCGCTTTCGTCATCGTCGATGTAGTGCCGGATATTCGTCAGCTTTAACTGTCTGGCGTAGCTTTCCAGAAATTTCTTCTAATTCTGTATGCTGTTGCTCTCGCCGCCGTCCCTGTCCTCGTCGCCCACGGAAAGGCGGGAGTAAAGGGCTGTAATTTTGCTATAATCAGTCATGTGCATAACCTCCTGTGCGTCCATGTATGTGTCATTTACACTTAAAATTATGCACTCCAGCGGGCCGAACCATATTCCAAACCATGTCGATATTTCTTGGCGTTCTTGCTTTTAAGATACACCGCCAGCCTCAGACTGCCTCCACAACACAGCCCTACCAACAAGTCCAATGGATGCAGGCTTGGCCAGAAACTTTCCAGCGCCCCAGGCAGAACCGCAATCAGCGAAAGAAACTTTTCTGAAGCATCCGCCCCTTTTGCCATTCGCCATGCCTCTCCAAAATTGGTAGCAAACAGTCCCATCAGGATATACGGCATATTCAGCAAAATGAGCTTTTTGATGTCCAATGTCTTTTTCATCGTTCCAGCTCCTTTCGCTTGGTGCGATCCACCACAGCATTTTTAACCATCTCTTTGAACTGGTTAAGTTTTGCCAGTACGGACGAGCGCTCTGTTTTCGTTGCCTTTTTGACCTTTTTGTTGGTGTACTCTGTAAAAGCTGCTGTCAGAGTATCTGCATCACGGCCTTTGAAAAAAATTAGGTACTTTGGCGGAGAACTGCTGCGGTCCTTTTTCACCGCATAATCCACACCATATTTCCGGGCGATTTTCTCAAACTCCTTGATAGAGGGGTCTGTGATCTCAATGTTGGATATTCCCTGATTCTGCCCGACAAGCTGCTTCACAGTCTGTTTTCCATGCGGAACAACCGGCGCATCACGGCTTCTCTGTTTTTCCAGCTTCTTTTCCTTTCGATGTGCCATGTACTTGCTTATGGCAGCCTTAAACATTCTGCCGGTAAACTTTGTTCCACTGACAACCAGCGTCAAAGTTCTGTTTTCCACTTCTTCCTGCATTTTCTCGCCTCCTTTCCACGAAGTTTGCAGGGAATCTCTTTTTTTGCTAAGGCGGAACCACCAGCCGCCGCAGAAGATAACGCTTCATACCGCCCTCCTTAGCGTAACTGGTCAGAATGGTCATAGTGCAGATTGCCCTGGCGTACCTTTGCGTGGCTCAAAATCTTAATCTGCCCCTTTTCCTGACTATCCAGTGCTTTTTCATAACCGGTATCCGACAGGAACAGGCGGGTTCGTTCGCCTTTCCAGCCAACAGGAGAATCGTTCGTCAGCACATCAAAAATAATCATGTGCCGGGTGTCCTCCGCAAAACGCTGGAGGTCCATATATCCATGACCATGATAATTCTGCGCTCCTGCCTTTGCCCGCATTTCTTCCATCAGCTGCCCTATGGTCTTTCCCTCAGACATCATGCTTGCTCCTTTCTCCCGGCAGTTCCGGGCAATAAAAAAGCGACCATTTACCAGCCGCCATACAGATCGTGATTTACTTGTGAGGTGTAATGATTGCTTATCGTGGTCGGTGCATTGAACAGAACGGTCAGAAGATACTGCTTCATGTTACGAATTTCCGTGGTGTTCTTCTGTAAACAGTCCATGACAAACTCAATGTGCGAGTTATCCAGCTTCAAGAATCTGGAACGAACGATTTCATGCGGAAAATCACTTCCTGCAATACGGGTGGTCTTTCGCTTTGCACAGACCGTTTCCACGATTAGCTCCACAATCTCATCCAAATCCTCCCGATAAGTTTCATACTGCTGACACAGGTATTCATACCCGATATTCTCCTGAATCAATTCCCGATAACTCTCTATCTCTGTGAGTGACATCGCATCCCTTCCTTTCCGTTCCGGCAGACAATCTGCCGCGCAATCCCGGAAGGGAATGGAATCGGTACTTGATCCATAAATATTTTGTTTTTGAGTATTTGATTTCTCTATATTTAATTCTGCGGGCTTTTCCGTATCCGGTTTATCCATATACGGGTTTTCCGTATCTGGTGAATCCGTATCCGGTTTTCTAGCTGTGGCTGCTCGTATATAACATACTCTGTATCGCTGATGCGTCCCTGCCGGTCACGCAGCTTGTGCCGCACAATGTAACCGGCAGCCTCCAATTCCCGCAACGCAGCGCCTATGGCATCCACGCCCTCCTTACAGATCTTTGCAAGACCACGGGTGGTGTAATTCCAGTCCTCTGGCAAAGATAACATCATGGAAAGCAGTCCCTTGGCTTTTAACGACAGGTTTGCATTTCGTAAATGATGATTGCTCATCACGGTATAATCACGGGTCCGTTCAATGCGAAAAACGGCCATCGACCTCACTCCTTCCGAATTTTGGGTACAAAAAAACCGCAATCCTCATTCCAAAGAATTGCGGTGTTCAACACTTTTCAAATTTTCTTGCATAGAACCAAAACAGCGGCTTTCGAGGACGCGCCTCTGTAAATGGCTCCTCCTGGGCGAAAGGAAGTGTTTGCATCACTCGGTCAATATCCGTTGATTCCATGTCATGCTGAGATTTGCAATCTTCCCGGATTGCTTCTTGAATTTCCTTTACCGTACACATAGTCATTCCTTTCCTTTCGTTGTATGGGTTTATGAGCGGCGGCGTTTTCCCGGTTTGAAATCGAGGATATGTCCCTCAATCACACGAGCGTAACGCTTGATCTTAATCTCCCGACGCTGCTGGCTTTGCAGAGCAGCCTGATACCCGTCCTCGGTCAAAAACAGCCGCATTTCCTCTCCGGGGCTGCCGTAAGCTGTGCTGGGACGCAGGACGGAAAACTCAATCATCCAGCGGGTGTTATCCCAAAACCTCTCTACGGCGAGAATGTTATGTCCTTTCAGCTCACGGGCTGAAATATCCATCATAGGCGGCTCCTTTCATCGTTCCTGGTCTCTCTGACGCTTTTTCTGCCATGCCTCCAGCAACTTGATGATGGTTTCCTGCATCCGCTGGGGCGTATAGCTTTTAGGGAAATACTTCCGCAAGGTGTCAGAGGTAAATGTCACTCGGTCCAGATCGCTTTTCTTTTCCTCACCCATGATGACACGCATCATATCGAGGGTCAGATGCCCCTCCTGACTGTATTTCTTGAGCCGCTGGGCTTGAGAAAGAGAAGGGGTAGCCTGTTCGCTGTCCATCGCGTCCAACAGGTCTACCTGTTCCTCCTTTTTGAGAAAGGACAGCTCATAGGCAGGGTTCAGGGCAATCTTCTTTTCATCCACCATATCCATCAATTCAGGAATCAGCTCTGTCAGACGGATATAGCGCTGAACTTGATTTCTGCTTGAACCAGCCTGCTGAGCCAATATTTCATCGGCTCTCAACTTCGTCCCAACTTGGGACGAAGTTAAATCAACTCGCTCTCCCTGATGTTTCATGGCATCCAGCTTCATCTTGTAGGCAAATGCTCTTTCACTGGGGAGCAGACTTTCTCGTTGCAGGTTGCTGTCAACCATAATGATCGTGGCGGCATCATCATCCAAATCCCGAACAATGACCGGCATGGTCTCCTTTTCTGCCAGCTCACTGGCTCTGTGCCGCCTGTGTCCGGCTACCAGCTCATAACCGCCCTCCGGGTCCGGTCGAGCAATCGCCGGAACCAGAACGCCATACTGCTTGATACTGTCTGCGGTCTCCATCATGGCTTCGTCATCCTTGACTTTGAATGGATGCCCTTTGAACGGGTGCAGTTCCGACAGCGGGATTTCTACTACTTTTTCTCTCTGAGCATCGGCACGGCTCTCCTCCGTAGAAAACAGATCATCTACCGATGCCAGTTCTACTTTTTTCGCGCTGCTTTTCAAGTTTCAACACCTCCTTCGTCAGATTTCGATACCCCTCTGCCACCTTACCGCCAGGGTCATGGACGAAAATGCTTTTTCCCTCTGCGCTAATTTCCTTTGCACGGACAGAGTGTGGAATCTCCGTTCCAAAGACTTTGATTTTACTTCCATAGGTGTCCCGCAGCAAAGCAGCAATCTCTTTGGCAAAGTTGGTGCGGTTATCCACCATCGTCAGCAGGATACCGTCAATCTGGAGCTTTGGATTGATCTGCCGTTTTACCTTGCTGACCGTAGATAAAAGCTGTTCCAGTCCTTTGGCGGGCAGATACTCTGCCTGAACGGGAATTATGATCCTGTTCGCAGCAGCCAGCGCATTGACTGTAAGCATCCCCAACGAGGGCTGACAGTCAATCAGGATATGGGAATATTGTCCCTTCAGTGTGTCCAGATATTGCCGTAAAACCGTTTCACGGCTCATGGCGTTTACCAGAGAAACCTCCATACCGGAAAGCTGAATATCCGCAGGCATCAGGTCAACGCCTTCTGCATGATGCAGAATACCTTCTCCGGGGCGTATAGGCTGATCCATCAGAATTTTGCCCATTGCATCCGACAGTGTAAATGGCAGCTTGTCCGGTTGCGGATTTCCCAAGCTGATTGTCAGACTTCCTTGTGGGTCCCCGTCGATTAGAAGCACTTTCTTTCCGGCCTGTGCCAGACCTATTCCCAAGTTCGCACAGGTTGTTGTTTTGCCAACGCCGCCTTTCTGGTTGGCGATGGCGATGATTTGTGTGTTCATGACTTCACCTCATTTCTAATTGTTGCTGTTGTTTCTGGAAATAGAAAAAGCCGCCACTTCAAAATCATAAAGTGACGGCCCTTTCTAATGCCGGAATCTCTGAAACAAAAAAGCACCCAGTTATTTGTTACTGAGTGCCTGCATTAGAATCGTATTTAATTGTTCAGATTTGGTCAGATTATGCCAAACCCTCCAGCGAAAAATCCGGTGTCTGAGACTGCCAAACCCTCCAGCGAAAAATCCGGTGTCTGAGACTGCCAAG
>NZ_QUHY01000046.1:0-11696 GCF_003479865.1 Blautia sp. AM47-4
AATTATGGATTATATCGCCGGAAAATATCCTGATCTTGTACCACTTTACGACGAGATCTATAACAAGCATAACCGCAGCTACTTTGAAGCACTTGAAGTAAAAGCTGAGGAAATGGCTAAGAAGTATGATTGTGCCTTTGTGGATAATGAAATGCCTTATGGCAGAGTCCCGCAGGGGCATCCGGTGATTGTAGATTATTTCTATCATGAGGAAATCCGTGGGACAGAGAATACCGGAAAAAGAAATCGTTAACTTCAAGTTTGTGATGGTAGATTATATGGAATGGTTTAATGTTTTTGGGCTGATTTTTATTGCAGTCATTATGATACCCAATGTTGTATTTGCGATTAAGTGCAAAGATGGATTTGATAATAAGTGGAACAATAAATATGTTGAGGTCACAGAACAAGTAGGGAGATTGGGTTGTTTCGGATTCATGATAATCAATATTCCGGGAACTTGGTTCGGGTGGTGGTCTGACGAAGCATTTGCACTATATCTGATTGTAGATACCATATTGGTAATGCTTTATTGTGCTATTTGGATTATATGTTTTAAGAAAAAAAGCGTTTTCAGAGCATTAGCACTTTCTATTATTCCTTCAATGTTGTTCTTATTTAGTGGGATTATGAGTAGGTCAGTGCTATTGATTATTGCATCAGTATTATTTGCACCAAGTCATATTATGATTTCATATAAAAATGTAAAATGATATTTACAAATTCAAGTTTGTAGGGCAGATAAGCTGTTTATTTGAGTAGAAAAAAGAATTACAATTAATAACGCCGGTGCGGGATTTTGATATCCAGTACCGGCGTTATTGATTCTACAGGGGCTTGGGGGTGTAGCCACCAAATATACTATTCGTTTTCTGCTTCGGCAAGTTTGTTAAGGATCCACTCCCGATTGATAACAATGTCCTCATCATCGCGGAGATCCTTGAAATCATTGCAGTGTGAAGAAGCAAATTCATACATATTGTCAATGTCAACTGCACCAGTGATCTTACCCTTATTAATGATGGTTTATTCCATACGAGAATAAAAATAGAGTAGACGAATTATTTAGCAATCTTCATCAAATCTTTATTTTTTTCTGTTAGGTTATATTTCAGTAAGAAATGAAATATGGAAGGAAGGATAGTAAAGATGGAAATGATGTTGCAGACACAAAATTTGTGTAAATATTTTAGAAAGCAGAAAGCGGTAAATAATGTTTCACTTAATATAGAAAAGAAACAGATTTATGGACTGCTTGGACCGAATGGTGCGGGAAAATCTACCACATTGAAAATGTTGACTGGTATGATGAAACCAACTGCAGGAAAGATTTACTTTGATGGAAAACTTTTGGATAGGAAAGATTTATCAAAAATAGGAGCGTTAATTGAAAATCCGCCTATTTATGAAAATCTTTCCGCCAGAGAGAATTTGAAGGTAAGACAATTATTGCTTGGTACAGATGAAAACAGAATTGATGAGGTCTTGCAGATTGTATCACTTACAAACACCGGAAAGAAGAAAGCAGGACAGTTTTCTTTGGGAATGAAGCAAAGACTAGGCATTGCAATGGCATTGCTTGGAGAACCGGAACTTTTGATATTGGATGAACCTACGAATGGATTAGATCCAATAGGCATCGAGGAATTACGAGAGCTGATCCGGTCTTTTCCGGAACAGGGAATCACTGTAATTCTCTCCAGTCATATTCTCTCAGAGGTACAGTTACTTGCAGATAAAGTCGGGATTATTTCAGGTGGAATCTTAGGATACGAAGGAGCATTAAAGCAGGGAGATAATCTTGAAGATTTGTTTATGAATGTGGTAAGAAAAAACCAGAAAGCAGGTGAAATCCATGGTTAATATTATAAAAGCAGAACATCAAAAAGCCAAAAGAACCATGCGAAAAAAGTTTATCTGGGGATTTCCTCTTCTTACATTTGTCATGGCATTTATATTTACTCTTGGGATGACAAATGCTTATGCAGAAAGTGTTTGGAACTGGTGGTATACACTTTTGCTGCCGGGGATGATTGCTCTATTTTGTTATCTTTCTGTGGCGCAGGAGAAAAAGATAAAATACTATCATTTAATGACTATTCCCACGGATAGAAGAAAATTGTTGCTGGGGAAAATTATTTATATTGGGTACATGATTTTGTTTTCTAATGTGATTGTGTTTGCAGGAGCAACGCTTGGAGGCTTTCTTCTAACGACACATGTTCCAGTTGGAGGAGCGTTGATTGCAGTATTGTTTCTGACGGTTTCTGAGTTATGGGAGATTCCGGTAGCTTTATTTTTAAGTGAACGATTTGGAATGATTGTAAACCTGTTCGTCTGCCTGTTTATTACCGTCAGCGGTGTGGTAATATCACAAACCAGAATCTGGTATGTACTTGTTTCTGCAATCCCTATGCGAATGATGTGCCGTTGCTTCATGTTTTACCAAATGGACTTGCCGCAGAAGCAGGGAATCCTCTTTTGGATACGGGAGTCATTGTTCCGGGAATGTGTCTCTCAATCATCTGGTTTGTTTTTGTAACGGTTCTGTTTTTGAAATGGTTTGAGAGAAGAGAGGTGAAATAAGATGATTGGAAGATCTCTTAATGCAGACTTGCGAAAGATGAAAGGAACATCTGTGATTCTGGCACACTTACTGATTCCGATTATAACCAGCGTTATATTTTTAATATATTACTTTTTTTCACCATGGAATGAAAATATGAAAGTGATTGCATTTTATCAGGCAATAGGAGCAGGACTTCCGGTACTTATTGGAATTTTTACAGCAAGTGTGATGGAACAAGAACAAAATGCAGGTAATTTTCAAAACCTGTTGTCTTTACCGGATAAACCTGCAGCATTTTTATCGAAACTGTTGATGCTACTGGTTTTGTGTCTGTGCTCTATCCTATTGACAGCAATCATATTCGGAATTGGATTTGGAAGAATCGCATCAAGCGATATCGAAATCATGAAAGGATGTATATTTGCAGCATTGCTGCTGTGGGGAAGCAGTGTTCCACTTTATCTGTGGCAGCTGATTCTGGCTTTTCAGTTTGGAAAAGGGGTATCCATTGGAGCAGGGATTATATCAGGACTAATTAGTGCATTGATGCTTACCGGACTTGGAGATTATGTGTGGAAATATGTATTTGTCTGCTGGACGGGTAGAGTACCATATACTTATCTGCAATCTGTATTGGGAGAAACTAGTGTAGGTGAATGGTTGTCATTCATACCAGGTTGCTTAATATTTACAGGGATTAGTATGGTATACTATTTTTGGTGGGTAAACCACTGGGAAGGAAACAGAATATCGGAATAGAATCGAGGGAAACTATGGCAAAAATACTGGCAGTTGATGATGAACCGGCAATTCTGGAAATGATAGAAAGCATTTTGAATAAGGATGGACATCTGGTTACCAAAGTAAGTAATCCACTAAAAATTAATATGGAAGAATTACATCGTTATGACCTGATTTTACTGGACATTATGATGCCTGGAATTGATGGCTTCGAATTATGCAAAAGAATTAGGGCACTTGTGGATTGTCCGATTTTGTTTCTTACGGCAAAAACGGAGGAAAACAGTCTGGTAAACGGACTCTCTTTAGGAGCAGATGATTATATTTCAAAGCCATTTGGAGTGATGGAACTTCGGGCAAGGATCAATGCACATCTTAGAAGAGAGCACAGGGAACATTCTGTCCGGATGGTTTTAGGGAGAGTCTGCATTCAGATGTCTCAAAAGAAACTGTTGATGGATGATAAAGAACTTCCGTTTACGAAAGCAGAGTACGAAATCTGTGAATTTCTGGCTAAAAACAGAGGACAGGTTTTCTCGAAGGAACAGATATTGGAAGCGGTCTTTGGCTTTGACAATGAGAGTAATGACAGTACTATAATCACGCATATCAAAAATATAAGAGCAAAATTTGCGGATTATGATTATATGCCGATAAAAACAGTCTGGGGGATTGGATATAAATGGGAAGAGTAAAGAGAAGCAATGCACTCAGCAGGATTTTTATGAGATATGTACTGGTCATGCTTGGATCATTAGTTGGTTTGGTGATTGTTGCTTATCTGCTGCTGTGCCTTTTGATTAGTGTGGGCTGTATTTATCCGGCAAATTATGCAGAGCAAAAGATTAATGAAGCATATGATACGATTCTACGTGCAGATAAAGTGACTGCTGAGATGATTCCCGCACTTTGTGATTATGTAATCTTTTCAGAGAATGGAGAGAAAATAGGTGGAGATCTGTCAGAACAATACGAACAGATAGCATGGAATGTTGCAAAGTACGGAAACGCATCCGGGAAATATTTTTATAAAGTAATTGTAAGGGAAAATGAATATGTTGTATTGCAATATCGCCTGACACCTCAATATCATTCAGCTTTTTTGAGGGAGCATTTTATAGGACCACAGAATGTGATGAGTATTATGTCAGTGATTGGAGCGGTAGCGATTATCATCATTCCGTCCATACGTTTTGGAAAAAGAATCAAAAAGCAGATGCAGCCTGTATTAGACGCAATCAGACAAATAAAGGATCAAAATCTGGAATATGAGACATCCTGTTCCGGTATCAAAGAGTTTGATGACTGTTTATCGGCAATCGATGATATGCGAGATGCATTGCGAGAATCTTTAGAAAAGCAGTGGAAAACAGAGCAGGAAAAGAAACAACAGATGTCTGCTTTGGCGCATGATATTAAAACACCTCTTACGATTGTACGGGGAAATGCAGAACTACTTTCAGAGACTGAACTGACCACAGAACAGAAGAATAATATCACTTATGTTTTGAACGGCACAACACAGATACAAAGTTATGTAAAACAGTTGATAGATGTCACAAAATCATGGAATTGCAGTGATGTTATCTATACAACGGTGAGGTTAGAAGATTTTTTCGCAGATATAAAGGAACAGGCACTCGGACTGGTAGAAATCTATCACCAGAAGATAGATTGGAAGGCGGAACAAAGTGATAAAAAGGTAACGATTGCTTATGAGCCAATGTTCCGAGCCGTAATGAATGTGATTCAGAATGCAGTGGAGCATACAAAAGAAAATGGAATCATTTATATTGACGCAAAGGAGCAGGATGACCGGCTGACATTCATTGTGGAGGATAGCGGATCAGGATTTACAAAAGAAGCATTATTGCATGGCACAGAGCAGTTTTTTATGGATGACACAAGTAGAAATGGCGAAGCCCATTATGGGATGGGACTATTTTTTGCAAAAACTGTGGCTGAAAAATATGGTGGAGGTATTAAACTTTCAAATTCTGAAAATACAGGTGGGGCGCGGGTAGAAATATTTTTCCTGAGTAGTCAAGAAACAAGCTAAATGAAAAGTCTAATCCCCCAGCATAGCTGGGGGATTAGACTTTTCATTTATACGGATATTCGCAAACTACAAGATAAAGCCCAAACTTCATATACTCTAACAGTTAGCGAAAGATGCCAGAGCAGTATACCATGTCAAACGAATTGTGTTAGTTAATTTGGATCTTATTGATGAATATCTGGAAGCATTCTGTGATGAAGAATTTTGATGAAAGAACAGGAGGAACAACTATTCCTCGAAAATTGAGAATTACATATGTTCAATTCTTTGTATTAGGTATATATTTTGAAAAGTTATCCGGTTATACTGACAATATCAAAAGGCAGAACTGTTAGAATGAGGTGAGCAGATGGATACAGCACAGAGAATAAGGATAATTCGGATGATTGAAAAAATAGAGAAGAACCCAGAATTCAGTAGTAAAATCGGTGTGAGAAATACATCTGAGTTTATATCAAGTAAACAATCAAAAAAATGAATGATTCAAATCATAACAGGAGTCAGAAGGAGTAGAATATGTTATCGTTATTATTTGCTATATGCATGATCTGGTTTATTGGAAAATTTTTTATATTTGGTGTAAAAGCATCCTGGGGGATCTTAAAGCTGCTCTGTACAGTTGTATTTTTCCCGGTGATTTTGATAGGAATGGTTGTTGGCGGACTGATTTATATTGCACTTCCATTGTTGATCATCGGCGGAATCATTGCACTTATATCATCTAACTCATAAAAATACGAGGAGGGAAGAAATTATGGGATATGATATAGAAAAAGAGAAACGAGAAGCGATTGAAGCAGGACAACGTGCGTTAAGTAGTCTTCGGACAGCAAAAGAGAACCTGAACAGTGCAAAGAATTGGGGCTTGGTGGATATGTTTGGCGGTGGATTCTTTTCTACGATGTTGAAACACTCCAAGATGGATCAGGCCAGACAAAATATGGAACAGGCGAAATATGATCTTCGTAATTTCAGTAGGGAATTAAATGATGTGAACATGGCTTGTAATTTAAACATCAATACTGGAGACTTCTTATCCTTTGCAGATTATTTTTTTGATGGATTTGTTGTGGATTGGATGGTGCAGGATCGAATCAATAATGCCAGACATCAGGTGGAAGAAGCTATCCGCAGAACGGAATACATCATAAACCAGTTACAGCATATGTAAAGGAAAGAGGCAGTGAACCATAAATAGGTTCGCTGCCTTGTTTTTTCATACTTATTTCTGTTTCTTTTTTCTTCTCTGAGCAATTCGATGTTTAGTCCCTGCTCTCCGGCTGTTTTATCAACCCAGAGATTCAGAGAATCTATTGCCAGAGAAATTTCATCCAGTTTGTTGCTGATAAAAGCAAAATCCTTGATCTCATCATCACTGATCTTACCGTCACGGGCAATCTGGATCAGACGTGTGGTAAGAGGATTAATCTCATTCAGACTGGCAATGGTTTCCAGGATTATATTGGACAAGTCAGAAACTTCGACTTCCGGGACATAACGGTGACCGATTTCGCATTTATGAGAGCAGTAATAATTGCAGAGATCTGGTCGCCCGTAAGCGTCTGCCATCTGGATAATATCATAAGGTGTAGGTTCCTGCATTTCATATTCAAATTTTTCAATTTTAGAATCAGAAACAGCAGTCATTTTTTCGCTGGCTTCTAATCTGGTAAGACCGGCTTCTTCCCGGCAAATCTGATAAATTGTTTTATTTTCTCTTGTAGATTGTTTCCCCATGAGAATAACCTCCCCGTATATCGCCGAACATGAGAATTATCAGGTGTTAAGTCCACATGCTGTGCGTGTATTTTCTTTATAGATTTTATTATACTTGAAGCATCAGTAAACAACAAGTGCATTGTTGATACGGAATTATGAAAGGAAGAAAAAACATGAGGAAAACTAGAAGTGATTGTAGAGTAGGAACATTTGAAAAGAAGCATGGTCTTCCACCGGGGACTATTAGAAACAAAAATGGAAGAGATACCAGAAGTGACAAAAAAATTGGCACCATTCGCAAAGAAGCAAAGTAGGAACATAATCATGGAAAAGAAAATAAGAAAAAGATATCATTCAGAAGAAGCTGTAAAAAAAGCGTTAAAAATTGAATCATTTCGAAATTTAACAAAGGATAAAGTGATGGAGTTTACATCTATGATTCCATATATGGAAAAGGAAGTGGCGCTTGAAATAATAAAGCAGTTCCCAGTATATGTAGAGTTTGTGGAATCAGCAATAGAAAATTATACACAGTTATGCAAAACAATTTTAGAAACAAATAAAGAAGAATATGAACAAGCAGTTCATGCACATCAGTATGTTCTTGAGACCTTCGCAAATCAGCTGGAACAAGAAAACTTAACAGAGGAGGAAAGAAGGGACTTTTCTGAAAAAATGATTGAAGAAGCTGATAAAATAACGGAATTATATTTACAGCAGCAGAAATTTCATGAGCGAGTGTTCAAGACGATTGGGGGAGTTGTAACATTAGCTTTGGGAGTGACGGTAACAATGTTAGGTTTAAAAGCAATTGGTAGCGATGAAGATTTACCTCAACTAGATGATGAGAATCAGAATGTTGCATAATAGCTTTATCTATAATTGAAAACAACAAGATGGAAAGGCTCAGGAAAAAGTATTCTGGGCCTTTTGTCTTAGAAGGATAGCAGTATAAAAGAGCAGGGATTTTTATACCCCACCTATTGATATACACTGTAACCATCAAAGAAGATTAAATCATAAAATTCAAAGAAATGGAGGAGTTGGCAATGGAAGGTTTTAACACTGGTGATGGTTACATGGGATTGGAGACTGTGAGAAAAAGTCTGTAACACTTTTTCTATGCGAACCCTACAAAAATATTAGAAGAATAACGTATGCAAAACTTCCTGTTTGCCAACTTGCCCTTTGAGAGAGGAAAAATCCTTTTCTCAAAGGGCTTTTTTGTTTATACGGATATTCGCAAACTTACAAGATAAAGCTAAAATTTCATATACTCTAAGCACAAGGAGGTTGAGGTTTATGAGCCAAACAGCACAGTGTCTAAGGCATATAAGCCACGAACCTGGTATACATTCTGCCAAATGGGAACAATGACGCAGGGTATCTGTAAATTAAAAAATAATGAAAAGAAGAATAAAAAAATACAACACGAAAGGATGCGTCAAGGTAATGCAAGAATTATCGTGATACATCCTTTTGTATTTGGATTGAGTATTTTTCTTTCCCTGCTTGTCAAAAGTAATGGATGGAATGTATAATATTGTTAATGATCCAGAGATATTTATTTTGGAAACAGCTTAATCAATTTGGAGGTATAAAATGAAAGCACATAAGTATTGGTCAATCGGAGCGTTAATTACTATGATTGGAACTTTTTATACTGGATATAAAGGATCCAAATCAGGTCATAGGTATTTTGCGTGTAGCACTCTTATATGTATGATCATGTCTATGTATACGGGACATAAAATGATTTCAGGTAATAAAAGAACAAGAAAACAGGTGGAAAATACAAAAGCGGAGGAATAGTAAATGTTAGAGTTAGGAAAAAAAGCACCGGACTTTGAATTGCCGGATCAGAATGGAGAAATGCATAAATTAAGCGATTATGCAGGAAAAAAAGTGATCTTATATTTTTATCCAAAGGATAATACACCAGGATGTACGAAGCAGGCATGTGGCTTTTCTGAGCGTTATCCACAGTTTACTGAGAAGGGAGCTGTTATTCTCGGAGTAAGCAAGGACTCTGTAGCGTCTCACAAGAGATTTGAAGAAAAATACGGACTGGCATTTACGCTATTAGCAGATCCGGAGCGTAAAGTTATTGAAGCATATGATGTCTGGAAAGAAAAGAAAAATTATGGAAAAGTATCTATGGGTGTAGTAAGAACTACATATCTTATTGATGAGCAGGGAATCATTATAAAGGCAAATGATAAAGTCAAGGCGGCAGATGATCCTGAAAATATGCTTAAGGAATTGGCATAATGAAGATTATTTTATCACCTGCAAAAAAGATGATTGTAGATACCGATAACTTAGCACCGGTTGAACTGCCTGTCTATATTGATAAGACAGCAGAAGTATTAAACTGGATGAAAAGCAAATCAAAAGAAGAACTGAAAGCTATCTGGAAATGTAATGACAAGATTGCAGAGCAGAACTTTAACAGATTGGAAAATATGGATCTTTATAACAGGCTTACTCCGGCTGTTTTAGCATATGAAGGGATTGCATTTCAATATATGGCACCATCTGTGTTTGAAATCCAGCAGTTTGAGTATTTGCAAAATCATTTAAGAATCTTGTCTGCGTTTTATGGCATTTTAAAACCAATGGATGGTGTGACTCCTTATCGTCTTGAAATGCAGGCAAAGGTTGGAATTGGAGATGCAAAAAATCTGTATGAGTACTGGGGAGAATTGTTATACCGCTCAGTAATTGATGACAGCAGGATTATCATTAATCTTGCATCAAAAGAATACTCAAAATGTATAGAAAAGTATCTGACACCACAGGACAGATATATTACGATTGTATTTTGTGAGTTATCCGGAGATAAATTGGTAACAAAAGGTACCTATGCCAAGATGGCTCGTGGTGAAATGGTCAGATTCATAGCGGAAAATAATATTGAAAATCCGGTGGAGATTCAGAAATTTGACAGACTCGGATATTCGTTTAGGTCTGATTTATCTTCAGATTCAGAATATGTATTTGAACGCAAAATAAAATAGTTATTCAGGTAAAAGATGCTCAGTTTGGCAGTTTTTGTAATAATGAGAATTATTACTATTTTTATTGGCAGCAGGAGGATGGTGGTATATAATCCTTATTAAGAACTAATCCTAATAAGGAGGACGAATGACAAGTAGGAGAAATACCATTCAAAAAGATCTCGTAAGAAATACCGTATACGAAATGAGAAGACACGTTACGGCAAATGAAGTGTATGAATTTATAAAAGAAGCATATCCAACAATTGGAAAAGGAACTGTATATAGAAATCTTGATATATTGGTAGAGGAAGGTGCATTAAGAAAGGTTGAAGTTCCGAATGGACCGAACCGATTTGATTTTACATTGAAAAATCATTACCATGTAAGATGTATAAAGTGCGGTGAAATTTTTGATGTGGATATGGATCAAATACCGGATTTACTGGAAAGAATTCATAACACTCATGGAATTGAATTTGTGGATTATGATATTTCATTTAAAGGCATTTGCCCGAAATGCAGGGAGAAGGTAAAGGAGGAACAGCATGGATAGGAAAGCAATGTATAAGTTGAGTTATGGACTGTTTATATTGACCGCTAAAGAAGCAGAAAAAGATAACGGATGCGTCATTAATACAGCCATTCAGGCAGCTTCGGAACCAAACCAGTTAAGTATCTGTGTAAATAAGGCAAATTATACGCATGATATGATTCAAAGAACCGGAAAATTTACTGTATCAGTTTTAAGTCAGAAGGCACAATTTGAATTGTTCAAACATTTTGGCTTCCAATCAGGAAGGGATACCAATAAGTTTGAAGCATTTGAGCAGTGTGCCAGGGGCACAAATGGTATTTATTATATTACAGAAGGTACAAATGCATACATTTCTGTGACAGTTACTAAAACAGAGGACTTGGGTTCACATACGATGTTTATCGGTGAGATAACCGATATGGAAGTTTTAAGCAATGTTCCTTCAGTAACATATGATTATTATCAGAATAATATTAAGCCTAAGCCACAGGAGGTTGGAAAAACAGAGGACAGTCAGACAATATGGCGTTGCAGAATTTGCGGATATGAATATGTAGGCGAGGAATTACCAGATGACTTTATATGTCCTTTGTGCAAGCACCCGGCATCAGATTTTGAAAAAGTAGTAAAGAAACGGAGGTAAAAGAGATGGCGGCAAACGAATATGCAGGAACACAGACAGAGAAGAATTTACAGGAGGCATTTGCAGGGGAATCACAGGCAAGAAATAAGTATACCTATTTTGCTTCTGTAGCGAAAAAGGAAGGTTAGTATAAGAAGGTATGATGGTATGAAGATATTAGTAATTCCTGATGTTCATCTTAAACCGCAGATGTTTAAACAGGCTACAGCTCTTATGCATCAGGGAATTGCCGATCGAGCGGTATGTCTGATGGACATCCCTGATGATTGGGACAAGCAATATAATGTCGGACTTTATGAAGAAACTTATGATGAGGCTGTTCGGTTTGCAAAAGCATTTCCGGAAACAGCCTGGTGCTACGGGAATCACGATTTGAGTTATCTGTGGCATTGTCTGGAGAGCGGTTATAGCTCCATGGCTTCAATGAC
>NZ_QUHY01000047.1:0-11426 GCF_003479865.1 Blautia sp. AM47-4
CAAAAAATAGACGCCCATTGTTGAACGTCTATTTTGGGATGATATTGAGGTTTGCTGGTCTATCTTATAAAATCTGAATGTACTTCGATTGCATTTTTATTGCATTTTTTATTTTTTTTCACATAGATTTTAGTGGTTGATAGTTCCTGAAAATGCCTTAAAATCAATGATTTTCACTTATATAGCATACTGTCTGTCTGGAGTTTGAATAATGTACATGAGCCAAGAAATGCCGAATTTACGGCGTTCCTTGGCTCGTTTTTAGTTGAGTGACAATCAAATGACAATAATATTTGAAAACTGATTTAGAAGGAATAATTTCCGGGTAATCCATATCGATATATGCGGATGTTGTTAATCCAGCTAAGACAATTAGACTTTGAGGTATAGTTAAGGTTGTATCCGCCATTATAACGACCTGGAACTGAGATAATATTGTATCCTTTTTGTCTTAAATTTGTGATAATAAATCTTGGAACTCCTAATTGTTTTAAAGTAAGATTTCTGGTTGGATTTGTAGCCAACATGGTAATTACTTTGGTTTCGAGAATTTGTATTTCGGCTGCAGTCATATAGTGCCCTCCTTTGGTTGAGATTTGTTTAGGAGGAACATTTAAGAAAGATTTTACATAGGCATACAATTGATGTACATTCCCGTTAAAGAATTCATCTGCAATTGATTGAGGTGTATTGCAGTCACGTATTCGTTCTAAAATGGTGGAGAAAATTAGTTCTCGCTGAAATTGTTTATAGGTACGATTAAAAACGGCCTTGCAAATTCTAGTCAATTGCTTTGTCGAATAGCCTAGCGCTTTTGCTACTTCATGTTGTTTAGTTCTGTTATAAGCATAATAGATGATGTTCTTTGCGATTGTATTTTCCATTTGCATCCTCCGTATATATAGCATTATCTCATAGGGAAGAAAGATAGTCTTTGTCAAAAAGGGACATTTTATCTAATATTTGAAATCTGATGCCCCGTAAAGACAGATCAAAATATATGTTCATCGTATAGTTCCAAGTATTTGTTATTACTTTCGTGGTTTTCAATAATTGATATGATTGTATCGAAATATTTGTTTCCCAATGCCTTTCTGCTTTGTGTGGAATATATCCAAACAATGTGAAGCGGTTCAGCATATTCGTGAATGCCAAATCCACCCCACAGCAAGTCGCTAAAAGCATTCATATTACGACCTATTTTGAAGTCAATTTTAGAAGTTAATTTCTGTTCTATTTGGTCAAAAAAATCATTAAGCGTATGGATATCACGTCCATCAATGAATATCCACTTTTCAGCATTTGCATCAAGGATAGGATTTGTTATTTCAGTTACTATGAAAGTGCCTATTACTCTTGGACCTTCATATATATCCAAACACTTGTTGAGCCATAATATATTTGCATAATGTTTCGGTGAAATAAAAGTAATGGAAGCGGGGATAGATTTGTTCAAGGATACAGCACTATCAAAGCTAAGAACAGAGGTTGTCATACAGTTTTTTTTAATCATTGTGGTAGGACGAATGCCGGGAAAGATGGGGGTTATTCTACCAGTGTTTTTTAATATTCCTTTTGCATCTATATTGAGCATATAATTTCCGCCTTCCTATTTTTGGTGTAATCATACCATATCACCATATTTTCATTTTCAATATCTTGAATAACACTCAACAAGCAAGATTGATCAGTATCAAATTCAAATTGCAGTATATTGTATTTGTCTGGACGTTCTTGGAAGGTCCTGGTTACAATGGCTACTTCTTTCTTATGTATGTAGTCCTCGTATACTTAGTATTCTCGCCAAATGTTTCACCTATAATCAAATCGAAATCATTTACATCAAACTCTGGAAAAAATACATCTCCATCTTCGATATTCATATCTACTTCTGTAATGTACATTACATCAACAAAAGGGATAGCCTCTTTGTATACTCCATACCCTCCTGCTATATAAATATTTGAATTGTCAGAAAGTGCCAATGCTTCTGCCAAAGATGATACAGTAATTAGGTTTTCGCCTTCATATTTCATTGTCTTTGATACTATTATATTTTGGCGATTTGGAAGTGGATGACCAATTTCTTCATAAGATTTTCTTCCCATAACTACAATATTTCCGATTGTAAGTTCCTTAAAAAATTTTTGCTCACCTTTGATTTTCCAAGGAATCTCACCATTTCTACCAATAACATTATTTTTTGACCTTGCAACAATCAATCCAATCATTTTCTACCTCTAAAGTTTTTTATTTGTTTTTTTCGTAAACAAAAGATTCCCAAAAGGGGTTTGGGGAATTGCTTATAAATCTTCTTCTGCAAAGAATTCAAAGCTAACATTTTCTAATAGTGAATCTTTATAATCATCAAAGTGATTGAGACAGCAGTTTTGAATTTTCTCGATTTTTTCTTTGGGTGCAACTATGACTATCACAGATTTACAGTTACGGTCTGTATTAGATTTATAGTTTTCACACATATATTTAACATTCGTTATCAAATGTTCAAGTCTATTATTTGTAATATTAGTAATAGTCCAATATTTGATTTCAAAAATCAAGTCATTCTTGGTATGTTTTGAGAGAGCGATAATATCGTATTCGAGTCTGCCTATACGCAAGTTTTGTTTGAGAAGATATCTGCGAGAAAGCTTTTGGAAAAAATATTTGTAACATTTATCCTCTATTTGCATGTATCTTACAACTCTGTCGGATAAAACATTTGTTGAATTGTTTTGTTCTGTAGAGATTTCATTAGCTACTTTTTCAACAGTTTCTGAAGAACTTAATTGTGTGGCGTTAATCTTTTTGGTAATGGTATCAGATTTTATTTGCTCGTCAAGTTCTTTTTGAATGCTATACCATTTACAACAGCCAATAATTATTAAGACTAGACCTGTTACAATAAGTACAATGGAAACTACAGGCATAATTGTGGTTGTGAAATCTAATAATTTTAAATTATCATTCATCCTTTGAATTGAAATTTCGGATAGGTTATCGTAATCATTTTGGCTTATGAGTTTGTAGTTTGTGTTAAGTATATAAAGATATGCCAATACAGGTAGTGTGATAAGCAACATGCCTAGTGAAACGAGAAATTTGTAAAAACTATCGTATTGTAATTTATCCATAATTGTGTCCTTTCAGATTATTCTCTTTTCGGTTTCCTTTTCCTTTTCACATAAGAGAAATCCGGAAACAAGTCTTTTAACAATTCAGCAGCTTCTTCTACATCGTCATCTTCATTCATTTTTTGAACCAGTAGCTGGTCGTCATCATCAAGATTCAACGAAACAGTGTACTCTTTATTTGGGTCTATTGGGTTCATTGGGTATTTTACCTCTTTAAGATAATATTCCGTTTCTGATATTTCTCCATCTTCCAGTTTGTCTCGTAAACGTGCCCAATACTCAACCATCTTTCGGAAGTTATCAAGGTCTTCCTGTGGACGGGGACCGGCATTTGGAAGCCGCTCTTCAAATTTAAAGCAAACTTCTTCACCTTTCATAGTAGGGCGTAATCCATATGCCCATTCAATGTCAAACAGCACATGAAGTGCGCTGAATATATTTGCAACATCAGGGTCAGATAATGCATAAAAACTGACTCCTAGATTGTTTGCAATATTTAATAAAGTCGCTTCATCCGGATATCTGTTTCCAAGTTCATAGTTTCGGATGGTGGATTCGTTTAATCCACATTTATCTGCTAATTCCTTTTGCGTCATATCAGATGCAATTCTGAAGTTTCGAATCAAATAGCCTACCCGGCTGGTGAATTTCTCGCCCATCTTAACTGCTCCTTATTCGTGGAATGAGTGTTGTAGCATGCACGGAGACACGAGGTACAAATCATGCATCGTACATTAATACTAAATACGTTTTCTGCGAAGGCAAAAACTTGAAAAAACTTCAGTTTTCCTCGCTCGCGGGCGCGTTCTCATGGTGCTTTGCCGCTTGTTCATGTTTCGCATGTCAATCGGCAAAACTCCATGCTCACTTTTGCCTTCGCGTACATTATATCATTAACAGTACAAAAGTGAAATGTTTTTTGCTAAAAAGTATTGACAGTACAAAAATGAACTGTTAATATAATACACATCACAACCGTTCGAAAATGAACTGAATAATAAAAACAAAAGAGAGGAGGCATTAGCTTATGGAGAACAAGAGATTTTTGACAGCGCAGGATGTAATGGAAATGCTGGGAGTTTCACTATCGTATTCCTATAAACTGATACGACGGCTGAATGCGGAACTTGAGGCTGATGGATTCGTGACAATAAAAGGACGTGTCAGTACACAGTATTTTATGAAACGAATCTACGGGCTATCTACGGATAAGGAGGTGGGATAGATGGCAGTTATCAAGAATAATAGGACCGGAATGTGGGAGGTGAGAACTTATTATAAGGATTTGACCGGAGCAAGGAAACAGAAAACCAAGAGAGGCTTTGCCAAGAAGAGCGAAGCCCTTGAATGGGAGCGGAATTTCAAACTGAAAGAGGATCAGAGTATCAGTATGAGCTTCAAAAGTTTTGTGGATATTTATCTGACGGATTTAGAGCCAAGAATAAAGCGCAATACTTTTCTGACAAAGAAGCACATCATTGAGACAAAGATTCTGCCTTATTTCGGGAAGCGAAAACTGGATGATATTCGGACCTCGGATGTCATCCAGTGGCAAAATGAGATTATGAAGCTGAAAAAGGATAATGGGGAGTTGTTCTCCCCTACCTATCTGAAAACCATTCATAATCAGCTAAGTGCCATATTAAATCATGCGGTAAATATGTATGGTCTAAAGGATAATGTGGCACGAAAAGCCGGAACTATGGGCAAAGAAGAAAATAAGGAAATGGAGTTCTGGACACAGGAGGAATTTCAGGCATTTTTGGAGTGCGTGGCAGATAAGCCTATTTCCTATTATGCATTTGAAATACTTTATTGGACTGGTATTCGTGAAGGTGAGCTGCTTGCCTTGACACCGGGTGATTTCAATTTTGAAAAGAAAACGCTTTGGATAAACAAGTCATATCAGAGACTGGAAGGCAAAGATGTAATTACAGACCCGAAAACACCAAAGAGTAACAGAACAATTGTTATGCCGGATTTTCTTACTGTTGAGATGGAGGATTTCATAAGCAGTCTTTATGGAATAAGGGATGATGACAGAATTTTCACCATTTCAAAAAGTTATCTGCATCATGAAATGGATAGAGGTGCAAAGCTTGCAGGAGTGAAGAGAATCCGAATTCATGGATTACGACATTCTCATATTTCTCTGTTGATTAACTTGGGATTTTCAGCATTGGCAATAGGGGAAAGAGTCGGGCATGAGGCGGTTGATATCACATATCATTATGCACATTTATTTCCAACGGTGCAGACGGATATGGCAGCACAACTGGAAACAGAAAGGGAGGCGTTGGTCAATGTCAGAAAAGAATAGAGATGATAAAAACAGATGGCGTAATGTGACAATCGCATTTCGCATGTCGCCGGAGGAAAATGAAGAACTGAATAACAGAGTGAAGCTCAGTGGATTTCGTACCAAGCAGGATTATATTACCCAGAGTGTTCTTCATCAAAAGGTGGTTGCCACAGGCAATCCGTTGATGTTGGTACAATTCCGGCAGAACCTGCAAAGGATTGAGCATGAGCTTGAGAGGATAGAAAAGGCATCGGATATGGATGGGGAGTTACTTACTCCCATCCGTTCCATGCTGGAAATATTGGAAGGCTTCAAGGAACAACCGAGAACATTGGCGGATATGAAACACCTTACAGTACCAAATGAGGAATAACAGATATTTTATATAAAGGAAGTGACTGCTATGAGCGAAGAAACATTATTTGAAAAATTAGGTGTGAAATACATAGAAAAAGACGGCATTTTTTATCCGTTGATTACATTAGGTGGAGAGGAGAACAGTACAGATGTTGGCAAATATGGTCGTATGTGGATGGATTACATACAGAAGGAATATCCGCAGCGATACAGAAGTCTGCTACGATTTGGAGAATTACATGATAAAGCAACAGAGGTAAATGAAGTGGCTTATGAATTGCTGGAAGATATTGAAAATGAGTGGTTACATAAACATAAACCAAAGCAGTTGAATTCTTTTGTGGAAATGTATCAGCTACGAACTCAGGCAAGAATGATAGCAGAGGAAGTAGTTCTGCATGATGTGGTGGACTGTTTTCATTAGGGGATAAGCGAAGTTCTGTATCGGGGCTGTGGCTGGTAAATAATATGTCGCGTATCCGCGACTCATAAGCTCCCGAAAGGGAACTTTATCCGGCGGGGAGAGCCGTATAGCCACTCCGGCGAGGAGCGCAAAACCCGCTTGCGGGTCTGCATTTTTGATAGCGAAGCTGTCAAAAGTGCTTTTGCGTTACTTTTGACAAAAGTAACAAAACCTTCCCAGGGAAATCTGCTGTTTCGTGCCGTATCCGGCACTCATTACGGATAAGAAGGAGGTGCATATATACATACCAAAAGAGGAGGATTTTGACTATGGAAAGAACTATCAGTTTTATGAATGGGGAAGGTTCCATCGGGCACAACACGAGAAGATTTATAGCTGACAATGTAGATGCCAGCCGTACCAAGAATAATATCACTCTTATCCATGAGGATATTAAGCAGGCATATCACAAATTGTTTGACGAGGTACTTAAGGAATATAATGCAAAGCAGAAACGCAAGGATAGGCAGATTAAAAGTTATTATGATAAGATTTCAAGAAGCAAGCAGGAAAAATTATTTTATGAGGTTATCGTTCAGATAGGCAACAAGGATGATACCGGAGTAGGTAGTTATTCTGCAGAGGTTGCAACATGGGTGCTGAAGGATTATGTGAAAAAGTTCCAACTTCGAAATCCACAGCTTTATGTGATTGGTGCCTATATTCATTTGGATGAGGAAACACCACATTTGCATCTGAATTTTATCCCGTGGGTATCAGGCTGTAAGAGAGGATTGGAGACAAAGACAAGTCTTAAGGCTGCACTAGCGACAAGAGGATTTGTAAGTGAAGGAAAAGGCAATACCGAATGGAAGCAGTGGGCGGAGGCGGAGAAAGATGATATTGCCCTTATTATGAGCCGGTACGGAATTGACTGGAAAAAGAAAGATACACACAATAAGCATTTATCCGTACTGGATTATAAGAAGCAGGAACGGGCAAAAGAAGTGGCTGAACTTGAGGAGGAGATAGAGGGGGCACAAGTTGTACTGGAATTAAAAGAGGAACGGATTGAGTCTCTGGAGAAAGAAATTGAAAGTAAGCGAGATGGTTTTAGAAAAGAACAGTCTGAGGCTCAAAAGAAGCTGGATGATACCATAGTCGAAAATCAGAAATTGCAGTTGGAAACAACGGATTTACGCTTAAAGAATTTGGAATTAAGGCTGGAATATTATGAGAATGTAGATAAGCTCACAGATAAACAGAAGGAAATTGAGGTGGCGAAAAAAGAGGCTGACAAGTGGATGATGATTTCGGATACTGCAAAATTACAGACTGAACGGGCTGAATTTGAACTGGAAGAGGCGGAAAGGCTTAAGAAGGAACTGCTTGGTGCGGTCGATGGAGATGATTATCTGAAGGAGCAGGTGATAGAGCTGAGGTATCAGAACCAGATATTGCGGGAGGAGAATCGTAGCCTAAAGGACAAGCTGGAAAAGGCATATGAGTTTATGAAACAGTTTGTGATTGGTGGGATTAATCTGCTGGAGAAGTTTATGGAGTGGATCGGAGAGAAGATCAAGGATGTGAGGAGAGGAAGGTGATGTGAAAAATTCACAAAAAAGAAAGGAAATTAATGTGGAGAATTCATGAGAATTGTGGTAAAATTACCTTGGGATTTTGTCTTTATTTCTATGAATGGGAATGCTATTTTTAAGTAATATTGGAAATATGAGTCCAGATTATTGAACATATATGATATGTATAATGCTGTTAGATAGACAATTTTCTAATTACTTATTAAGGAAGTTAGTTATTATGCGAACAATGTTATTGAGCTTCAAGCCAGAATGGTACAATAAAATTATGGATGGTAGCAAGCTATTTGAGTATAGAAGAACATTTCCAAATGAAGAAATAATGGCATATATGTATGTTAGTTCTCCTGCGAAAATGATAGTTGGAAGGATTCATTTAGGTAAGAGAATTGATATTAACACATGGAGAGAACAATACAAGTCGGATAAAGGAGTGTGTGAAAGAATAGATGGTTTTCTTACAAGACATACTTACGCAATGCCAGTATTGTCTTTTCAGATGACAAAGGAAATAGAATTAGAAACACTTCGCAAGTTTAATCCCAATTTTGTATGTCCTCAAATGTATTATTATTTGGATAATTATCCAGAATTGTTTGATTTTATAAAGAAAAATGCAACTGACATTGGGGAATTGCACATTAATTCATTTGTGAATATTGGAAAAGATGAGATTTGCAGAAAAAAATATTAGGAGGTATGACATGGGTGATTTTGGTGAGGCAGAAAGACGAATATTAGGATTTATGTTAGAAGGGACAGAGTTTGTCTTTGAAGGAAAAGAATATGCAGTAGTTTTATCTGGGAAACCAACATGTCGTAAAGGAGAACCTAAAACAGACATTTATATTTTGGCAGAATCAGATGAGGGTGATATTGAAATTAAAATTTCTTATAAGAAAGAAAATGCTGATTTTATTGAAAATAAGATGAGTGCAGAACGTGCAGAACAATTATTTGGTGAAGATTGGATAGATATTATAGAACACTCTACTACAGCTATTCAGGATAAATTTTATGAGCGAATGCTGATTTATAAAAATGGATTTAGAAGAACTGAAAAGGGTTCAATTACCCTCGGATGGAAATTTGAGTTGCTTAATAAAAGTGGTGGAGACTTATCTGGGAAAATGTTACTTACAGATGAACAGGTAGTAGATGTTTATGCAGGAAGTAATCTTTCTCCAGATAAGAAAAATGCGAGCGTTTGTGGACAAATCATAAGAGATAGCGGTGTGGCTAACTACATATTGATGGATGAGAATGTTCATTCTGCGCAAGATGTAATAGATAAAATGATTCCTATAAGAGAATATGTAATGATGCACCCGGATATTTATTTTGCTTGTAAGGCTTTGAATTACAGAACTTTTGCTGAAAAATGGGATGGGAATAGACCGTTATCAGTTCAAGTAAATTGGGATGCAATTAATAATAGATTAGTTCCCGAACTTGTTTTTGACAAGCCATTAATAGTAAAAGGTGATGAGGTGGCTGAAAGACTTATTCATTATATGCGGAAATTAAATATTAGAACAACAGAAGATATTGATGAGGATAATTCGGGAACTGATAAAATAGTATAGAGGTGACAAACATGGCTGTTATTTTAGAAGAAAGAGGGCGTGGTAAATTTAAACCCGCTCCAGATTATAAAGTTGATGAAGTAAAAGAACTTCTAAATAAAAAAATTGAAGAAGAAAGACAGGCATTTGCAGATTGTAGTGAAGAGATTGAGTTTGATAAGCTTAACTATGATCCCAATAAGTGGAACCTGCTGTCACTATTTTCGGGATGCGGTGGTCTGGATTTGGGCTTCGAATTAGCAGGCTTAAAAGCAGTTATGGGCGAAGAAGTTATGGAAGTAGCATTTGCCGACAAAAAGGTCTTTGATGAAAATATCAATAATAATGTATTCAATACGATTTATGTAAACGATATATTTGATGAAGCAAGAGAAACCTATGCACAGAATGCAGGTAAGTATATATACATGGACAAGAGTGATATAAGAAAAATAAAGGAGTTTCCCAAGGCAGATATTGTATTAGGCGGTTTCCCTTGCCCGGGCTTTTCAGAGGCTGGACCGAGATTGGTTGATGATAAGAGAAACTTTTTATACTTACATTTTATTCGTTGCCTGATGCAGAGCAAACCAAAAATTTTTGTGGCTGAGAATGTAAAAGGAATGATGACTCTTGGAAAGGGTGAGGTTTTCAAGCAGATTGTTCAGGACTTTGCAGCAGCAGGATATACAATATATCACAAGCTTTTAAACTCGGCAGAATATGGTGTGCCACAGATAAGAGAACGAGTAATTTTGGTTGGTGTCAGGAATGATATAGACTTTGAATATGTTCATCCGGAACCTACACATGGGTATGGTATTGATGGATTGAAAGAGGTGGTAACACTTCGTGATGCTATTGGTGATTTAGAGGATGATCCGGGAGATTATTTTACAGGCTCGTATTCTACTATTTTTATGTCGCGTAATCGAAAAAAACTATGGTCACAACCAAGTTTTACGATTCAGGCATCAGGTAGACAGGCACCGATCCATCCAGCAGGAGCACCTATGGAACATGTTGGCAAGGATAGATATGTCTTTAGTGATGGGGAAGAGAATAATCGACGCCTATCAGTGAAGGAAATAGCAAGAATTCAGACATTTCCGGATTGGTATGAATTTAGCAGAGGAACAAGTAACAGAAATGATAATGCCAAACTTGATTTGGTGTATAAGCAGATAGGTAATGCAGTGCCGGTACGCTTAGCATTGGCTGTTGCGGAACCGATTGCGGAGTTTGCAAGGACACAATTAGAACAAGAAAAAGAAGATACAAAGTATGTGATTGTTCATGAAACGGAGAAAAGAATGATGGCATAGAAAAGTAATAATACATTTTGGATAGAAAGTGGTGATGACATGCAGGATTTTTCAAGTGTAAACATAAAAAATATGATTATTCATAATGTAGGAAATAAAGTAAAAGGTGAATCGCTAGATTTATCAACAGAAATATGTGATACTAATAATAAAGTAACAAATCAGTATCTGAAACAATTCTTTTTTTCAACATTTAAATTTGATATAACATACAGGTTTGTACATGAGACAGATATAGCAATGAATGAAATATATAATTATGTAAAACACATATTTGATAATTCAGATCAGTTTTATGAGCAATCTGTAAATATTGCTAAGCACCTGTATGAAGTGTCAGTGCATCCTAACATAAAAGCAGGAGAATTGTGTATAGTATATTTACAAAACTGCATAATAGATGATAATGTCACTGATGCTGTAGGAATTTATAAATCAGAATCTAAAGATTATTATTTGCAAGTTAATAGTACTGAAAATGGATATGATATTGAATGCCAACAGGGTATTAATCCTAAGAAATTGGATAAAGGATGTCTTATATTTAATTCATCAGATTCAAATTATAAAGTATGTGTTGTAGATAAAAATGTTAATGATGCCATGTATTGGAAAAAACTTTTTTTGATGATTGAGGAAGAAAAAAATGAATATGTCAATACATCAAAGACATTGAAATCATGTAAAAGATATATTGCTAAAAATGAAGATTTAGAACCAAAAAAGAAATTGGAACTTATAA
>NZ_QUHY01000048.1:0-11274 GCF_003479865.1 Blautia sp. AM47-4
TATCTATAAATATACGTATTTATATAAAAAAATTACATGTTTTTGTGAAAAAAATATTTATGTGAATTTATAATGAATAAAAACTGAAAATATGTACAAAAAGCACATGTTTTTGTGAAAAAAATATTTATGTGAATTTATAATGAATAAAAACTGAAAATATGTACAAAAAGCACATTGAAAAAAGAAGAAATATAGATATAATGTAAGTATGTAGACGAAAAAGAAAAGCTGAACAAGACTATTTGCATATGAAAAATAAAAAAAACGATGGAAAATATGTAATTATAGATGACGGGACAGCAGGGGGGCTGTTTCTGAGTGAGAATGAATACTATGTTGATGAGAATAAAAAAGTTGTTTTGTGCAATTCTGAAAAAAAAGATAATCTGTTTAGAAAGAGATATAAACTAACACATGGCGATAAGTGTTATAGTATCATCAAATATTTTTGCCCAGAGGTAGAATTTATCTCTATAAAAATTATGGAAACAGGGGAAAGAGGTAGCATTGATTCATTCAAAGCGGCGTTAGAATGGTGCTTAAAAGAAAAGATAAAACTTGTGCATATGAGTGTTGGAACAACAAATTATATAGATGCAAAAAAGATAGAAAATATTATAAAACAAATGGTTTCTAATAAAATGATATTATGTGCAGCGCTATCAAATACAAACTTTCCTACATGGCCGGCATGCTTTGATGGGGTTTTCGGGGTAAGAAATTATATTGCTAAATTGCAGGAAAAAGAAATTTCGGTGTCTAAATCATTTCCTTTTTCGGAAATGAATTCGATACAGTTAAATTTTGATGACGTTTTAAAGAAGATTGTTGGGAAAGAATACAAATCAAATAGTTTTGCAGCTCCGATTATTACTGTGCTTTTGATATGTTATTTAAGGAAAAATAAAAAAGGTTCATACCAAGATGCAAAAAAATTTATTATGAATCATATAAACAAATGTATCTATGAAAAAGAATTGGAATGGAATGGGATTGTGAATAATAAAGCGTGGTCAATTCCGATAATTTTAACACGTACTGTTATTGGGGCAAAGTTGTTATATGAGTGTTTTGGGAAGGAAGACTATGAGTGTATAGTATTAACATCAGAAAAGAACCTAAAAGAGTCTTGCGTGGCAGAAATTCCATTAGAATTTTATACGCATGGGAATGTGACAGAGACGTTAATAATGGCAGTAAATACAATATACAATCCAGATGTGCTTATTATTCAAACGGATAAAAATATATTTGAAAGTAATAGTTTGATAGATTTTGAGGTTTTTGATAAAAAAGGATGGAATGTGAAAACAAGGATGGAGCAAATGCAGTTTGAAAATTGTTATAACGCATATAAATGGATAATAATGCAACTTTTAGACGACTAAAATTTACTGGATTACTTTTGCGATCGCAATGGGTAATAAAATTATGCTCGAAGGGAGGTATTCAAATGAAGAAAACGCTTAAAAAGAAAGAACATAAGGGAAGAAATAATGTGAGTGTTTATGCAAATGGACCGTGTTCATGCACATGCTTTTCTACGTGTGGGTCTGCCTATGTTCAGAAAGCTCAGGCGCAGAATCAGTTATACACAAGTGTATTTGGATCTAATGCTAATCACTAAAATGTAAGAAAGATGAGGGCAGCTACAGTGTTAATTAGTGGTAGTCCTCATTTTAATTAGAGGATAAGTTTAAAAGTTGATTTAAGCATTATAAAAAATCGTTTAAGAATATGGCTAGAAGTATTATAGATCCTTTGAAATAGCGTTTGTTAAAATGTTGATATGTTTGTTGTAGAGTAAAAATGCTGACAATAGTAGATTTGATGAAAGAGAATAGAAATGATAGAAGAAAAAGTGAAAGATATATTAAAGAAATATAGAAATTTAGAACAGAAAAAAGACTGGAAAAATCAAAAGCTTTTAGGAAATGATCTAAAATTCAGCGCAAGAGATTTGATAAATGTATATGTGGAGTTAGAAAAAGAATTTGATATTCATTTTAAGGAAAAAGATATTGTGGCTGGAAAATTTGATACATTTGATGACATAATAAAATTGATTAACAAAGAAATAGCATATAAAACAAGAGGAAAAGAACATGCATAAACCATTTATTCATTGTTTCAAAACTGCAAAAGAATATTATGTATATGATGTGAATACTGATAAAATTATTCAGGTGTCTTTCGAAACATATAATTTTTTGGAAAACAATATTTGGGATGAAAAAGCGGAAAGAGAAATAGAAAAGCTAATAAATGAAGGATATTTGAAAAGAACGCGGGTAGAAGAGGTAAAACATTTTGCTACGGACTTTTTAGAATCTTATTTAGAAAATAGAATGAATCAGTTAGTTTTGCAAGTGACACAAAAATGTAATTTGCGTTGCAGTTATTGTGTTTATTCTGGTGATTACAAAAATAGAAATCATAGTCAAAAAGAAATGAGCTGGGAAACTGCAAAAGAAGCAGTAGATTATTTGTATGGGCATTCGATGTCTAGCGAAGACATATATATATCATTTTATGGCGGAGAGCCATTATTAATGTTCAGATTGATAAAAGAAGTAGTTGAGTATGTGAAGAGAGAATATTGCCAAAGAACGGTACATTTTAATTTGACCACTAATGGAACGTTGTTTACACCAGAAATTGTTCAGTATTTTATTAAAAATAATATACAAATTATGTTTAGTTTGGATGGGCCTAAAGAAGTGCACGATAAAAATAGAATATTTGCAGGAAGTAATAGAGGATCATTTGAAAAATTGAGAGATAGCATGAAAATGATATATAGTATGGACAGAAAATATTATAAAAAAAATGTGTCTTTCAACACAGTGTTAGATCCCCAAAATGAGTTAAGAACAATATATGAGTTTTTGGATAAAGATAGGCTGATTTCGAAAAATTTGAGTAGAATATCTGTTTTGAATGATAATTATACGGATAAACAATGTGAATTTAGCGGAGAATTTGTTGAAGAACAGGAATATGAATATTTTAAATGTTTTCTTTCAAAATTAAAACGAATTAATGAAAAATTTGTGGCTAGAGCAGTAAAAGAAGAATTTGATAATGAAATGAGAGAAATTAAACAACATGAGGAAAAAATGCAAGAAGAGATTTCAAAGGTAAATCATCATAGTGGTCCCTGTATTCCAGGCGCGAAAAAAATTTTTGTAACAGCAGAAGGAAATATATATCCGTGTGAGCGAGTGAGTGAAATATCAGAAGTTTCCAAAATAGGTGATATAAAAAAAGGAATAGATAAAAACAAAGTGTTAAATTTGCTAAATATAGAACGATATTCGCAAGACCGGTGTAAGGATTGTTGGGCATATCAACATTGCACAATTTGTATAGCATGTGCAGATGACACTAAAAATATTTCAAATAAAGAAATAGAAAAACATTGCTGGAAGGTTAGAGGGGGATTTGAAGAGGCAATGAAAAATTACTGTACTTTAAAAGAACTTGGTTATAAATTTGAGGAGTATGAATGAAAATGTTAAAAAGAGTAGGTATATTTCCGGTAGATCAAGAAAGTATAACACTATTTGAGAACATACATGAATGTAGATATGGTGAAATTATGCATATTGCTTCAATAAAAGCATGGGGACTTTGCGGGAAAAAAATTCAACGTTGTGATGGTAGTGAGATAATAATAGAGGAGGGAATAGGTAATATTATAAAAGAATGTGAAGTGTTAATTCTTCTTGAAAGTTGGCACGATGCATCGCCTGAATATATAAAGAGCGTGGTGAAAACAGCAAAGCAGAAATCCATAACGATAGTTTCTATTAATAATATCAGGAACAGTTTAGAGATAGATCAGCATTATGAAAATGTCGTTGTTGCTAAAAAATTAAAAATTCAAAAAAAGTGTGACGATTTAAGAGTAAGAAAGATAAATATTCCGGTTATTTGCGTTTTGGGTTTGACACAAAATAGTGGAAAATTGAAAATGGAATTAGAACTGCAAAAATGTTTGAAACAAAAAGGATATAAAGTTGCAGCAATTGTTTCTGGATTAAATGGATTAATTGGGAAAGATACATTTTGCTTTGAAAAGAAATATTTAAATGGGAAAAATAGGAATGAAGAGATAATTATAAATATAAATGCGGCTGTAAAGCGGTTAGAACAAGATTATGATATTGTAATTGTTGGGATACCAGGAGCATGTCTCTCGTTTAATCCACAATATTCTAATGATTTTGGCATTACTACACAATTGTTTATGTGTGCAATAGAACCAGATTATAGTGTTTTGATGCTACCATATATGCGCTATGAAGAAGCGTTTATTAGTCATGTTAAAGATGAGGTTCAAAAAAGATATGATATTACAATTAATGATATTGGAATATCAGAATTTGCAATTGATATGGATGCGAGTTTTGAACAAAAAAAGATGTGTTTTTTAAAATTAATTGACAAGGAAAGGGATTTTGAGCATTTGAAAAAAATATCAGTTGTTGATATTAAAAGTGATTCTCAAATAGAAAAATTGAGCGATAGGATTATTTGGACACTTGAAAATTAAACATAAGCTTGTCGCATTTTGAAATATATAGGGGGAAGAAAGAATATGTTGAAAAGAGCGAGCAGAAAATTAAGAAGTACTCCTGCGAAAACATTGATGTATATCATACTGTTTTTAGTACTTTTCCTGGCGATATTTTCTATGCTGATGATTGGAATTGCAAGTGGAAATAAAGTGAAAAGAGCACAGGAAACATTGGCCAACTCTATTACTCTGCGCGGGCCGGCCGAGGGAGAAGCTGGAAAATCATGTACTGTATATGCGATCCCGTCCGCAATCGTAGAAAAGTTCATTGACAGCAATTATGTTCAGGGGTACACCATGGAAGCGGGAACATATTGGCTTGATCCGGTGGATACGGAAACATATATCAGCGAGGAGACACAACAGCGCCTAAAAGGTTATCTGAAAGATTCAGGCATGTATACGATGACGGCTGTTGGAACACTGGACTGCGCATACGATACCTATTTTCTGGCAAAGGGTTACAGGATTGTGGAAGGAAGCGGACTGAGCTACGGAGAACGGGGCAAATACGAAGCTGTGGTAGGAGAAAAATACGCCGAAAAAAATCATCTCCATGTGGGCGATACTGTTAAATATAAAATGGAGCAGGGAACGATCGAATACTATAAAGTAAGTGCCCCGGAAGAAATTAGTTTCAAAATTCGAGGCATTTACAGAACTCCAGAGGTTTATCAGTCCGATTCCGTTGTGAATGACTGGCACAATAATTTAATTTTTATTCCACTGGATATTTTCTGCGAGTATTCTATGAAAGCATTAAAAATTCAAAATGTGGGATTTAATACAGTTACGGTCTATTTGAAAGATACAAAATCAGTTGAACCATTCATAGAAGAAACAAAAAACAAAATAAAAATAGGAAGTGTGGATGATGTTGTACAGACCGATGAAAATGGAATACGTTCCAGCGTAAAGCCAATGGTAATATCACAGCAGGATTTGGAATCTGGAGAATGGTCCTATCAGTTGATTCGAAACAAGGAATGGTATGAGATGGTTGCGAAACCTGTTGAAAAATTGAATCGTCTGATAGGATATATGATCGTAGGATTTGTGACTGCCGGAATTTTACTGTTCGGCATTCTGACCAGCCTGTCAGTCAAAGGGCGAAAACGTGAGATTGGAATTTTACTTTCGATGGGGGAACACAGAAAAAGGATTTTAGGACAGTTCGTTTTGGAGAATTTGGTTCCGGTTTTGATTGCCCTGGTTTTTGCGGCGCTGTGTGCGACACCAACAGCAGAGTATTTCGCAGATCGGATGATTTCGAATCAGGCTGAGAAAGTGGAGCAGGAAAATGAAGATCTGTCGGGAAATATTAAAAACGCGCTCCCGACAAGCGAAATAGCTGCGTATGAATCAACGGGAGTAACTGTTGATACGGATTTGTCCATTGAGTGGAACTGGAAAATCATGACGGGGATGATTCTTGGTATTTTAGATCTTTTCCTTTTGATATTAATTCTGCAAGTCGGCAAAATAACTAGAGAAAGCCCGGCATCTATATTGCTGGACAGAAAGTAGGTGTTCATGAAGAAAAAAAGAATGATAATGATCGTAGCGATGGTTCTGGTGCTGGTATGGCGGGAAGACGTTTTTGCAGTGGAATCTGGAACGACACAGGTTTCGCTACAGGCAGACTGGCTCCAAGAGGGAGATTACCAGTATAGCGTGGAAGAAGATGAAACTGTAACTTTACGAAACTATATCGGGACGGAAAGCGTGATTGTCACACCGAAAGAAGTAGGTGGGAAAGAAGTGACGAGAATCGGAGATTCCTGCTTTTTGAGAAAAACGGATCTTCGGGCAGTGCAGATATCCGAAGGCATTGTTGAAATCGGGGAATCTGCCTTTGCGGAAGATGGTCAGTACAGTGATACAACTGCTGGGTTTATCAGCATTGTAATGCCAAAAACACTAAAAAAGGTAGGAAAAAGCGCATTTCAGGGAACTAGAATCACACAGATTTATTTTTATGATGGTTTAGAGAGCATTGGTGATAATGCCTTTATGTATTGCTCTTCTTTGTCAAAAATACGGATTCCAGATAGCGTGGAGAAAGTAGGACAATTTTTATTTTTGGGAGCTGGAAAACCCTATGAAGAAAGTCAAGATAGTGCGATGAAGATTTTTGGCGGAAAAATAGCGGAAGAACTTGCAAAAGATAATCAAAGAGCCGAATATGGTGGTGAAGAAATGCAGGAAATTTCGATCCAGTATTGGCTTGAGAAGAAGGAGAATGAAACGAAAGAAGAGGTTATAGGACAAAAATATTTTGATAAAAATGATACAGGCTTTGAAAAAGTATTTTTTAAGGCTCCTTCGAGTGGAGAAAAGCAAAGTGGGAAAATAGTCTGGATGGACATATTTCTTGGGGTGTGTATGGTTGGACTAATAGGAATCAGTGTTTGCTTAAAGGATTAAAAATATTATATTTGTGAACAATGAAGAAAATAATAGAGAATAATAAATGTTTATATTTTTTAAAAGAGTTACTCAAATATAAAAAAGAAATAGGTATTTTGAGTATAAGCACTATTGTTTCTACAGTAACTGTATTTCTGCAACCATTATTGATAAAACAGATCACAGACATCGGAATACTCGAAAAAAATATGCCCCAAATTGTTAATGGAGTAGCCGGTTTATTTGTTTGTGTGCTGGTATATTTAATGATTGAAGTTGTGCAGGCAAAAACTTTTGCAGAAATACATAATTCATTCTATAAGAACTTGTATTGCAATGTATTTCGAAAATTATTGCATTTAAAAAAACATTATTTTCAAATGAAAAATAGTATGGAAATAGTGCAAATGTTACAATGCGATGTATCTCAGGTTGCGTCTATGACAGATAGATATGTAGTGATGAGCTTTTCGTATGTTTTTCGTGTAATTAGTGGACTTGCTGGACTTATGCTGTTGAGTCCTGAACTGTTATGCATTGTAGTGATAGTAATTCCAGTGAAATACGTGTTAGTAAAATGTCTTGCTAAAAAGCGTGAGAAAAACATGAAAATGTATATTCAAGTTGAGCAACAATTTGGAGGATGGCTTGGCGATACAATTAATACTGTGGAAGAAATTAAATTGTGGAATCTATATGAATTAAGAAAATGCGAATTTTTAAAACAGATTTGTAAATCGTTAGCGGTTGAAATGAAAGGAACCATGATTGAGACATGGAATATTTTTGGGGATGCTGTTTTAGAGTGGGGTGTAACAATTCTTATTTATTTAGTTGGTGGATATTTGGTGTTCGTGGGAAAAATTTCCATAGGTTCAGTTTTTGCTTTTGTTTCTTATTCTAGTTATGTTACAAGACCGGTAAATAGTTTAATTGATCTGCGTATGCATTTTGCAAGTGTCAAACCGTCCGCTGAACGACTTTATACATTTTTGAATATGGAAGAGGAACGAAGTGGAAGTAAAAGAGTGGAAAAAGAGATTTCGCCAATATTAGAATTTAAAAATGTGAGATTTCAGTATACAAAGGATAGGGAAGTGTTAAAGAAAGTATCTTTTAAACTTGAGCCGGGAGAAAAAGTGGCTATTATTGGAAAAAATGGAAGTGGAAAATCAACAATTTTGGAATTACTATTACGATTTTATGAACCGGAAGAAGGAGAAATTTTATGTAATGGTGAAAATATAAAAGTGCTAAAATTATCAGAATACCGAAGCCTTTTTTCTGTTGTGAGTCAGAAATCAGCGTTGTTTTTGGGGGACATTGTGCAGAATATAGATTTGGAGGGGAAAGCAGACAGACAAAAACTGAATGAGGTACTAAGGAAAAGTGGCGTGAAAAAATACTTGCAACGTTTTCCAGAAAAAGAAAAAACACAAATAGGAGATGATGGAGCATTTCTTTCAGGAGGAGAAAGACAAAAGCTTGTGGTTGCACGGGCACTATTGAAAGATGCGCCGGTTATGCTTTTTGATGAAGCGTCCAGTGGATTTGATGTAGAAGCCAATGAATATCTTTATAAAATTATAACAGAAGAAATGCCGGAAAAATCTGTGATTTTTATTACACATCATTATGATAAACTGGAAAAATTTGATAAAGTATATTTGGTAAAAGATGGGTTTCTTACGGAAGTGAGAACTGGAAAAATGTAGAGGCGACTAGATTATAGTAGAAAGGAACAATATGGCAGAACTGGAATTAAAAGAGGTAAGCTATTTTTACGAGAGCGGCGGAAAGAGAATTGATATTTTGGATAAAGCCAGCTATTCATTTGAGAAGGGTACTCTTTACACGATTGTTGGTCCTTCTGGATCGGGGAAAACAACGACGCTGACTTTGGCGGGTGCGCTGGAAGAACCTAAGAGCGGCTGCGTGTGCTTTGAAGGAAAAGATATCCGGGAAATTGGCTATACAAGATATCGAAACAGCAAGATTGGAATTGTGTTTCAGGCGTATAATCTGCTGCCTTATCTGACCCCGCTGGAGAATGTGCTGGCGGCAATGGAAATTACGTCAAATCCGATTAAAAACAAAAAAGAACGGGCGCGGGAACTTCTGACACGAATGGGAATTACAGAAGATCAGATGAACCGCAATATCAATAAACTTTCAGGAGGCGAACAGCAGCGCGTAGCGATTGCGCGTGCGATTTCGACAAATGCAGAGGTGATTCTTGCGGATGAGCCGACGGGAAATCTGGACGTTGATACGGCGGCTGGCATTGTGAAAATTTTCAAAGAGCTGGCTCATGAAGATAAGAAATGTGTAATAGCAGTTACACATTCGGAAGCATTTGCCGCGGAGGCAGATGTGGTGGTACGGCTGGAAAAGAAAAAATTGCAGGATTAAACATGAGGGGGAGGGAAAGTTTTTATGAACTGGATCAAAAGAGCATTTCGCAGTATTTCTTATCATAAAAAAAATACAATTCTGATGTTTTTAAGTTTCCTGATTTTATCCATCCTGATCCTGTTTGGCTTATGTATCCGCGCGGCAAGTCGGGAACGGATATGGGAGATTCGGACGAGCATCGGAGGAAGCGTGCTTGTATCGAATGAGCGTCAGATATACAGTGAAGAGCCGCGCGGTGTGAATTCGATTTCACATCAAAAATATTTGGAACTCTGCGCTGATGAAAGAATTCGGTTTGGCAGCTGTAATACGGTGACAGCTGCTCTGGCGGATAACTTTACAGCTGAAATTATGGACGGACAGGAAGAAAATGGAACAGAAAATATTTATGTGGAGGGATCATCTGATCCTGTCGAGTATTTTAGTTCTGTTTCTTCTGTAGTTACACTGATTTCGGGACATGTACCGCAGAATGCAGAAGAAGCGGTAGTCAGTGATGGGATTGCGGAACGGAATGGACTGGGAATAGGAGATACCATAGCTGTTCTTTCACCATACACAAAGGAGCGGTATACATTTAAAATCAGTGGTATTTACAGTACGAACGAGGCAGCTTACAGTGGAAATGTGGTATATAATAACCCAGCAAATGCTATCTATACCCTGGATACACCAGTTTATGAGATGAATGAAAATGATAATGTAAAAGAAATTACATTGCAGTTGAAGGACCCGGAAGAAGGAAGAGCGTTTGCTGAAGATGCGAAAAAAATGCCGGAATATATCAAAGAAGAATATGATATGGACTATACGGTAAATGTTTCAGCTTATAAAGCGGTGGCCGACAGCCTGAAGAGCCTGGCAGGGATTTCGAATCTCATGGTGATAGTTTCCGTAATCCTTGGAACTATCACATTAAGTTTTTTGATTCTTATGAATTTGCGGGATCGCATGTTTGAGATTGGCATTCTTCTTTCTGTTGGAGAAACAAAGATGCGGATTATGCTGCAGATGTTGATGGAATCTTTTTGCCCGGTATTGCTGGCAATTACAGCGGGGGTAATTTTTTCTTATCCTTTGGCGAATGTGATAAAAATAGCTGTAGATCTTTCGAACGGTGTGCAGGCTGCAATTAAGACACAGCAGATTATAATATTGTATCTTTGTGGAATGGGGGTTGTGCTGGCTTCTTCTATGGTTATGGTATACCAGATTGTACGATATCAGCCGAAAAAGATTTTGATGATGGAGTAAAAAAAGAAATAGTCAGATAAAATACTGAATATGCAGAATTGACCGTATTTTTCTAAAAATAAGAAAATTCGAAAAAAGGTGTTGACTTTTGCTTTCGGGGGTGTTATTATAACTAAGCTGTCAGCGAGAGCTACAGTGAATGAGTTCTTTTGAAACAGAAAAACCTAGTTCGGAGCCGGGTGGCTGCCGCGGGTTGCAAAACTACTTCAAAAAAACTTGAAAAAAGTTCTTGACAAAAGCAAATGAGTTTGATAGAATAAACGAGTTGCTGATCGAGAGAACGGCAGAGAACAAAACGTTCTCAGGAAGTTCGAAAGAGCTTCAAAAAATAAATTAAAAAAGTTCTTGACAAATGAAAAGCTCTGTGATAAAATAAACGAGCTGATCCGAGTCGGAACGGCAGAGATCCTTGATAATTAAACAGTGAAACACATCCTCGAAAGTTCTGAATAAGTAATTCAAAACGATCGAAAGATCCTTTAAAACAGTAAAAGGGATAAATTAGCTAGTATGTTGATTTTGAACTTGGAACAAACATTTTATCAGAGAGTTTGATCCTGGCTCAGGATGAACGCTGGCGGCGTGCTTAACACATGCAAGTCGAGCGAAGC
>NZ_QUHY01000049.1:0-11212 GCF_003479865.1 Blautia sp. AM47-4
TTCTACCTTACGATAGACACCCTTGCTGTTCAGCTATACACTTCCTTGTCGCCTAGGCGTGTTCGGGACTTTCACCCGTTAGAGCGCGCCCATGGCGCGCAAACTAAAAATACCCTGCCAGCTTTCACCAGCAGGGTTGATTAGAATTTTTACTTGTAAAGGTCTTCCAGCGTTATCAGCCGAACTTCACCTCGCTCTTGTGCCTGAAGAAGTCCATCTGTGAATCCGCCTTTCGAGAAGATATAGTAGTGATAGTTGTTGCCCTTTCCAAAAACTGAGGCATAATCCCGAATCAAATCGAGTTCATCCACACCGATTTTCTCATTCCGGTATTTGCATGAACCGATGATATAGTCTTTGCCCTCAACAGGAGTTCCGACGATATCAATCTGTATCTGCTTTTTCTTCTTCGGGTCTGTCCCCCACCACTGGCCGATTTCACTCAGCTCAATAGGAAGGCTATCCGAATAATAGAGCAGGTAATCCTGACACATCTTCTCATAAATTAGACCCATGTAATCAGGAAGATACTGCTTTACAGCGTGTGGATAGGTCTTTGCAATTCTGCCAGAGTCAATGGCACTCATATTGATTGGCACAAACCGATACCAGAAACGGAAGAAGTTATCAGCCAGCAGATAGATGGTTTTCTTACCCGGTTCTTCTGTAATCGGTGTTTCTTTCTTCGCAATGCCAAGGTCGATCAGCGTTTTCAGGTACTTCGATACGACCGAGTTTTCCTCGCCGACCTTCATCTTGATATCGTTCATTCGGGAAGCACCTTCTGCAATCGCTTTAATGATTGCATTATAAATGGCCGGCTCCCGGAGTTCCTGCTTCAGTAAGTTCCCCGGTTCCTCATACAGATAGCTGGAGCGGTCAAAGAAATTATCCAACAGAGCTTCATCACACTATCTCGCACATCCAACTTATTGATATAGTGGGGAACTCCTCCCGTGATCCCATAAATCAGGGAATTGTCTTCTGCAGACAGATTTGGGTGGAACACAGCGGTTTCTTTATAGTCTAGCGGCTCAATCTTAAACTGGCCAGTACGTCTGCCATACAACGGACTTTCCTTTCCAAGCACCTGACTCTCCATGAAGCTCATAGAGGAGCCGCAAAGAATCAGGTACATCTTGGACTCTGTCCATTTGTGGTCGATGATGTGCTGCAGCATCGCTGAAATAGCTGGTTTTGCTTTTGCAAGATAAGGATACTCATCAATAACAAAGACAATCCTCTTTTCCTTTGAAAGTGCTGTCAGCTCATCCAAAGCTGCATCATAGGACCTGAACTCCGGTGCAGACTCCATATCCGGCCGCTCAAAACTCATAATCGACTTTGAGAGAGCTTCCAGATTTTCCTTTCCTGTCGTGTTCAATGCAGAAAAGAAAATGGTAGGCTTATCTTTGCAGAACTCGTTGATCAGTGCCGTTTTACCAACACGCCGTCTGCCGTAGATGACAATGCACTCAAACTTATCACCTGCATACCGTTTATTCAGTTTGCGCAGCTCATCCTCACGGCAATAGAATTGACTCATCTGCTCACCTCCAATAATTATACTCGTGAGTTAGTAACTCGTAAGTTACTTCTTTACGAGTATAATAAATCAGATAGTCTGCAAAGTCAAGTAAAATAAGGTAACGATAAGTACATATGTTGCCTTCCATCCTGACCACGATGTCGGCCCTCTGGTTCTTTTGGGATTTCGGTGCTCACTAGCTATCCCTGTTACCTTGCTGTCTACGCTTAGCCTGCAGCGTTGCCGCGGCAGACTCAAGACTCGCTTCAAATGCTGTGGTTAGCAGCTTATTTGATGGGGCTTCCACCCACCGGACTATATACCCTTTGCTGGACGCACGGGCAGACCCCAATGTGGCAAACATACTGCTCCACTGCTTTCAAATACGCCCGCTTCATTCATAGTGATGATACACATCATCATCTGTCGTATAGAAATCACGACCGTCTGTAGTATAGACAACATCACCGTTTTCCAGATAAAAAACATCAGAACCGCGGCCGGTGATACGAACGCTTTTGCCATCACTGTCACTCAGATATTCCGGCTCCGAGGAAGATGTACTGGAAAGTTCATCGAAGAGTGCACCAAAGCTAAGTGGATCTGTTTCTTTCTCCTCTTCATACGAGGGAATGGGTGTGAGCAAAGCGTCAAAAATCTCCACAATATCTTCGCGCAAAGAACCAGAGTCTTGAGGTTCTTCGAATTTATCAATCCCAAGCCAAAGACGAACTACAATCCAGATCAGGCAAAAAACACCGACACCGATGATAAAAAGTCCACCGCGTGTGCTGAGCATAAAAGCATTGGCTGCGCTGTCGCCGGCGGAACTCGTATTCAGAATCGTAGCAAGCCATTCTGGCTGAAATCCGAAATGAAAATAAGCCACCGTCAGACCGCCCCAGATGAAAAAGAAAAATGGTATGAATATGTACATTATAATCGCCTCCTGTCTCATATTTTTTTCATATTTTTAATGAAGCGCAAAACGATCAAACTTTCCATCTGACACTGCTAAATCAATGTCACTCGTACGCTTAAAATCACCTCTTGCCTTGATCCGAAGAGAAGAATTTTTTTACATCATATTTTTTTGCAAAATCAGTAATTTCCTTTATCACCTGTCGGCGTATCCCTGTATTTTCTATTCCACCGGATTCATCGTACAATGCCAACTCATTTCCTGTTTTAATCCCATTATAGCATCATAGTATATAGTTGTCATGTAGTTAAAAACTACATCCTTTCTTCCCCTTTTTTAGTAATCTTTAATGGGGTCTGACCCCAATGTGTATTCCTCCGCCGCTTTCAACTGATTTCGCCGCTCTGACATACCTGAAAATTAAAGCAAAATTGTTACTGTTCCTTTATATGACTCCGCACTAATTTTTGTACTTCGTTTAATTGCATTACTTTCATCCGCTCTAATTCGCATTCGTCAATAGTATCAGGGGTAAAAATCCTGATTTTTACATTTCCAGTGTCCGTATTGTTCTTAATTGTGATATCATATAATTTTATTTTTTTACAAACGATTTTTCTTTCATAATTTCTCCGAAAATAATTTTATACAAAGATGATTTATTTGCTGACTTGTGATATACTTAAAGTAATGTGTGGACTGGGGAATTTAGTATAATGTACGTTTGTATTCTAATAAAGTATGAAATATAAAGAGAAGATCTGTATGCGTTAATAACGCACGCAGGGTTTGATATAGGGGATAGGGATTACCCCATATCTAATAGAGAAACTACCGGTAAAGGCATGGAAATGTCTTACATTGCCACTAATAATCCACGCATATTTGTGCCGAAGTTTAAGATATAGTGTTTTTAGGTGAAGCTGATCACGCATGCCAAATTAGCATAAAAAAGTAAGAATTCTAATTATTTTTATGGATTTTAACACAAATGATCTGTCTTGGTAAAATACAGACTATTAATTAAACCAAAAGAAAGGGTGAAGATATGGCAGAGCTTCAATATAAATTGATGACATCTGCGGTTAATAACTTTGATTGTGGGAATCCTGCGATTAATGAGTATGTTGAAAATTCCTATTTTGCCACACTGCTGCAACAGTGTTATGCATATGAAATTGAATATAAGTCACTCGTAGTGGGATACTATATGATAACCTTTCGGGATGTCGCTTTTTATGATTGTATTTCAGAAATATCTGATTATCAAATTGATGATTTTGGAGAATTTCTTCCCAGTTTGTATATAAATTATCTGGCAATAGGAACAAAATATCAAAAGAATAAAATTGGGACAAAAACATTAGAAAAAATTATTAATGAAGCACGGCAATGGACTGATTTTTACCAATTCGTTTTATTACCCTGAATGCAGTACCTGAAAAAGTGGACTGGTACAAAAAAATTGGATTTAAAGAGATGGGCAAGAATATTGATGCGGTAAATACATACATGTATATTGACCTTATTAAGGACAGTCAGTATGTGAAAAATTATTTTGAACAACAGACCGCTGACTTATTAGGGTATTGAAAGGAGAATATTATGCGCAATACTGTTATGACAGGTCCCATTATTTTATCTAAGGAAGATTCTTCACGACTTCGACAGAATATTCTTCATCCGACCGTTGAGTATCTTCAAGAACAAGAGCGTTATTTTGAAGAAATAGCTTCCAGTATGATTATCCACAAAGAAGGTTCTAATACAAGAGTAGAATTTAAAGATCTGGATCTTTCTAATCTTGATTTAATGATTGAAAAAGAAAAGAATGCGGCACCAGTACAGTAAGGCGCTGGTGCTGTCTACCTTCTCCACACCCTCACGGGTACTGATGTAGTTCATGTAATTGGCAAGATGTGAAGGTGGGGCATTCTTTAAGTAGTTGCATCGTAATATTATTTTAGGCATTTATCCTCCTTGCTAAATTCTTTATTGATAGAATTGGGAAACTACTGTGTCAACTAAGTCATCATACGTAACTATTTCCACATCCGTATAATCTGATTTAATTTCTATCCATTCATCGCATTCAAAATCATTTCTTCGTCCTACAACCAAATATCTTTTGGGTTTATATACTTTAAATCCATATTTCTTCTCAAACCACCTTCTGTTATTAGGATCTTCAAAATAACTTCTATATACTCTTGTCTGTGCGATGTATGAATTAATCTCTGCACTGAATTGTTCACGGTTATTTCGTCCAACTACAGTATTTCTTTTAACTTTTGGTAATTTGAACTCTACAATATCCGCATATCCATTTGCTCTAACAACAAAAAAATCTGGTATAATTTCGTCTTTTTCCTCACTCTGCCACTCGCACTTAACTTGGGAATGTACTCCGGTTCCCATAAATCCCATATTAAGAATAAAGTGATTTTCTTGCTGTGCTAAAAATGAGGTAATAGTTGGCTCCGAATTCTCAGAGTTACCAAACAACTCGATAAACCTATTAATTTTAGGCAGCTTATCATATTTAAAATCTGCGGGTTCCGGATACTGATAAAAGAGGTCAGCTTGCCATAATCTGTCATATACTTCCAAACTAAAACCAATCTCATCCAGTTCTCCTTCTTCTGGCTCATTATAATGACAAGGGATAAAATCAATCCACTTTATAATTCTGGTTTTTAAATCATCATCTTTTGCATCAAAAAACATGCCATTAATTAGTCTAACAAATTGTCCCTCTACAATATCAAATCCCTGTGAATTGAAACTTACCATACTATTTTGAGCAGCAAAGTTCCATTTTAAGTCAATCAGCTTATCTAATCCTGCATTTGTCGGAACCATTAAATCTTCATATATATCAGAGTATAATGGAAATGTAATCCCGCTAGTTCCATCAAAAGTAAAGCCAATTATCTTTTCAATAACTTGCTTTGAAGTCAAATCTTCTTTTGTGAAATCACGGACAACAATCATTCTTTCAGATTTTTCCACAATATTTTTTACATATGGATTACCACAATACTCTATGGCAATAAATGTCTTACTAAAATAAACAGCCATACTTTCAGGATTGAGAATAAAGCAATTCACATCCTTATAATCGATATTGTTATCTTTAATATATTTATACATTCTTCCCCAATAAACTTGAGAGATTGCTGTCAATACTTCTGAAACCAATTTTCCATAACACCCTATACTATTATCAAGCATATTTACCTCCGCAGTATTTCGAATTAATATATCCTATTTTACCACAGTATTAAAGGAATTTCATTATACCTCCAACTCCTTTTCCATTCTTTTTGCTATTTTCATAAAATAGTCTCTGTCTTCAATAAAGTGCATATCTCCAACAGCATCACAATCGTTCAAGACATGTAAAACACTCGTAACCTGAGCATTGCTGTTCTGATTAGTAACTAATGCTTTTACTACCTTTTCAAACTTTTCTTTACCGTTCTTATATGTAGCCAGCATCATCTCCAAGTCTTCTATGGTCATGATATAACATCTGCTGTCATCAACAAATATCTCTGGTATCGAAGACATCACTATTTGCGTATTCGTCATACTCTCATACAGCAAAAAAATTTTAATAACCGGCTTTTGTCCCTGATATTCCTTTTCAGACATTTTAAGTTGTTCATGTGCTTCTAAAATATTTCTTTTGTAAAATGTATCAATCTGTTGAACATCTGGTGCCTGTTGCTTTGCCTTTATTCCAAGCAGTCCTGATTTCAATTCAAACAAGAATACCGCATCCTCAAATTCTACAAAGAAATCCGCACTCTTTTTGTCTTGTTCTGGGATTTTGTGCCACATATCTTCTGTCAGGTAAATCTCAGCCAGTTCCATAAAATATTCTTCGAACATTCTGCCAAAAGCATTAATGAACCCGGTTCCCTTACCATTCTTATAATAATAATCTCGAATTAACCAATATAAACCATCTGCAAAGAGCATCTGTACCAAATACATACTGACCATAATCGGCTCTTTGTTCTTTTGAGTAATCACAAAAGGTTTGCTATAAAACAATTGTTTCTGTATTGGAGACTTCCTTACATCATCATATGTAACAGAATAATAATTAATAATTTTCTCCAAATTCTCTTTAGTGAGTATGCTGTTTGCCCCGTGCTTATATAAATCATCCTCTGCCCCTAACGGATCGGGACGCTCACTGCATAACCACAACAAATAAAGTACATTGGTCATAAACTCGTCTGCACTCATACCAAACAATTCTTCTGTAATTTCATTTATATCTACAATCTCATCCCTGCTAATTTTACTTGAGCCAAGCAAAATATGATAATTTCGGCTAAAGCTCTGGTATGTCCATGCTAAATTCTGATACTTAAACTGTTCATATGTCATGCCCATCATAAACTTAAATATATCAGGCAATTTTGCATCTTTGATATATTCGCTATTGGAATGCTCATTCTCATATCCTCTATACAAATTTACCACCGTACCAGCCTTTTCTCTTGTCATAATTTCTTTTCTGTAATCATTTGCACTGACTATAGAGACATACGCCATATTTTGAATATCCCATGCTGACAACATTACCTGCACTTGCCGATGTATAAATCCATGTAAGATAGCATTCAATGGAAATGTAATACTACACTTTAATTCATCTTCTGACTTATTTTGCTGATTCTTATATAGTTCGATTGATATTTCTGAGAAAAAATAGATAAAATCTCTTGTCGAATAATTCTTAATAAAACTCACAAAATCTTTCAATTAGTATCCACCTTTCCTATGCATCTTTTCCACCACTTCATACTTTTAGTAATAGTTTTCCTCTGCCTCTCCAAAGAATACAGACGCTATGTACTTAACAATATAATTAAAAAAGAATATTGCTGTTTCCTCAAAAAATACAAATAGAAAAACCCCTATTCCTTGTATAGCATATATTTCACCGATGATAGACAAAATAACTGCTTCTGCGCATAAAAAGATTATTTCAAACAAATCTGTCTTCTTTTCTTTACAAATCCAAAACTTATATGCCATAACAGCCATTCCACTTGTTACTATTGCACCAAAAATAGTTCCACCTATTTCTTGGAATGAGAGCATTGTTAATAAAACACTTTTTAAAATCAGTAATATGCTTTCTGTACTTCCTCCAGTGTCTTCACAACTTTCTGCCAAACCATATACAATGTAGACAAAAGTCAAGATAAAAACCATCACTCCCGTATTACTATCTAATTCATAGGAATTCAAGCCCGACCACAATATTGTTAGTCCGAAAATAATTCCGATATCTCTTAAGATTACTTTGACTCGCATTTCTGAATCCCATATTTTGTATTTCAATAATCCAAATCGAAATGCAAATCCTAGTCCTGCTGGTATCCAGTACCATGATACACTCCAAATCCATTCCCATCCGCGCATTATTATCTGATTAAGTAATTCTTCAATTGCACTCATCCGATCACTCCTATCCTATGTTGCCGAAAGAGGGTCTGGCCCCAGATATCTTACTAAATATCCCGCCTTATAATGCGAAGTCTGCGATGCAATCATCTATCATGGCATGCATCGTGTAGTTTTTTACTCGGAAGTCTTTTAGTACTTTTTTAACTCTTTTTCTATCCGCATCGGAAAAACAGCTGACATGCCACGATGCATTTCTTTTTCTCTGGTCATGCCCGTAGTCAACATAATCCATATAATCCAATATGGAATGACAGCCTTCTGGAATTGGAACACCATATTGTTTTGACAATTCGTTCAACACATTTTGAGTTCTTCCTGCCTGCTCAAGCCAAAATCTCTGCATTACAGCATCTTTCGCATCTCTTTCCGAATATGGCAATGTGTCTTTATCTTCATTTGCAAAGATGTCTTCTACACTTGGAAGCATACGCCTTCTGTGGTGCGTAGCATACTGAAAATTTCGCACCATAAAATCCAAGAAGCACTGCTCACCGCCATCTTTCTCAAAAGATTGCAAAAGGCCTAGATTGATGTGTCCTACAGCAGACAATTTTTCATAATTGCATCCACATTGCATATTCCGCAAGAACTGCGCATCCGTTCCAGAGGAACGGAGCGCCATTCTGCTTTAAACTGAGCAAAGCTCAGCACGTTTATTAGTTACCATTATTTACTCTGCGATCCCTGCCAGGAAATTCAAGACGATATGCCTTGGATGTCATTCGGCTTAAGCAGGCATCCGCATAGGTGGAATCCCCAAAAAGTTGATACCATCCGGATACTGGAATCTGAGAGATTATAATAGTTGCCTTGCGGCAGTCTCTGGACTCGATGATTTCAAATAAATCGCGGCATTTCTCGATGTCCAGATCCATTAAGCCGAAATCATCTATCACCATGAGATCATAAGCTGCCATTTCATTCGAATACTCAAAGTAAGTACCTTCCTGCCTGGCATGATCTGATTCCTTTAAGAGTGTGTTCGCACGTATGTATTTAACAGTACGGTTCTGATGCATTGCTGTGATACATAAGGCGCAGGCGATGTGCGTTTTCCCAGCACCGGCCCCTCCGGTCATCAGCAGGTTATTCGGCTCATCGATCCAATCACACTTGGCCAGAAGTTCTATGACGTGTGTATTCAGCTGACGTTCTGGATCATAGATTGAACTGTCAAGATCAGCTGCAGGATATTTCAGGGTCGCTTTCTTCATGAGACGTTTAAACTTTTTACTCTCACGCTGATCCCACTCCTGATTTACAATAGCAGCAAAGCGGACTTCAAATGGTTCGAGACCTGTGTTTGGTTCCAGCAGCTGCTTTTCAAATGCTTCAGCCATACCGGACATGCGAAGTTTATACAGCCGATCCATGAGTATGTTCTGTTCCTTTGTGAGTTTATCGTTATAAAGATAATCTTTTAATCTGTATGCCATAGTACGTCACCCTTACTTATAGTAGTCCTTTCCTCTGATATTTTCATGGTTGGGCAGTGTTCCTGGTGAATACTCGGGGAGTTCCTTCACATCCATCTTTTTCAGCATCTGCTTGAAGGTAAAATACTTACAGGAATTGATCTCTATACATTTACGGGCAACTTCTTCAGCAGCACCTTTCGGGATTGTTTTTACTTTATGCAGGATACCTGCACAGGCATTATAGGACTGCTCTTCATGTTTTGATGATTTAAGGAGTCTGTCAATCAGTTCTGACATCGCAGGACCAATGGCAGAAGCCCAGCGGCGGTAATAATTACCATCCTTTGAATTGACTTCTTTGTAATAAAGGTGTTCTGGCGGCATATGTTCATCTACCGTGATATACAGCGGAAACTCTCTATAAGACCGCTTATGTGTACAGATCAGCCGATTATACAGATCACAGATTCTGATCTCTGAAGCGGTTGCCTTCAGGATTGCAGGCTTGCCACAGTAAGAGTACAATACGGAGTAGTAGTGGCCGTCATACTCGATGTGGTAGTTGTTGGGAACTTTTAGGACCGCTTTATAGTCGCAAGCCGTGTAACATCCGCCTGGCAGTGGTTTCATACATGGTTTGTCATACTTTTCGAAAGCATCCTGTCTTGAGAAGTCCTTGCCTTGAAAAGATCGTTTATTGAGGACTGCTACTATTTTTTTTTATTTCAGCATTTAGGTCTTCAAAGGATACATATATCTTTTCTTTCAGTTTCTCAACCAGGTGTATTTCAAGATAACGTACATGATTTTCAACTGTAGGCTTGCCTTTCGGCTTTCTAGCGGGTGGTGGAAGAACTATAGTTTCATAGAAATCTTCCAGATCTGCAAATGTAGACTGCAGGATAAGTTCATCCTTTGTGTGCTTGGTTACAGCAGTTCGCAGGTTATCGGGCACAAAGTATTTCGTAACAGCACCATAAAATGAAACAGCATGGGCACAGCCTTCTATAAAACATGGGAGCTTCTCATTTGGAAAAGCTTCGGCATAGATCAGACTGCTGACTCCAAGAGTGGTCGCAAAGATATGGACTTTTTTGATCTCGCCCGTTTCGGTATCTGTTAACAGTTCCGGCTGATCACCGACCTAGTCGATATACATCTTTTCACCCGGGATTCGGTTTACGGCCATGGATACCTTCTGGCCACCATAGTTTTCTGCTATGAATCGGTTGAAGTATTCGTAAAACTGTGACTTCTCATAACCATCAGGATTCTTTTCTTTATAATCCAGCCAACAGAACGAAATGTTCATGCGGCTCCCTGGTGCATGGATTCTGTCATAGTAATACTGGAAATCTGGAAGTGGGACATCTTTCCTCTGTAGATTTTTCTGCGGATAGAAAAGGTTCTCAACTTCCTTAGGTGCCATCATTCGGAGTTCCTCGATTGGGATTCCGTTGGCATGGTATCGGCTCATGATCAGATTTAATGTACCTGAGCCAATCTTGTAACGGTCCATAACTGACCTGGTCTGGCATCCATTCAAACGCATCTGGATGGAGCCGATAATCGTGTTGTAGTCTTGCATAGTTATGCCTCCTTTCGCAATCATTTGATGACTACGAAAGAACTATAACACGTTGAAAACTTATTGATCAGCTGAAGCGGAAACGCGTTCAGTTACATCCGGAAAGACTGATCAGCTCTTAGCGGAATGCGTGGTCAGATGAGCCGGAATTTGCATCGCCAACACTGATGGTTAAAACTTCTTTTTTTCCTTCCGTGTTGATTCCCAGAATCACGTAAGCAGCAAGCTTTCGGATCACGCCATTATCCCTTACAGAATAATGG
>NZ_QUHY01000005.1:0-194219 GCF_003479865.1 Blautia sp. AM47-4
AGGAAAAGGGATGGTTTTCCTTAATTTTTGAAAGTAAGGACAAAGTTTATGCATAAAATTTGCGCCAGGGAGGTGAAAACAACAGGGATGGAAACGGCGGGAAATCAGTGGGGCGGAACAAATTTTAGAAAAAGATTCATAAATTTCAAAAAAATGCTTGCAATTTCAAAAAAATACGGTATAATAATGATTGTGTCATTCAGGAAATGAATGTCACAGGCCGAAATAGCTCAGCCGGTAGAGCACTTCACTCGTAATGAAGGGGTCGTCAGTTCGAATCTGATTTTCGGCTTATTCTTTAGAAACCCGCAGGACGTAAGGTTCTGCGGGTTTTCTGGTATCATGAGAAATGTGACAGAAATACGAACGCCTTTGCAGGAAAAAGATCTGCTGCAAAGGGCGTTTACTGTTACAAGTTTCAGGAAAATCAGTTCGTACAGCATATCCTGACGGAGCTTTTGGCCGGACACTTCAAAGAGCACATCAGCTGTTGCCATTTTCCTGTGCTGCCACCCGTGCGTCGCGTTCCCGGCGGGAAAAGACGCAGCCGCAGTAGTCCTGGCGGTAAAGGCCGTATTCATGGGAAAGTTCGATGGAACGCTGGTAGCCGCCCCGTTTCTTGAAATCTGAATTGAGATATGGGATCCCGTATTCGGCGGCAAGCCGTTCTCCGATTTCATTCAGCTTTTCCGCGTTTTTCAGCGGGCTGATGGAGAGGGTTGTTGTAAAATAGTCGAGTTTGAGCTGCTTTGCCATTTCGGCCGCTTCGCGGAGCCGCATTTCATAGCAGACAAAACAGCGCTCGCCGCCCTCCGGCACATTTTCCATCCCACGTGTCAGTTTATAGAACCGGTCAGAATCGTACGGGCCGGGGCAGAAGGAAATCGGATGCACCGCGGGAAGAGAGTGGATCAGACGCTGCTGTTCCTCCACGCGGTGCTCGTACTCCGTCGGCGGATAGATGTTGGGATTATAGTAAAAGAGCGTAATGGAAAAATACTGCGACAGATATTCCAGCACGTAACTGCTGCACGGCGCACAGCAGCTGTGCAGCAGCAAGGTCGGAACTTCACCGTGAAGTCCTGCAATCTTCGCATCCAGCTCCTTCTGGTAATTTCTTTTATTGGCCATAATGTATCTTCAAACCTCCTGGTATCTTTCAATCCTTTCTATTATAGCCTCAGCGCGGCTGGGATGCAAGCTGCATATGATATCTTATAGATAGAGGAGGATGCAAAAAAATGGATGATCAAATCCTGTCATTAGAGCATATATCACTGTCCTATCACACCATGAAAGGAGAAACACCGGCGCTGTGCGATCTGACCTTTTCGGTAAAACCGGGGGAATTTGTTGCTCTTGTCGGACCGAGCGGCTGCGGAAAGAGCACGATCCTGAACTTGATTTCCGGTCTTTTAAAGCCGGAGGCGGGAACTCTGCTGAGCCGCGGACGGCCGATCACGGAGGCGGATCTCCATATCGGCTACATGCTGCAGAGAGACCACCTGTTTGAATGGCGGACCATCTACAGCAACGTTCTGCTGGGCCTTGAGATTTCGCGCACGCTGACACCCGAGCGGAAAGAAAAAGTTGGGGAGATGATGGAGACATACGGCCTGAAATCCTTTTCCAATGCCCGTCCGTCCGAACTTTCCGGCGGTATGCGGCAGAGGGCGGCACTGATCCGTACACTGGCGATGGAGCCGGATCTTCTGCTGCTTGACGAGCCGTTCTCCGCTCTCGACTACCAGACGAGGCTGAACGTCTGTGATGATATCGGAAAGATCATCAAAAAAGAGGGAAAGACAGCAATTCTCGTGACACACGATATTTCGGAGGCCATCAGCATGGCGGACCGTGTGATTGTTCTGGCGGCACGGCCGGCATATGTGAAAAAAAAGATTCCGATCCGGTTTGCGATGGAGGAGCGCACGCCGATGAAAGCGCGCAGTGCGCCGGAATTTAAAACGTATTTCAATGCCATCTGGAAGGAGCTGAATGAAAATGCGTGAGCAGGCAAAAACGCCGGAGAGCAGCTTTCAGAGGGCGTATCTCCGGCAGAAAAAAAGAGAACGGGAGCAGGTGCGGGTGTTTCGGGCTTTGCTTCTCGTCAGTTTTCTGGTATTATGGGAGGTGGCGGCGGATCTGAGATGGATCGATCCGTTTATCTTTTCCAGCCCTGTGCGGGTGGGAAAAACGTTCGTGACCCTGCTGACGGAGCAGAACCTTCTGCGCCATATCGGGATCACGGTGTATGAGACGGGAATCAGCTTTCTGCTCGTCTCGGCACTTGGCATGGCGTTCGCTGTGCTTTTGTGGCTCTTTCCGCGCTTTTCTGCGGTGATGGAGCCGTACCTGGTAGTCCTGAACAGCCTGCCGAAATCGGCGCTCGCCCCGCTTCTCATTGTGTGGATGGGGGCAAACGTGAAAACGATCATCACGGCCGGCATTTCCGTTGCGATATTCGGCTCGGTGATCAGCATTTACAGCAGCTTTCAGGGTGTGGAGCCGGATATGCTCCGCCTGATTGCAACACTCGGCGGAACGAAGAAGGATATGCTGTTCCGCGTCGTGCTGCCGTGGTCGCTTCCGGGGCTGCTCGCCGTGTGGAAGGTCAACATCGGCCTGTGCCTCGTCGGTGTTGTAATCGGAGAGTTTATCGGGGCAAGAGAGGGGCTTGGCTATCTGATTATCTACGGCAGTCAGGTGTTCAGATATGCACACGCAAGAGAAGGGAGGATGACAGATGATTGGAATCGTATGTCTGGAAGAACGAAGAGGAATGCAGTTTGGCGGACGACGCGTTTCGCGGGACCGCGTGGTAACGGAAAAAATCTGCGAACTGTGTGAGGGGAAAACGCTCTGGATGAATCCGGCTTCGGAAAAGCTGTTCGCGGAGCAGAAGGAGAGTGGGAAGGTAACACTTCAGGCGGCGGCAGATTTTCTGGAGCAGGCAGGCGAAGGAGAATACTGCTTTGTGGAGAATACGGGACTGCAGGCTGTGGAAGCGAAGATAGAGAAAATCATCGTTTTCTGGTGGAACCGGCATTATCCGTCTGACCGGAAATTCGACCTGGATCTTTCCAAATGGAATAAAGTGTCCGAGGAGGAGTTTGCAGGCTATTCCCATGAGAAAATAACGAAAGAGGTATATGAGAAATGAAAAAACTAAGAAAACAGCTTCTGCTGCTGGCGGCGCTTCTTGCTCTGACACTGACCGGCTGTGAGGCGCAGGATCTTCTCTCGACGGAGAGAGCAGATTCCGGTTCGGAGGTTACGGCCGCTTATACGATGACGGAATCCCAGATTACCGATCAGGCACCGACGGCCGTTTCAGTTCTTGATGTTCCGGAGTTTTCCGGTGAACCGTATGTCGTTTTAAACGGAAATGAGCCGGATTTTACCGATGAGGAAAAGACGACCGAGTCGTACGAGCATTACAGCGATCTGGACAGCCTGGGACGGTGCGGCGTGGCAGAGGCGAATATTGGCCAGGATCTGATGCCGACGGAGAAGCGCGGCGCGATCGGCCAGGTAAAGCCGACGGGCTGGCATACGGTAAAATACGATCAGGTGGAAGGTAAATATCTGTACAACCGCTGCCATCTGATCGGATACCAGCTGACCGGTGAGAATGCAAACGAGAAGAATCTGATCACTGGAACACGTTATCTGAACGTCGAGGGCATGCTGCCGTTTGAAAACATGGTTGCCGACTACGTCAAAGAGACCGGAAACCATGTGCTGTACCGCGTTACACCAATTTTTACCGGGGACGACCTTGTAGCGGACGGTGTGGAGATGGAGGCACTTTCCATGGAAGATGACGGCGAGGGCATTTCCTTCCATATCTTCGCATACAACAATCAGCCGGGCATCTCGATTAATTATGCAACGGGAGACAGCACGTTAAGCGAAAGCAGCGGAACGATGACGGATCAGCAGGAATATGTCATGAACACATCCAGCATGAAATTCCACCTGCCGTCATGCTCCAGCGTCAGCTCGATTAAGGATGAAAACAAGGCGACATATCAGGGACCGCGCGAGGACCTGATCGCCGAAGGCTATGAGCCGTGCGGACGGTGCAATCCGTAAAAGAAATTACAAAAAGAGGGTCGGAACTTTCCGGTCCTTTTTTCTATATAGTAAAGAGAAGCATCTGGAAAGTGAGACAGGAGATGGAAGAGGAGAAGCTGCGTGCGGTTTATTATGCAAGGTGCAGCACCGAGGAGGAAAATCAGAAGGATGCGCTGGTAAGACAGGCGGCGGAGGCGGAAGAGGCAATCCGGGCAAGAGGATGGAGGCTTGTGGATGCCTACGTGGAGAGCCGCTCCGGTACGAGCCGGAAGGGCAGACGGGAATATAACCGCCTGTACGAGGATCTCGAGCAGAACCGGTTTGATGTCGTCGTAATCAAGTCGCAGGACCGCCTGATGCGGAACACGCGGGACTGGTATCTGTTCGCAGACCGCTTAAACTGCGCCGGAAAGCGGCTGTATTTTTATCTGGAAAACACATTCTATTCGCCGGAAGACGCGCTTCTGACCGGCATTAAGGCGATTCTGGCGGAGGAGTACAGCCGGGAGCTGAGCAAGAAGATGAATCTGGCGCACCAGAAACGGCAGCAGAATAATGGAAAGCCGGTGCTGACCTCAAAAAGTTATGGTTACCGGCGGACGGCAGGCGGAGCGATTGAGATCATCCCGGAGGAGGCCGCAGTGAAGCACCGTATGTACGAACTCTGTGCAGACGGTCTCGGCGGACGGAAAATTGCGGCGGTTCTGGCAGCGGAGGGCGTCCGCAGCCGCGCCGGAAAACCATTCTCTGGAACAGACATTATCCGCATGGTGCGGAATCCCATGAATAAAGGCACCGTAGTCATGAACAAGAAGCATTACGATTTTAACACCGGAAAAACGCTCCCTACACCGCCGGGCGGGCAGTACGTCTATGCGGGGAAAATTCCTGCTATCGTCTCTGAAGAGCTCTGGATAGCGGCAAATCGGGCGGCTGACGAGCGTCTCTGCCGCAAAAAGGTGGGCAAATCTGTTCAGACTTGACTGGGTAATCCTGTCCATCCTGATCCTCTGCCTCGTTGCGGCAGGATTGTACGGCATCTTGGGCTGGCTGGAAAAAAACTACACAAAACGCCGAAATTCGGGAAAGTAGGTGATTTGACTTGCAAAGGAAGGTTGGATGCTTGTATAATAATGCATGATAATTTAAAAAACTTACAGGAAAAGAGGAATGAAAATGGCACAGTTATGGGGCGGACGGTTCACAAAAGAGACCGACAAGTTAGTGTATAATTTTAATGCATCCATCAGCTTTGATCAGAAATTCTATAAACAGGACATCAAAGGCAGCATGGCACATGTAAAGATGCTGGCAAAACAGGGCATCCTGACAGAAGAGGAGAGAGACCAGATTCTTGCAGGACTGGAGGGGATTCTTGCCGATGTAGAGAGCGGAAAACTGGAAATCACCAGCGAATATGAGGATATCCACAGCTTCGTGGAGGCAAACCTGATCGACCGCATCGGAGACGCCGGAAAGAAGCTGCACACCGGAAGAAGCCGCAATGACCAGGTAGCCCTCGATATGAAACTTTATGTCCGCGATGAGATCACCGAGATTGATGCACTCGTCAAAGAGGTGCTGGTAACACTCGAAAAAATCATGGAAGAGAACATTCACACCTATATGCCGGGATTCACCCATCTGCAGAAAGCACAGCCGATCACACTGGCACATCACATGGGCGCATATTTTGAAATGTTCCGCCGCGACAGAGGCCGCCTTGCAGACATCTACAAGAGAATGAATTACTGTCCGCTCGGTTCCGGTGCGCTGGCTGGAACGACGTATCCGTTGGACCGCGCTTACACAGCAGAGCTGCTCGGCTTTGACGGCCCGACCTTAAACAGCATGGATTCCGTATCCGACCGTGACTATGTCATTGAGCTCCTCAGTGCTCTTTCTACGATTATGATGCATCTTTCCCGCTTCTCCGAGGAGATCATCATCTGGAATACCAATGAGTATCAGTTTGTGGACATCGACGACGCATACAGCACCGGAAGCAGTATCATGCCGCAGAAAAAGAATCCGGATATCGCAGAGCTTGTTCGAGGAAAAACAGGCCGCGTTTACGCAGCTCTGATGTCAATGCTCACCACTATGAAGGGAATCCCGCTGGCGTACAACAAAGATATGCAGGAGGATAAAGAGCTGACCTTCGATGCCATCGACACCGTAAAAGGATGCCTGGCTCTGTTCAATGGCATGCTTTCTACCATGCACTTCAAAAAAGACCGCATGGAGAACAGTGCAAAGAACGGTTTCACGAATGCAACGGACGCAGCTGATTACCTTGTTGGAAAAGGCGTTCCGTTCCGCGATGCACATGGCATTGTCGGCCGTCTCGTTCTGTACTGCATTGACAAAGGAATCTCCCTTGATGATATGAAACTCGAAGAGTACAAAGCGATCAGCCCGGTCTTCGAGGATGATATTTATGATGCCATCAGTATGAAGAACTGCGTAGAACGACGCAACACGATCGGCGCGCCGGGAGCAGATGCGATGCAGGCTGTCATCGAGCAGAATAAAAAATATTTACAGGAAAATTGAAAAAACAGTTGCAATTTTGAAAAAATTGGTATAGTATGACATGAGACGCACAAATGTACGCCACAGAAGAACAAGGAGATGAAACCAATGGAGCAGAAATTGAGAGTAGGAATTTTAGGAGCAACCGGTATGGTAGGACAGAGATTTATTTCTCTGCTGGAGAACCATCCGTGGTTTGAAGTTGTGACCCTGGCAGCAAGTCCGAGAAGTGCCGGAAAAACATATGAGGAAGCAGTCGGCGGACGCTGGAAAATGGATACTCCAATGCCGGAAGCAGTGAAAAAGCTCGTTGTGATGAATGTAAATGATGTAGAGCATGTGGCATCTACCGTAGATTTTGTATTTTCCGCTGTTGATATGTCGAAAGATGAGATCAAAGCGATTGAAGAAGCATATGCAAAGACCGAGACACCGGTTGTTTCCAACAACAGCGCACACCGCTGGACACCGGATGTTCCGATGGTAGTTCCGGAAATCAACCCGGAGCACTTCGATGTTATCGAGTTTCAGAAAAAACGTCTGGGAACCAAGAGAGGCTTTATCGCTGTAAAACCGAACTGCTCAATCCAGAGCTATGCACCGGTATTAACGGCATGGAAAGAGTTCGAGCCATATGAAGTGGTTGCAACCACATACCAGGCAATTTCCGGAGCAGGAAAAACCTTCAAAGACTGGCCGGAGATGGAAGGAAACATCATCCCGTTCATCGGCGGAGAAGAAGAGAAGAGCGAGCAGGAGCCGCTTCGTATCTGGGGTAAAATTGAAAACGGCGTGATCGTAAAAGCAACTGAGCCGAAGATCACCTGTCAGTGTATCCGTGTTCCGGTATTAAACGGACACACCGCAGCTGTTTTCGTAAAATTCCGCAAGAAACCGACGAAAGAGCAGCTGATCGAAAAACTGGAGAACTTCAAAGGCCTTCCGCAGGAACTGAACCTCCCAAGCGCACCGAAACAGTTCATCCGTTACATGACAGAAGATAACCGTCCGCAGGTAACACTGGATGTCAACTACGAGAACGGTATGGGAATCAACGTAGGCCGTTTAAGAGAGGATTCCATCTACGACTGGAAATTCGTAGGTCTGTCCCACAACACGGTCCGCGGCGCAGCAGGCGGAGCAGTACTTTGTGCAGAGACACTGGTTGCAAAGAAGTTTATCGCTGCAAAATAATGCTTAGAATGATATAAAAAACGCCTCTGAAACGTTTTGGGTTCAGAGGCGTTTTTTGTGCATGGATCAAAAGAATATAGCATGTGTTTGAAACATCGTTCCTGCAATCTGCACGCCCAACTTTGCAGGATATCGAAAGCAGCAAAAAAGAAGCGCCATACGGGAAAATTCCCGCGGCGCTTCTTTTTTGCTCAAATAATTTTATTTACGCAAAGTTTGGCTAATCTTAGAATTTGCCAGCTTTTGCTGCCTCTTCAACAGCAACAGCTACAGCAACAGTCATACCAACCATTGGGTTGTTTCCTGCGCCGATCAGACCCATCATTTCTACGTGAGCCGGTACAGAAGAAGAACCTGCAAACTGAGCGTCAGAATGCATACGTCCCATAGTATCGGTCATACCGTAGGAAGCAGGACCTGCTGCCATGTTGTCCGGGTGAAGAGTACGTCCTGTACCACCGCCGGAAGCAACGGAGAAGTATTTTTTACCAGCTTCGATACGCTCTTTTTTGTAGGTACCTGCAACTGGATGCTGGAAACGAGTCGGGTTGGTGGAGTTTCCGGTGATGGAAACGTCAACGTTCTCTTTCCACATGATAGCAACGCCTTCGCGAACGTCGTTAGCGCCGTAGCAGTTAACTTTCGCACGCGGTCCATCGGAGTATGCTTTTCTGAATACTTCTTTCAGTTCTCCGGTGTAGTAGTCATACTCAGTCTCTACATAAGTAAAGCCGTTGATACGAGCGATGATCTGAGCAGCGTCTTTTCCAAGACCGTTCAGGATAACACGCAGAGGTTTCTGACGTACTTTGTTTGCTTTTTCAGCGATACCGATAGCACCCTCAGCAGCTGCGAAGGACTCATGTCCAGCCAGGAATGCGAAGCACTCGGTGTCCTCTTCCAGAAGCATTTTACCAAGGTTACCATGGCCAAGACCAACTTTACGCTGATCTGCTACAGAACCCGGGATACAGAAGGACTGAAGTCCCTCACCGATTGCTGCAGCAGCTTCAGAAGCTTTGCGGCATCCTTTTTTGATTGCGATTGCTGCGCCTACAGTGTAAGCCCATTTTGCATTCTCGAAGCAGATTGGCTGAATGCCTTCGATCATTTTGTATACATCAAGGCCAGCAGCTTTTGTAACTTCTGCAGCTTCTTCGATGGAGTTGATTCCGTACTCAGCAAGCTTAGCCAGAATCTGTTTCTCTCTTCTTTCATATGATTCAAATAAAGCCATTTTCCTATCCTCCTAAATTATCTGATTACTCTTTTCTCGGGTCAACGATCTTAACAGCATCAGCAACACGTCCGTACTGTCCGCTTGCTTTTTCGAAAGCTGTGTTTGCATCATCGCCGGCTTTGATGAAGTCCATCATCTTTCCGAAGTTGATGAATTTGTAACCGATAATCTCATCATCTGCATCCAGAGCGATACCTGTTACATAACCGTCGGTCATCTCCAGATAACGAGGTCCTTTTGCAAGAGTTCCGTACATGGTACCAACCTGGGAACGAAGTCCTTTACCAAGGTCTTCCAGGCCTGCGCCTACAACCAGTCCGTCCTCGGAGAATGCACTCTGGCTTCTTCCGTAAACGATCTGCAGGAAGAGCTCTCTCATAGCAGTATTGATAGCATCACACACAAGGTCAGTATTCAGTGCCTCAAGGATGGTAAGTCCTGGCAGAATCTCAGATGCCATAGCTGCAGAATGAGTCATTCCTGAACATCCGATGGTCTCAACGAGAGCTTCCTGGATAACGCCCTCTTTTACGTTCAGAGTCAGTTTGCAGGTACCCTGCTGCGGTGCGCACCAGCCAATACCGTGAGTGAATCCGGAAATGTCTTTGATTTCTTTTGCTTTTACCCATTTTGCTTCCTCCGGAATCGGAGCTGCACCGTGATGCACGCCCTGGGCAACCGGACACATCATTCTACTTCGTGTGAATAAGTCATTGTTAAACTCCTTTCAAATATGTACTTATTTGAGCTTTTGTCTTTCGAACGGACTGTTTCCAGCCTGTTCACAGACCTATGGTTATTGTCTCACAAAATTGGTCATTCGTCCAGCATATTTTGATAAAAAATTGCAAAGACCACCGGAAAACGATAAAATTTCCGGCGGTCTTTTAAATCAATCGGTTTGGTTTTCTCTCGATAAAAGAGAATTTTTTTAATTATCAGATTTTTTTGACAATTTCTTTCGCATTCTTAAAAATATGACCTGACGGGATCACACCGCGAATACAGGAGAGTGGATAAATGTTGGAATTTCTTCCGACAACCGTTCCCGGGTTCAATACGCTGTTACAGCCGACCTCGACTTCATCGCCGAGCATCGCACCGAATTTTTTCAGTCCGGTTTCGATCTGTTCATCTGCGCCTTTGACAACAACGAGCTTCTTATCGGATTTTACATTGGAAGTAATGGAACCGGCACCCATATGGGCTTTGTATCCAAGAACAGAGTCGCCGACATAGTTGTAATGCGGAACCTGTACTTTATTAAAGAGAATGACATTTTTCAGTTCGGTGGAGTTTCCAACGACAGCGCCTTCGCCGACGATGGCGTTTCCGCGGATAAAGGCACACTGACGGATCTCAGCGCCTTTTCCAATGATGCATGGGCCGTTAATGGAAGCGGTCGGTGCGATCACGGCATCTTTTGCGATCCAGACATTTTCACCGCGTTTTTCGTATTCTGCCGGATCGAGTGTTTCGCCGAGTTCAAGAATAAAATCTTTAATGAGCGGAAGCACTTCCCATGGATACGTTTTGCCTTCAAAGATTTTTGCGGCAATGGTCTGGGTTAAATCATAAAGTTCAGAAATGGTTGCATCTTTCATGCGTGATTCATCCTTTCTTGTTTTAGTTCCTGTTTATCTTACCACATTTCAGGAGTTCTGTGCGCCCTTTTTTCCGGCGGTGGAATAGGACTTTGCAGAGGAGTCTTCTGCAGCGGTACGTTTCCCGGTACGGGAGCGCGTGGAGGAGGCTTTTTTGTAATACGGCGCGGACGCATCAAAGCTGCTCTTTAGCTGGAACTGATTCCGCAGCTGCTTCACATTTACCGTGTGGCGTGTCACAAAGTTTTCCAGTTTTCCCATATATTCCTCGGAGGTAATGGAGCCTTCCGCTACATAGGTAAGTCCCTTTTCCCAGCTTGCTGTCAGCTCCGGATTCAGAAGCGGGCGGATCGACTGGTGTACGACGTCGTAGATCATTTCGCCAAGCTGTGTCGGGGTGATAACCTGCGTCTTTTTGTTCAGAGCAAGATATTTGATAAAGACAAGCTTTTTCAGAATCTCAGCACGCGTCGCACTCGTTCCGATGCCGCTTCCCTTAATCTGTTCGCGCAGCTCCTCGTCTTCAATGAGCTGTCCGGCATTTTCCATTGCAAGGATCATCGAACCGGAGGTGTAGCGTTTTGGCGGAGAGGTTTCTCCTTCCTTGATAGAAAGGCCGAGAAGATTCAGCTCGCTGCCTTTCTGCAGCTGGGACAGCGCTGCAAGAAAAGAGGGATCGCAAGTCGTCTCGTCCTCCTTTCTGCCCTCGTCGTCCTCCTCTTTCTTACGGAAGAAAGAATACTGCATGGCTTTTAAATAGCCCTCCTGCACGAGAACGCGGAAGTTGGAGAAAAACTGCTCGCCGCCGATTTCGGTGACAAGAGCAACTTTCTGATAGACCGCCGGCGGATAGAAGATACCGAGAAAACGGCGGACAATTGTCTCATAAACTTTTGCGGAGAGTTCCGAGAGGTTCCGCAGATTGTTAAGGCCCTGTCCGGTCGGAATGATCGCATAGTGATCGGTAATCTGTTTATCGTTTGTATAGCGGGTGGAACCAATCTTTTTCCAGCTTTCACCCTGCGAAATTTCATTTGCAAGGCCGCTGCAGATACCGTACTGCTGCAGGCCGCGCAGGTTTTTGCTGATTTCCCTGGCAACGGCAGAAGAAAGCACACGGGCATCGGTTCGCGGATAGGTAACCAGCTTTTTCTCGTAAAGCTCCTGAACAACTTTCAGCGTTTCATCCGGACTGATTTTGAAAAAGCGGGCACAGTCGTTTTGCAGCTCCGCAAGGTTGTAAAGCAGTGGCGCATTTTTATTTTCCTTTTTTCGCTCCATTTTCAGGACATGCGGGATCAGAGGATTCTGCATGCTTAATTCCTCAATCAGTTTCTGTGCGTCCTCTTTTTTCTGGAAGCCGTTCTCCTTATAGAGAAGCGGAGAGTTGAAGTAGCGGCTGCCTTTTACGGCGCGCCATTCCCCCTCAAAATTGCGTCCATTTAAGGAAAGACCGGCGATGACACGGTAGAATGGTGTTTTCACAAAGCTACGGATTTCGCGCTCCCGGCGTACGACCATGCCGAGCACACATGTCATAACACGGCCGACGGAAATAGACTGATATTTAGTGCCGAGATACGATGCGACAGCGCTTCCGTATTTGAGCGAGAGAAGACGGGAAAAGTTAATGCCCATCAGGTAATCTTCTTTGGCGCGGAGATAAGCGGATGCCGAAAGATTGTCGTATTCACTTTCGTCCTTCGCTTCGCGGATACCGCGCAGGATTTCTTCTTCTGTCTGCGAGTCGATCCAGACACGCTTCTGTTTCTTGTCTTTGATACCGGCCATCTGCGCGACGAGACGATAGATGTATTCTCCCTCACGCCCGGAGTCGGTACAGACATAAATGGTTTCAATATCCTCCCGGTGGAGCAGGTTACTCACAATGGTGAACTGCTTTTTTACTTCCGGGATAATTTCATATTTGAAGTTTTCAGGCAAAAAAGGCAGGGTCTCGAGACTCCACCTTTTTAACGCAGGATCATATTTTTCCGGATAGCTCATCGTAACCAGGTGACCGACGCACCAGGTTACGACGGACTGATCCGACTCTAAGTATCCATCCCTGCGCTGCATATTCTGTTTTAACGCTTTTGCGAACTCCTGAGCAACGCTCGGTTTTTCCGCAATGTATAAAGATTTTGTCATTTATCTGCACTCATCATTCGAAGCGGCCAGGCAAGGAGCACACCGCCTCCTATTGCGTTTCCTATAGTTACAATGACCATACTTTTCAATGCGGCAGTCAGAGAAATGCCGCCTGGGACCAGAAGTGCAGCGGTAACAAAGGTGGCCATATTGGCAACGCAGTGTTCAAAACCGGCAACAACGAATCCGGTGATGCAAAGTATAATCATGAAAAATTTGGCAACTTCATTTTTGCATTTCATGCCGCAGGCAACGGCAAGGCAGACGAAGAAGTTGCAGAGAATGGCACGGAAAAACATTTCTCCGGCAGGAATGGAAAGTTTATTTCCAATAAATCCTGCGTAATAATCGGCAGTACCGGAAGCACCTGCCAGTACGAAAATTACGGAGAGAATCAGGCATCCGACAAAGTTTCCGATGTAGCTTACCAGCCATACTTTTCCAACCTGTGCCCAGGAGACTTTTTTGTCATAGGCCCCAAAAGCCATAACAAGATTGTTTCCGGTGAAAAGCTCTGCACCGATAAAAACGATCAGCAGAACCGCAATGGCAAACACAATACCGCCAAGCAGTTTTCCCCAGGCAGGATCTGTACTCTGGAACGTATTGCCTACCACGTTGGAGAAAATCATGGCAACCACGATAAAGAAACCGGCCATGACTGCACGGAGAAAGTATTTCCCCGGGTGTTCTTTCAGCAGCTTTGCTTTGTTTACGGCTGCCTCTGAAAATTTTTGTACGTCATCATAAGGCATAGAATAACTCCTTTCTTATGTCCCGTAGGATGGACATATCCCCTCTCTTTTTGTCCGGGGGATGGTCTTTTTTTCCGGAGCAGCTTGCAAATGCTTCGGATTTCGCGCTTTCAACTTTGGCTATTATAGCATTTCCCGGAAAGATTCGCAATGAAGGAGGAAGAAAAAAGTATATTTCCACAGAAATGTCAGAAAATAAGGGGTAAAACGACAGATTGTATGATGAACTCAGAGGGGTTGAAACAAGGATTGAAAGCTTTTTTTATGTTCTGTTTTACAAAGATCTCGGACACAGTGAAATTGTAAACCATGATGATCCGGCGTTTGTGAAACTGGTTTATCATCTGCACTGATGTTCATTCTTAGCAAAAACCTCATCTGCTGTTTTCATACAAAAGATAAAACGGCAGGTGAGTTTTTTGTAATGGGCCTCTGGAAAGGATAAACTAAAGCCGTATAGTATCCATTACACCGGATTTTTTCCGATATTCTAAAGGAGTCATATGATACTGTTTTTTGAATAAACTCTGAAAATGAGGCTGGCTGGAAAAGCAGAGATAACTGCTGATTTCAGCCAGACTTTTTGTACTGTAGGTTAAAAGCATTTTAGCTTCTTCTAATTTACATCTTGTAATGAAAGCACCTATGGTAAAGCCGAGCTCAGTTTTGAATTTTTTCATCGTGTAGGAAGTACTTTTCTGAATGGAATCCGAGACATCATTCACAGAGATGGATTCATTTGTATGTGTACGGATAAAATTCATACAGGTATAAACTTCTCTTGAGATTCCAGCAGGGATTTTGGTTTCACCTGCCTGCTGACAAAAATCCAGAATCATGGAGTATTGCAGTGCCTGGATTTTTTCCAGTGACTGCAGTGCCTCGCATTCCTGAATATAAAGATCCAGAAGCTGATATGTTTTTTCAATATCTACTCCTCCCGGAATGGCACCAAGAACAGCGGTTTTGATTGCTGTCACGATAAAAAGATTTTTGGCATGGCGAATCGGGGTTTTTGCAAGTCTGCCTTCTTCTAATTGTAATGTATTATTCTTCAAAAAATTCTGCAAAGCATTTACATTTCCGTTTTGAACAAACTGAAAAAGTTCGCATTCAAACTGGTAAGTGTTATGCATCTTTTTATTTTCCATATTTTCTGTAATGGATTTCAAATGCTGCTGGCTCTGCCGCAATTGCTTGGGTGCACGCTGTCCCAATAATTTCAACACACTGATTTCCTTGTGGTTCACACATTGATGCAGGAAAACAAGATGCTGACAAAATTGGATATGTGATAACCGGGGAATGGAGGCGAGAGCCTCAGCGATTACTTCCTTGTACTTCAGGGGCGTGGCAGAGTCATGCATATAACTGCGGACGAGCTCATCTGTCACAGGAACGGAAAAAACCGGGCCTAAGATGATATATTCACCAGTAGTTTCAATTTGGACAGAGCCATATACAATGTCGGGAGATGCAAAACGAAATTCGGGATTATAATCGGATGGATAAAGCGGATAAGGGCTCTCGGTTGAGATGTGGAGCTGTTCTGATAAAGCAGAGTAAATAGCTCCTGCTTCAGTAATTAGATTCGTAGGAATTCCTGTAACGGCATAGTAATTTTTACAAAAAGTAACATAATTCATATGATATTCTCCTGGTATCTGTGGGATGCAGTGGATCAAATTTTCGTTTGAAAGTTTCTGCAAAGCAATTCACGATTCCTTCACTTCCAAATTTAAAGTATAAAATGGAAAAAGAAAAATAACAATACGAAAACATATAATTTTGTATGTTTTTATGTAATATCTTTCCTTTCATTTTTGATAAAGTGCGATTAGAAAAAAGGAAAGGCGGATCATACGTATGAGACAACCGATTAAAATTAATAAAACGAATCCAAATAAAGGTGTTCTCGATTATTCTTATCTTTTGGATGCACCAGCTGGAAAACATGGATTTGTAACGACAAGGAATGGCCATTTTTATTTTGAAGATGGTGTAAGGGCAAAATTTCTTGGGTTTAATGTGGCTGCAAGATCAAATACCCCGGATCATGAAACCGCAGAGAAACTGGCGGAACGTTTTGCGAGCCTGGGCGTGAATGTGATTCGGCTCCATGCAGCAGATGCCCCAATCAGCGAAGAACCACGCAGCTGGTCCAGCTGTAAAGAAGCTCCACTTTTAGATTATGAAAAAGGAAACGGGAGAGAATTTCATCCGGAAGGTCTGGATCGATTTGACTATTTTGTCGCAAAATTGAAAGAGCGGGGTATTTACCTTCACATTGATCTTATCGTTGCAAGAGATTTTGTAGAAGGAGATGGACTGGACTACCCAGGAAATGCGGGAAGCTGCATCAAACGTTTTCCCATGTACAATAAACGGATGATAGAGCTGCAAAAAGAATATGCCAGAAAGATTCTCTGTCATGTGAATCCTTATACAGGTCTTGCGCTGATTGACGATCCGGCGGTGATCACGGTTCAGATCAATAATGAAGATTCTGCGATTAAAGGAACGATGGAAACGGATCAGCGGGAAGAGATGCAGCCATATCGGGATGAGGTACAAAATCGTTTTAACAGCTTCCTCTTGATGAAATATGGAACAAGAGAGCGTCTGAAAGAAGCATGGACATTTGAAGGAAAATGTGCGCTTGGCGAGGAAGAAGATCCTGAGAAAGGAACTGTGCAGGGAACCGCAGGTAATTTCTATCAGCCGGAATGCGACCCTTTGGGAAAATGGGAAGAAAATGAAAGTCCGGCCCGCTATGCTGATTTTATGGAATTTGGCATTACGATGAATCGTAATTTTTATCAGGATATGAAAGATTATCTTCATTCCCTTGGAGTAAAAGTTCCGATCGTGACAAGCAATCTGGTTGCCGGTGCAGCGGATGTATATGGCCATACCGACGGGGATTTTATGGAAAATAACAGCTATTTTAATCACCCGCTGCTTCCGATCCAGGAGGCAAATACCTATCTGGTTGCAGGGCCGGCCGAATATGTGTCAACGAACCCGCTGACCATGCAGACAGGAGTTGGTTCTATGGCAACAACACTTTTAAATCTTGCTTCCGTTGCCATTGTAAAAGGAAAGCCTTTCATGCTCAGTGAGTGGAACGAATATGGGGAACATCCTTTCCATTCGACAGCATATGTGCACACGGTTGCCTATGCATGCTTGAACGACTGGGACGGACTGATTTTATACAATTATCATACGTCGGAAAAGGCGGACGATCAGCCGGACGATGAAATCTGGAGTGTTTTTGATGTATATAATGATCCGGCGGTTATCTGTCAGTGGGGATTTATGGCATCTGTATTTCTCAAAGGGCTGGTATCGGCGGCTAAAAGCCGTGTAGATGTCGTATATACACAGAACGATTTGAAAACACTGCCGAAAATGCACGCAATGCCAACTACTTTTTTACCTTACATCACATGTATGCGAAATGTATTCCTGGACGGAGGGGATACCTATCAGGGAGACGCGGCTGTTGCAGTGAACGCAGGATTTTTGAATGGGGCAGATCTCTCGGGGGCAGAACACGGTGTGTATTATGCATGGTCACCGTATCGTGACGCATGGCGGAAATATAAAGACCACAACAGGCTGAAACAGGCAGCAAAGAATGCAGAAGAGATACGAGAAGGCGTGTATCTGGGAGCACAGGCACTTGTCTTTGATGAAATTCAGAAAATCGCAGGCACAGGAGATTATCGTGAATTTGCTGCAATTCTTGACCGGGCAATGAAAGAATGGAAGATACTTTCGGAGGAATGTGGTCTGGTAGATGGAAAACTGATTTCTGATACAAAAGAGCTGGTGTTTGATCCGGCACATGCCCGGTTCGCAATTCATACACCGTATTGCGGATATTTCAGTGGAAGCCCAGCAGAAAGTCTGCGGCTGTCTGAAAAAATTGAGATCCAGTCAGAAAATGAGCGGATTACGCTGGCACTTCTTCCAGTGGGAAAGGAAAAACTGGAGCAGGCAGAGGAATTTGTGATCACTGCGATGGGAACAACGGGAATGGACAAGACAACGTATCAGGAAGGTGCACAGATGATGGGCTTTCCGTTTACAGCAGTACACTTTCAGGGAAAATTATATGCCGAAACGCTGGAAGGAAGAATCTACGTAAAAGCTAAGGAGGCCGTTCTTACAGCATTAGATCCGACGGGAAATGAAATTGGAAGAATAGAAGGAAAAGAGACAGAAAAAGGAGTATGTTTTCTTTTGTCAGGCAATCTTCCAAGTGTTCAATATAATTTAAAAATAAAAAAAGAATGCCCAAATATATAATATTAAATTGCTATATGTAATAAAAGAAACAAAATACTTGATAGAATACAAGTATAAAACAGCGGCTGTAAAAAACGATGGGAGAAAAAGATATGGGAAAAAAGAAACAAAAAGTCCTCTATGATGCAGACGGGGCAAGAAGAGTTATGAGAAAAACAGATTATATGGCTGATATGGGAGGTCAGTTAGCATTAGGCGTGATGGCCAATCTGGTTGGCCAGCTTACTTACTTTTATACAGATAAAGTCGGCATGGCGGTAGGCGGAGTCGGAATTGCGATGATGATCGCTAAGATTATAGATGCACTGACGGACGTTCTGGTGGGAAATATGATTGACCACTCCAAAGGTGGGAATAAGAAATATTACTCCTGGATGCTGAAAATGGCGATTCCTGCAGCAGTCATCATCATTATGATGTTTACGGTCCCGATTCAGGCAGGACAGACAGCGGCATTGATTTATGTACTGGTTACCAATCTTCTTTTAACAGCAGTTATTTATACTATGATTGCCACACCGTTTTCAGCGGTTATGATTGTGCGTACCCACAGCCAGAGTGAGCGAAGCAATATGGGGCTGTTCCGTGCAGTCGGAAACTACGGTGCCGGAACAATCATTGCTATTATCACAATTCCGGTAACCAATATGCTGGGTGGCACACAGAGTGCATGGATCAAATATGGTGTTGCGCTTGCACTTGGCGTTTTATTACTTTTCCTGATCTGCTACAACAATGGAAGAAAAGCAAAATTTGCTTCGGATTATGAAAGCGAATCGGAAAACGCATCAGAAACAGCACCGGCAGAAACAGAAGAAGAGGAAGCAGTTCCATTTAAAGATGCTATAAAAATGTTATTGCAGAATAAATACTGGGTGATCGTCCTTCTGTTCAATTTGATTACCAATATTACCGCTGCAGTGGCAGCAGCCTCGGGTACATACTATGCAAAATGGATTTTTGGCAACGATAATCTTGTTGCAGTCATAGGAGCGGCAGGTATGCTGGCAACGGTAATCGGATTTGTGGTTTCCAAGCCGATCATTTCGAAGCTGGGTGTTACAAAAACAATTCAGCTTGGGTTAATGGGAGCTGCCATTCCATCCCTGATCCGCTGCTTTATTCCGGAAAACTTTATGGTTTATGCAGCAACCAGCCTTGTGGCGAGCTTTATCCAGATTCCACTGATGTGTCTGTACGGCGTATTAACAGCAATGACGGTAGATTATAACGAATGGAAATATGGAAAGAAATTAGTTGCAATGTCGGGCGGAGCCATAGGATTTGGAAGTAAAGTGGGAAGCGGCCTTGGATCTGTTATCTTATCCGCATTTCTTGCCATTGGCGGATATCAGGCATCGCTGGAAAGTGCAACTGCTTCCATGCGATATTCGATTTATGGATTTTCCAACTATCTTCCGCTGGTTGTAAACCTGGCTATGTTCCTGATTTTTACCAGATTTGATCTGGAAGAAAAATTACCAAAGATGCGGGAAGAAGTACTTGCGAGAAAAGAGAAAAAATAAACGGAGAAACTACAAGGTCGGTACAGGAAAGACTGTACCGACTTTGCAGTTGTCATTCAATTTACAGAAACTGCCAGTGGCAGGCTCTGTAGGTTAAAAGTAAGGAGAATTGAAAATGAGCGATACATTATGCAATGAAAAAAAGAAACCTTATACATTTTCAGAAGATGGAAATTCCTGCATTATAACAGAAACCAGAACACCAAGATACTGGTATAATTATCTGTGGAATGAAAATCATTACTGTGCGCAGATTTCCCAGACAGGACATGGGCGCAGCTATTACCTCAGTGAAAAAGCAGATATGTGTATGATGAATCAGGACGATGCAAGATATATCTATCTAAGAGACGAGAAAAGCAAAGAATGCTGGAATATTGGCGAAGGTCCATTAAATACGGAAGTAGAAAATTATCAGTGCGTACACAGCATTGGATCTTCCAGAATCCAGTCTTCTTATCAGAATATTGCAAGTTCCTGGCAGCTGTTTGTACCGGAAGAAGGATACCAGGAAGTGTGGACTTTGAAAATAAAAAATACAGGGGAAAGACAGCGCCATCTCAGCATATTTTCAGCAGTCAGCTTTTATCTGGAGGGCTTTTCTTATCCGCGATATTATGAAATGTATCGTTGTATAGAAACAGATTATGATGAAAAGTTAAAGGGTGTATATTGCAGATCCGCACATCCTTTCGCACCGCACAAAAGATACAACGCATTTCTGGCAGCATCAGAGCCGGCATACGCATATGATGGAAATCTGGAAGCATTTTGCGGGACAACCAGTACCATAACAAGGCTGGATGCATCAGCAAGCGCGCTCTTCCAGAGACCGGACATTGTCGTAAAGGGAAAAGACTGTACAAATTCCAAAGCGGCCCTTTTTATTCTGGGCGGTGTGCTGCAGCATAAAATTGTGCTACAGCCAGGAGAAGAAAAAGAATTACAGTTTGTATTTGGAATCAGTGAATCACTTGAAGAGGCAAGGGCGGTATCGGAAAAGTTTTCCAATTCTGCAGTTGTGGAAAAGGAACTTGAAAAAGCAGAAACGCATTATCTGGAAAAATATCGTTCGCTGACCGTGGAAACGCCGGATGAAAAAATCAATCACATGATGAATAACTGGGTGAAAAAACAGGTAGATTTTTGCATTGTCGGGAAAAAAGGAGTCCGCGATAATCTTCAGATTGCAGTTGGCCTGTTAAACTATCGGCAGGAAACAGCAAAAAAAGAGATTCTGGAATGTCTTCGCCATCAGTTTCGGGATGGTCATGGAGTTCTTACGTGGTATCCTTATGATGATACCCGGTATTCCGATCAGCCGTTCTGGATCATATGGGCTGTCTGCCAGCTGATAAAAGAAACGGGAGACTTTTCTATCCTGGATCTGGAGATTGAATGGCAGGATGGAGGGAAGGCGGCTGTTCTGGATCATGTGAAAGCGGCTGTGAATCGATTGCTGCAGGATAAAGGAAAGCATGGACTGGTGCGGATTTATTTTGCAGACTGGAATGATGCACTCAATGTTACAACGGATGAATATGCGGAATCCGTAATGCTTTCCCATCAGTCTGCCTAGCACTGAAGGAATTAGAAGCATTACTGAAGAAAAAAGGCGATCAGGTATATGCCGGAAAAATAGCAGAGGAATATCGTATCTTACGAAACAGCATTAATGCATATGCATGGGATGGAGCGTGGTACATGCGGGCGTTAAGTGATGTGGAGAATATTGGTTCCAAAAACAGCGAAGGAAGCAAAATTTATCTGAACGCGCAGACATGGGCTGTTTTAGGAGATGTTGCAGATGCAGAGAAATTACCAAAGATATTAAAAGCAGTGGATTCCATGGAGCATGATTTTGGATTTCCGTTAAATCTTCCGCCGTATCAGAAGTATTCGCCCAATGTAGGGAGAATGTCCGGCATGCTGCCAGGATTGTTTGAAAATGGTGGCGTATACTGTCATGCTACAGGGTTTAAAATTCTGATGGACTGCAAGGTGGGGAGAGGAAGCAAAGCATTCGAAACACTGAAAAAATTATGCCGGACAGTGATAAAAATCCATCCATGCAATCCGGAGCAGAACCATATGTTTTTACAAACTGTTATTCTACTAATCCCGGATATTATGGAAGATCCTACCAGTCCTGGACAACGGGAACTTCTGCGTGGTGCATGATGGGATTGTACGAAGGAATCCTCGGAATCAAACGGGATTACGATGGACTGCGGATCGATCCGTGTCTGCCGAAAGAATGGGAAAAGGCAGAAGTGACCAGACATTTTCGAGGTGCTGATTATCATGTAATCATCGAAAATCCAGATCATCTGGAAAAAGGAGTGCTTGAAATTAAGACAGATGGAGCAGTTTGCGATATGTCCGACAAAGCAGATGGGTTTGTGCTGCCTGATTTCAAGGATGGAAAAATGCATGAAGTCCATGTTATATTGCGTAAATAGACAAAAGAGGCTTGTTTAGGAAGACATCAGCAGAAAGAAAGGAAAAGAGATGAAAAAAAGTATTTTTCAGGAACTTGTGGAAGAATCAATTGTTCTTTTGAAAAATGAAGAGCAGATCTTGCCATTAAAAGAAAAAAAGGTGGCTTTTTTGGGACGGGCACAGATAGAAACCATTTTTTCGGGAAACGGTTCGGGAGCATCCAAATCCCTTGCAAACAAGAATCTCTTATGTGAATGTGAAAAAAGAGGAATCTGTGCAGAAGCAGGGTTAAAACAATTTTACACCAGCCATCAAAAAAACGAATCGGAAAAGTTTGTGATTGACGGTATTGATATCACAAATGTAGAAAATATGAACTGTGGTTTTATGTATGAGATCTTTGGAAAATATCAGCCGATGTGGACAGAGTATCACATTCCGGAGCAGCTGATGCAGAAAGCCAGGGAGTTTACCGATACCGCTGTTTTTGTGCTGGGAAGGAATTCCGGTGGGGAAGAATGTGACAGACACATCGAAGGTGATTATGAACTTACCGAATCCGAAAAAGAACTGCTGGAACAGGTGTGCTGTGTTTTTCCACATGTGATCGTTGTACTGAATATTAATGGAATGATCGATATGCAGTGGGTGAACGCCTATTCCGCAATCAAGGCCGTGGTGTTTCTGGGAATTCCGGGCGAAGAAGGCTGCGGAGCATTAGCTGATATTCTGACGGGGGCTGTGAATCCATCTGGCAAATTAAGTTTTTCCATGGCAGAGTCTTTCAAAGACTACCCGACAGCAGAAAATTTCACTTGGAATAAAGAACAGGAAGATGAAATTTTAACTTACGAAAATTATGGACTGGATGCAAAGGCAAATGGAAGTACAGGATATACGAAAAGCCCGGTAACAGTGTATCAGGAAGACATTTATCTGGGGTATCGCTATTTTGATACCTTTCGGAAACAGGTATTGTACCCCTTTGGATATGGAATGTCTTACACATCGTTTACGATTCTTCCGAAAGAGATGAAACAGGAAAAAGAAGAGCTGGAATTTATTACGGAGGTAACAAATTCCGGAAATTATGCAGGAAAAGAAACGATACAGCTTTATTTGTCCTGTTCTGGTACAGAGTCGGAAAAACCGGAAAAAGAATTAAAAGGCTTTGCAAAAACGAGACTTCTTGCTCCGGGGGAGAAGCAGAATATTTCGATTCGAATATCCATGCAGGATCTGGCAGGATATGTTGAGACATCTGCATCATATATCCTGGAAAAGGGAAAATATCAGTTTTTTATCGGAAATTCATCCCGTGAGACAATTTTTGCAGGAGAAATCCAGATAAGAGAAGATTACGTAATTAAAAAATGTGTGAATCGTCTTTGCGTACAAAACTGCAATGTAGAGCATTTGCAGGTACTATCTGCAAGAGAAGGACGAAAAAAGGTCCGAATGCATGAAAAGAAAAAAGAAGAGACCGATGGTTTAAAAGAGCAGGAAAGATATGATCTTTTACGGGATGAAATGGAACAAGTAAAAAATTTCAGTATCGAACAGCTGGCTGCATTGTGTGTGGGGTATGGACCTGGAATTCCATTTGCAGCGTTCAGCAAACAGGAACAGCCGGAAACCATATTGGATGGTCAGGGAAATCCACTGACCAAAAACGATCATCCAGTCGGAGCAAAAGGATATGTCTCCCCGCTATGCCAGAAAAAGGTATTCATTCCATTTTTTATAAAGATGGACCGGCAGGTGTGGGAACGGGGGCCTGGCCAACGGCTATGCTGATTTCCTGCGCATTCAATAAAGAACTGTGGGAAGCGTTTGGAAATGCGGTTGGCGCAGAGTGCGAAAAGAAAGCGGTTGACGTATGGCTGGCACCAGCAGTCAATCTGCACCGGAATCCGCTTTGCGGGCGAAATTTTGAATATTTTTCGGAGGATCCTTATCTGACCGGAATCTGTGCGGTCCAGATTACAAAGGGCGTTCAGGAAAATCATCCTGTCCGCGTCTGCCCCAAACATTTTGCCGTGAATGAACAGGAAACGTATCGAAGAGGAAGTGCGAAGAAGCGGTACGATGCGGTAGATTCCATCCTTACGGAACGTGCATTGCGGGAACTTTATCTGAAACCTTTTGAAATGTTGGTTCGAGATGCCGGAGTATCTTTTATTATGACATCGTTTAATAAAATTAATGGGGTTCTTGCAGCTGGAAATCGAGATTTGTGTACGCATATTTTACGGGAAGAATGGAACTTTGATGGTGTTGTCGTTACTGACTGGGGCGATATGGATATTGTCGCAGATGGCGGCGATGCTGTGGCAGCGGGAAATGATATCGTGATGCCGGGTGGCCCGCCGGTGATCCGGCAGATTTTGCAGGCCTATCAGGAGAGACGGATTACCAGAAAAGATCTGGAAAGGAGTGTTGCAAGATTGTTACATGTTCTGAAGTTATTTGAGAAAGGGGAGCGTATTTAAATGAAATCATATAGGGATCATACACTGGGTGCCAAAGAAAGAGCCTCTCTTCTGCTCAAAGAAATGAGCCTTGACGAAAAGATGGCACAGATTAACTGTGTTTTTCCTTTTGATCAGGATGCCTATAACTTTGAAAAAATTCAGCAGGAGACAAAATACGGAATGGGAGAAGTAAGCACGCTGGAAATGCGCAGGATGGAGACACTTGATGAAGTGGCTGCATGGCAGAGAAAAGTGCAGAAGATTGTGATGGAAAACAGTGCCCATCAAATACCGGCAATCTTTCATATGGAAGGATTGTGCGGGGCCTTCATTCAGGACTCCACCAGTTTTCCGTCTGGGATTGGCAGGGGAGCAAGCTTTGATCCCAAGCTGGAAGAACAGATTGCAGAAATTGTGAGCAGACAGGAAACGGCCTGTGGTATTACCCATATACTGGCACCGGTTCTGGATGTGGCAAGAGATCCGCGTATGGGCCGTTTTGGAGAAAGTTATGGAGAAGATGCTTCCCTTGTAAGTGCGATGGGGGCAGCGTATACGAAAGGAATACAAAAGAATACAGTTGCTTCAAGAAAAGCAGAAAGTGTGGCAAAACATTTTGTGGCTTTTCATAATTCGCAGGGTGGAATTCATGGAACACACAGCGAAACGCCGACGCGACTTTTAGAAGAAGTGTTTGCAAAACCTTTCCAGGCAGCAATCACAGAGTCAGATCTGAAAGGTATTATGCCTTGTTATTGCTCTGTGAATGGAGAAGATGTATCTGCTTCTCATAACATGCTTACGAAACTGCTTCGGGAAAAAATGGGATTTGACGGCATGTGCATCAGCGATTACGGTGCAGTGGGAAATGCGCATAGTGTACATCATATTGGAGAAACATTTGAAGAAGCCGGTGCGATGTGTCTTCATGCGGGAATGGATATCGAGATGCCGTCCTGTACTGGCTATAATGAGAAATTAAAAGAGATGTTTTCAAGTGGAAAACTGGATATCCATATTTTGGATACAGCGGTTTTGCGGGTTCTGGAGGGAAAATTCAGAATGGGCTTATTTGAAAATCCCTATGCGCTGGAAGGAAAAGAGCTTCATGCTCTTGTAATGCAGAAAGCAGACAGGACACTTCCCTGCGGTCGGCCAGAGAATCCATGGTACTGCTGAAAAATGACGGCGTATTGCCGATTGCGGCAAAAGGGAAAAAAATCGCGGTGATCGGACCGCATGCCGGGTATGCCAGAAAAATGTTTGGTGGATACACACATATGTGTATGATGGAGTCTACCTATGCGATTGCCAATTCTATTGCAGGTGTAAGCGGAGTTGTACAGGCAGATGCAGATGAGATTATTACGGTTCCGGGAACCAATATTCAGTCTGATGAGACAGAGCAGTTTGATCAGATCCTGAAAAGACAGAAACCGCAATGCAGAAATCTGTATGAAGAATTCCAAATCCGCTTTCCGGAAAGTGAGATTTATATGCATATGGCTATCCGATTGCAGGAAACGACGAAAGTCATTTTGAAGAAGCGCTGCAGGCAGCAAAGCAGGCAGACATTGTGATACTGACGCTTGGCGGTAAGCACGGAACGTGTTCCATGGCATCAATGGGAGAAGGAATTGACAGTACTGATATTAACCTTCCAAAATGTCAGGATGCATTTATTCGCAAGGCTGCGCAGCTTGGAAAACCATTGGTTGGCGTTCACTTTGATGGAAGACCGATTTCCAGTGATGCTGCAGAGGAATATTTAGATGCTATTCTGGAAGCATGGAGTCCATCAGAAACAGGAGCAGAAGCAGTAGTTGATATTTTAACCGGAATATATAATCCGGGAGGAAAACTTCCGGTTACCGTTGCTTATGGAGTGGGACAGCTTCCGGTTTATTACAATCATCCATATGGTTCCTCCTGGGATCAGAGCGGCAGTATCGGTTTTGCCAATTATGTGAATATGCCGCACAGACCGAGATATTATTTTGGATACGGACTGTCGTATACAACATTTACATATTCGGATTTACATATCTCGATGGGAAATGAAAAGGCAGCAGATACGGTTCAGATCTCCTGCGCTGTTGAGAACACGGGAAGCTGTGAAGGAGATGAGGTTGTCCAGCTTTATTTACGAGATGAATATGCCAGCCTGACAAGACCAGTAAAAGAACTGGCAGGTTTTAAGCGCATTCACCTGCGAAAGGGCGAAAAGAAAACGGTATGCTTTGAGGTGAAAACGGATCAAATGGCTTTTCTGGACATTGATATGCACTGGAAAGTGGAAAAAGGACGATATGCAGTAGAGGTCGGAAGTTCTTCAGAAGATATTCGTTTAAGAGGAAGCTACTGTGTGAAAGAAAATAAATGGGTTGCGGGAAGAAACAGAGCGTTTTGGGCAAGTGCCGCAGCGAAATAAAAAGAACAGAACCGGATGCCATTTTATACAAAGCGGCATTCGGTTCTGTTCTTGCGGTATTCCCGTGGGGAGCAGTTCATTTTTTCACGGAAACATTTTCCAAAATAGGACTGCTGGCTGAAGCCGGTCTGCAGGGCGATCTGTCTGATGGGAAGTGCGGTTTCTGTTATCTCCGTGATTTGTTTTCTATGTTTTGGCAATATTTTAATAATTTTTGCAGATATTTTCATATTATTTTTTCGATATAATAAGTATACTTGTTGTAAAAAGGATTGTAAAGGTAGTCCAAATGGACAATAATAGTTTATCACATACAACGTGGAATTGTAAGTACCATATGAACCAGAGCAGGAAAACCTGCCGTCGCTGATCACACTTGAAAAAATATGTGCAGCTTTGGGCGTGACATTATCGCAGTTTTTTCAAGAAGATAATTCAGAGAATCTGACAGAAAAACAGAAAGAAGTTCTAGGGATATGGAATGATCTGAGTACAAATGAGCAGGAAACAGTAATGTCAATGCTGCGTGGACTTCGGAAGTAAGAGAACAGTTCGAGTATATGTATCGGCTGTTCTTTTTTTGTTTTTGAACGTTAAAATGTTAATTTTTTTCTTGTGTATAGTAGAACACTAAAGTATAATAAAATCAGTTTTTTACATAAGATTAAAGCTATAATAAGGAAATTGGCAAACCAGATGAAAGTCTGGGACGCAAAGCTACAGGGCCTTTAAAATGGCAGCCAGTTGCATAAAATGAGGTGCACTGTCTGTCTGACGGTGCTTTTTTACGGTGTTATTTCATAGACGTAACAATAATGATTTTATCAGGAAAGAATGAGGAAAATAAAAGTATGAAAAAGGCAAAACGTTGTCTGATAGCAGTGGTGTCAGGTGTACTTGTAGCATCTGCTGTCTTGTCTGGATGTGGACAGTCAAAGAAAGAAGTATCTATAAATGATGATCATCTTACCGTTTATCTGTGGGAAAATCGTTTGATGAAAAATATTGCACCCTATATCCATGAACAGTTTCCAGATCAGGATATTGAATTTATTATAGGTAACAATGATACCGATTTATACAGTTATTTTAAAGAACATGATGAATTACCGGATATTATAACAGTACGTCGATTTTCTGGAACAGATGCACAGGACTTACAGCCTTATCTTATGGATTTTGCTTCTTATGATGTTGTTTCCAAGTATTATTCTTATGCGGTGCAATATTATAAGAATGAGGAGGATGAAATCCAGTGGCTGCCAATCTGTGGTATTCCGCAGACGATCATTGCCAACAAAACACTGTTTGATCAGTATGGCGTAAAGATTCCAGAAAATTATGAGGAATATGTACAGGCATGTCAGCAGTTTTATGATAATGGCATAAAACCGTATTCCATGGATCTTGGTGAAGACTGGTCTAATAATGAAATCATCCAGGCTGCAGCAATCGGTGAGTTTACAAGCCTGGATGGTATTGAATGGCGAAACGGTGCAGAGACTGCAGCGGATGAAGTAAAGTTTGATGATGTATTATGGAAACGTATTTTTTCAGAAACCAGTCAGTTTCTTAAGGACTCGCATTTTGGTAAAGAAGATATCAATATTGATATCAATACAGGAACCCAGATGTTTGTCGAAGGAAAATCAGCAATGTTTCATGGACATCCGACGGTTATGCAGCAGCTGCAGAAACAGATGGATGCGGAGCTGATCCGTATTCCTTACTTTTCACAGACATCGGATGAATCCTATGTGTACATGACTCCGTCCTTAAACATTGCATTTAACAAAAACCTGGAAAAAGACCGGGAGAAACTGGATACTGCGCTGGATGTGCTGGATTGTATGATTTCAGAAGAGGGGCAAAAGCTGATTGCGGATGGAAGCGGTGTTATTTCATTGAATACAGATGTTCCAACCATGATGCAGGATGTGCCTGGACTGGAAGAGGAAATTAATCATAATGCTGTTTATATCCGATATTCCGCCCAAAAATCATTTGATGCAAGTCTTGAGGCTGTTCACGGATTACTGTCAGGGGAAATGGATGAAATACAGGCTTATGATACTTTTCGCAGTGTAATGAATCGTAAAGATCCAGAAGAAAAAGCAACGGTGAATTTTGAAAATGAATATTCCATTTCACTGAACGATAGAAATGGCCGTGATGCAGCATCTTCCATTTTAACTACGATCAGAGAAGAAAATGATGCACAGCTGGCTCTGGCACCATATTATTATTTCACTTCTTCTATGTACAAAGGAGAATGCACCAGCAGCCGGGTTGGCATGATGACAGCGAAGAGTTCAGATACACCATTATATGTTGCAAAAATCAATGGTAAACAGGTTTGTGAACTCGTGGAAAATTATCTTACTGATGCTGATGAGAATTTTTACGTAACCAATAAATACGAATTACCAATTGCATCCGGTATGAAAATGATCGTCAATCAAGAGGAAAGTGGATTTTCGTTAAAGGACTTAACAGTTAATGATAAGAAAATAGACAAAGAAAAGGAATACTCGATTCTTCTTACAGACACCACAATGTCTGTTTTGAAAAAAACAAATCTGAAATGTGAGATTGAGCAGCTTAAAGATACAACATTATCAAGTGCATGGACCGAAGCAATGTCAAATGGACAGCAGCCGTCAGCACCGGAAGACTATATAGAGGTTGAACAGTAAAAGTGGAGATAGAACAAAAGGTAAACAAAAGAAAAAAAATAACAAGGCTGTTGCTTATACTACTTATGATTCTTTTAAGCTTAGTTTGTATCAAGTATCTTATAAGTAAGTCTAATAAGTATATCAGCGAAAATGGAAAAAGCAGTATGGGAGCTGTTGTTGAACAGATACAGCAGACCTATGATCTTCAGGTGAGTGGATACTACAGCCAGCTGCAGTTGGTTGAGGAATTCTTACTTCATGAGAGGGAACTGTCTCTTGAAACGGATACGAACAAAAATTTCTTTGAAGCATGGGAAAAAGAATCGGAAAGTACTCTTATATTCCTTCAGGAAAATGGTCAGGCAATATCAGCAGGTGGAACAAAAATGCGGATTGATATGCCAAGTAAACTTCTGCTGGACTTAAAGAACGGATACAATATTGGAAAACTGGTGCGTCTTGATTATGATCAGAAGAAAAAAGACGGTTATCTGGTTGCGATTCCATGTCAGAAATACACGATCAATGGAGAAACTTATACGGCAATTGGAACTGTGTATGATCATTCGAAACTGGATTCCATGTTAAAATTGAAAGGTTATCATGGAAAAGCATATTTGTTCATGCTGGATCATGACGGAAATATTACGTATACGAACCAGAGTGGAGATAAATACCTGCGTAATTATTCTTTGTTAAAACATTTAAAAGGGGAACAGGCTATTACAGAAGAAGAGGCTGATTTGTTCAAAAAGAAGTTTGATAACAGAGAATCCGGAGTTGCACTTTTGGGAAAACAGAACCCCTATTATCTGGGGTATTGCCCGATAGAAAGCAACAACACCATTTTGGTGTGCATTGTGGCTAAGGGAGTTGTGGACAATGTGCTGATGGATTACCAGAAAACGGTGTTGTTTACAACAATACTCATGGCAGGTTTTATACTTTTACTTTTTGCCGGATTATTCTACAGTATTTCCAGACTTAGTCTTGCAGATCAAAAAGCAGAATATGAAAAAAGAAATAATGAACTTCATTTACAAACAATGAAGGAAATGGAAGTAGTCAATCAAAAAACTGAAAAAGGCAAAGAACGTTGCAACAGAGGCTTTACAGACAGCTGAAAATGCAAATAAGGCGAAAACGGATTTCCTGTCTAATATGTCACATGATATTCGCACACCTATGAATGCAATCATTGGTATCACATCTTTGATTAGACATGATGCAGGTAATAAAGCAAAAGTTATAGAGTATGCAGATAAAATACATATTTCATCACAGCATCTGTTGGGAATTATCAATGACGTTCTGGATATGAGCAAGATTGAGGCAGGAAAAACAGTCTTCAAATATTCTGACTTTTCTATTCTGGATCTTGTACAGGAACTTAACACTATATTTCATACTCAAATATATGAAAAGCAGCAGACCCTTACAATCATAAAAGAAAATATTCAGCATGAGTGGGTGAATGGGGATCAGGTTCACCTGATGCAGATTTTCAGCAACCTGCTTTCCAATGCAGTGAAGTATACCCAGGAAGGTGGGAAAATTCAGTTCTTTGTAGAAGAATGTGAGACAAAGTCATCTGTCTATGCAAAGTACCGTTTCTTAGTTAGCGATAATGGTATGGGAATGTCGGCAGATTTCAAGGATACAATTTTTGATGCGTTTACCCGTGCGGAAAGTTCCCTTACAAATAAAATACAGGGAACCGGACTTGGAATGGCGATTACTAAGAATCTGGTTGAGGCAATGGGAGGTACCATTGATGTGGAGAGTGAATTGGGACAGGGAAGCTGTTTTGAGGTTCTCTTGGATCTGAAAATTGCAGAGGATAGAACAGCTGCTCTGGCGGCACAAGAAGAAACAGATGAGCAGGATGGTAATATCCTGCAGGGAATGAAATTCCTGTGTGCAGAGGATAATGAGTTGAACGCAGAGATCCTGACGGAACTGTTAAAGATTGAAGGTGCGGAATGTACCATCTGTGAAAATGGTGAAGAGATTTTGAAGGCATTTGAGCAGTCTGCTCCAGGTGATTATGACATGATCCTGATGGATGTGCAGATGCCTGTTATGAATGGCTATGAGGCGACGAGGGCAATCCGCAGAAGTTCCCATGAACTGGCAAAGACGATACCGATCATTGCCATGACTGCCAATGCATTCTCAGAGGACATTCAGCATTCTCTGGCAGCCGGTATGAATGCACATGTTTCAAAACCGGTTGAGATGAAGGTGCTGGAAAAGACGATAAGAAGTATAAAATCAGGCGGGGGGGGGTACCGAACCGCAGGTCACTGTACAGTGACGAATGGAAAGTAACCGGACATAGAAGAATCAAAAAGGAGAGTTAGGGATAGACAGAAAATGAAAGGAAAAAGAGTGATTGCAGGCATTCTGCTTGCAGGGATTTTAGCAGTCACCCTGGCGGGGTGTAAAAACACAGATAACACGAAAGAAAAAACCGAAAAGCCTGTTATTACCCTCGGCAGCGACAGCTATCCACCATACAATTATCTGAATGAGGATGGTGTACCGACGGGAATCGATGTAGAACTGGCTGCGGAAGCTTTCAAAAGAATGGGATATCAGGTGGAGGTTGTCCAGATCAACTGGGAGAAGAAAAAAGAACTGGTGGAGAGCGGAGCGATTGACTGTATCATGGGCTGCTTTTCCATGGAAGGACGCCTTGACGATTACCGCTGGGCGGGACCATATATAGCAAGCCGGCAGGTGGTCGCTGTAAATGAGAACAGTGATCTCTATAAACTGAGTGACCTGGCGGGAAAGAACCTGGCTGTTCAGTCCACAACCAAACCGGAAGGCATCTTTCTGAACCGGACGGATCAGAGAATCCCAAAGCTGGGCAATCTGATCAGTCTGGGACACAGGGAGCTGATCTATACATTTCTTGGGAAAGGATATGTAGATGCAGTCGCCGCACATGAGGAATCTATTGTCCAGTATATGAAGGATTATGATACAAGCTTCCGCATCCTTGAAGAACCTTTGATGGTTGTGGGGATAGGAGTTGCTTTTGCAAAAGAGGATGACAGGGGAATCTGTGAGCAGATGGATCAGACACTGGAAGAAATGCGCCAGGATGGCACATCCCTGAAAATTATTGAAAAATATCTGGATGATCCCCAGAAGTATCTGGAGGTGGATGATCTTGGATATTAAGAGAAAGAAAAAAGAAAAACGAATCCAGCTGCTCGGTGGTCTGATTGGAATCTGTGTGGCTGTAATTTCTCTGTTTTATTTCTTTCATGCGGAGAAAGCGGAAGCAGAGAAAAGAATGGTGGAGATTGTAAATTATGTCAAAGTGCAGTGTTCCACCTATACCCATTATAATGAATCTTCGGAATCCAAAAGTCTTCTCCGTGCGATTGAAAGTGCCAGACAGATGAGTACGAATATCGATATGGAAATAGAAAACGGCGGTCAGCTAAGCCGGGATTTCCTGAAGGAAAACCTGCAGACTCTATGGGTGGATGGTATCATTGTACTGGATGCAGAAGGAAAGACGGACTGTGAATACAGCACGGATGAGTCTCTGGCTAATGAGATTACGGAGTATCTGCAAAAAGAAATTATCATGAATTTTGCCGGATATGAAGAAAGAAGCTATTCGGAACGGTTTACCAGGGAAGATGGATCCTTTATTGACATTGCAGCCTGCGCCAGAAAAGATGCACCGGGTATCGTTGCAATCTATTATTACACATCTCCTGAATTTGCCAGAAACTATACGCTGACGATACAGGGGCTTTTAAATGGTTATAGTATCCAGAAAGATGGAACGATTATCGTTGCAGACGACGGAATCGTTGTTGCCAGCAATAATGAGAGCCTGTTGGGACAGAATACAGCCGACAACGAAGTTGTTCAGGCAATGAAAAAGCATACAGACAGTCAGCATATCTATCATTTTAGGAAGGAAGGAATTGGATGTTATGGAATCATGCTGAAACAGCGTGATTATTATATCTACGCATATCTTCCGGATACGGAAGTGTTTTGTAATCTTCCATTAAGTGTTATAGGTGTTATTTTTCTTTATTTTCTGATGTCCGGCATATTCTGGTTCTGGACATACAGAACCAATCTGGCGCACCGGAAACAAGAATTTGAAAAAGATGAAAAATATAAAGCAGAACTTCTGATAGCAGCAAAAAAGGCAGAAGCCGCCAATGAGGCAAAAACAGAATTCCTTCATCGTATGAGCCACGATATCAGGACTCCGATTAATGGAATCTACGGTTTGATCAACATGGCAGACCATTATGCAGATGATATGGAGAAGCAGAAGGAATACAGAACAAAGGTTAAAGCGGCATCCAATCTGTTGCTGGAACTGGTAAATGATGTTCTGGACATGAGTAAGCTGGAGTCGGGTGAAGTTGTTCTGGAAGAGAGTCCATTTAATCTGAGCAAAATCTCTGAGGAAGTGCTTGTTGTAATTGAACAGATTGCTGCAGAACAGAATATCCGGATTGTATGGGAGAAAAAAGAAATCATACACCGTGATCTTATTGGAAGTCCGGGGTATGTAAAACGTGTGATGATGAATATCCTGTCCAATGCAGTGAAATATAACAGAGAAAATGGACATATTTATCTTAGCTGCATGGAAGTCCCATCCGAACAGCCAGGAATGACGACAATGGAATTTATCTGCCGGGATACAGGAATCGGAATGACTGAGGAGTTCCAGAAACATATTTTTGAACCATTTGCACAGGAACATACAGGAAGCCGCACAAAGTTTGTCGGAACCGGACTGGGAATGGCCATTGCAAGGAAGCTGGTCGAGAAAATGGGTGGAACCATTACTTTTGAAAGTGAAAAAGGCGTAGGGACGACATTTGTGATCCGGGTTCCATTTAAAATAGATCCGGATGCGGATAAACGTGAAGAACAGAAGGAGGTATCCGAAAAATCTATAAAGGGATTGCATATTCTTCTGGCGGAAGATAATGAGCTGAATATGGAAATCGCTGAATTTATGCTTCAGAATGAGGGCGCGGACGTGATTAAAGCGTGGAATGGGCAGGAAGCGGTTGAGCTGTTCAGAAAAAGTGAACCTGGTGAATTTGATGTCATTCTTATGGACATTATGATGCCTGTAATGAATGGTTATGAAGCCACAAAGATAATCAGGTCTCTGGACAGAGAGGATGCAAAGGAGGTACCGATCATTGCAATGACAGCAAATGCGTTCACGGAGGACAGAATAAAAGCAAAAGCAGCAGGGATGGATGAACATGTTGCTAAGCCAGTTGATGTGGAATTACTAATAAAAGTAATTCATAAATTGATGAAATAAAAGATGTTATAAGAATGTTAGGGGCAGTTACTGCAAACAGTAACTGCCCCCTAACTAGGATATTTATGTAATTATTTCTGGTCCAGTACGGACTGAATCTGCTTCATCAGCTGATCGTAGTTTGACTGATCGTCAATGCCACCCATGAAAGGTTCCCCAACGATATTTCCGTCTTTATCTACAAGAACGGTTGTAGGAAATGCCATGATGTTTCCTTTTCCAGCATAGTTTCCAACTGTTGAATTAGAATCGAAAGTCAGGTTCTTGTAGGAAGCGCCCTGAGCTTTCATGATTTCTTTTGCCTCTTTGATTCCGGCTTCATTGTTGTCTAAAGTATCCATGTTGATACCAACAACTTCGCCACCCATTTCTTTGAGTTTCTCATTTAATTCATTCAGCTTAGAGAGCTCTCCGACACATGGCTTGCATCCACTGAACCAGAAATTTACAACTGTAACTTTATTTTTAGCGAAAAGACTGTCATCTACATCGTTTCCATCCAGATCTTTTCCTTTGAAACCTTTGAATACAGCTGTGGATTCGTCTGATTTGGAGGAAGAGCTGTCAGAGGAATCGGATGCAGCAATCTCTTTCTCAAGCTTGGCAATTTCTTCTTCAATTCCGCGGATTGTCTCGATGTCTTTGCACAGAGTTTCATATTCTTCTTCAGAGAAAGAGTCTTTGTTAGATTCCACTGTGCTTGCGAGGGAATCAGCATAGTTTCCGCTCTTGTCATCACCGGCAGCGTTCTTGTTCATAAGACCAAAGGCTTTGTCCCATGCATCTTTGTGATCAACAAAAAGCTGGTTTTCCTGCTGGTAAAGGTCATTCCGTTTTTCGTTCAGCTCGTCTGCGCTGCCCGTTTCTGTTGTGGAAGAAGATTCCTGTTTTATGTTTGTATTGTCTGTTGAGGAGGAATTTCCGCAGCCTGTAAACGCAAAAAGTACAGAAATGGCAAGGGATGCAGCAATTACCGTTTTTAATTTCATTGAGTTTGTTCTAAGTGTTTTGTTTTTCATGATTTTAAATCTCCTTTAAATTACGTTTTATTAGTTTTTATTTTCAGCCTGTTTCTTAGTTGAAAATCCGTAATGATAGCAGATTGCATCAGTCGGACAGGCTTTCATACATTCTCCGCATCGGATACACTCCGGATGGTTTGGTGTGTCTACTACATTGACATCCATCTTACAGACACGACTACATTTCTGGCAGCCAACACATTTCTCATGATCAACCTGAATCTTAAGAAAAGATACCTTGTTAAACAGTGAGTAAATAGCACCCAGAGGGCAGATCCATTTACAAAATGGACGGTAAAACAAGATGCTCAGGATGATGAAAAGCGCAAGGATTGTGAACTTAAATGTAAATAAATGTCCGAGTGCGGCACGGATTCCTGAGTTGGCAAGTGCCAGCGGAATTGCGCCTTCAAGTACGCCCTGTGGGCAAATGTATTTGCAGAAGAAAGGATCTCCCATACCAAGTGAATTGGTTACAAATGCCGGAAGTAGTATAACAAAGACGACCAGAATCACATATTTCAGATACCGCAGAGGCTTCAGTTTTGCGGTGGAAAGTTTCTTGCCCGGAATCTTATGCAGCAGATCCTGGAACCATCCAAACGGACAGAGGAATCCACAGATAAACCGCCCTAACAGAACACCTAACAGGATGAAAAATCCGGTGATGTAGTAGGTAAATTTGAATTTTGAAGAACCGACCACGGCTTGAAAAGCTCCAATCGGACAGGCACCTGTGGCGGCAGGACAAGAGTAACAGTTTAGTCCCGGGACGCACATCGTTTTTACATTTCCCTGATAAATTTTCCCTTTCAACAGATTCGGGATGTGAATGTTGGTCAGCAGTGTAGCAGCTGCCTGAATCCATCCGCGGAAGCGGGCCAGAAAGTTTTTGTTTGATTTCATTTTCTTATCCAATTCCTACACACTCCATACATAATTTTATTGCCTTGCTAAGAACAACCGCTGCTTCTCCGCGGAAGATCCCGACAAGGAAAAACACCAGACCGGCTGCAAGTAAAAGAATCTGTGTTGCTTTTTCAGATTTCATTAAAATACTCCTTTCAATGTTCAAAGTCCGTTTATTGACCTTTCGATGTTTGCATTGTACAATAGAGGGTGTAAAATTCCTGTTAAGAAAATGGAGAAAAATAAATTGAGATTATTAGTTGTTGAAGATGAGAAGAAATTATGTGATATGATTGCGAAAAGTCTGCACCAGGCAGGTTATGAGGTAGACACGTGTAATGACGGAGAGGAAGCACTGGATTAAAAAATTTATGAAAATGAATAAGTGGAAAGTTGCATGTCCATTGACATGGCTTTCCACTTATTTTTATGAATTCCTATGCGCCAGACGAGCAGACAACAGAAATTGGCATCTTACCCGCGAATTTCTGCATTTCACATCATGCAGACTGGACGAATGCTGTAAAATCATATATAAAAGAAATAGGAATAACTGGGGGTGAGATGGATGAAATGTGAGGTGGAACAGATTGATCCAAAGCAGGAAGAACATGTTATGGTATATTGCCACAACAGGGAAGCATCCTGGGTGCAGAATGTTCGGGAAGCTGTATTTGGACAAACATCGGTATGTGGATATAAAAATCACGTTTTGTATCAATTGAAATTGTCTGATATTTTTTATGTGGAACAGCAAAGAAATCAAAGGAGAGGGCAGGCGTAATGGAAACAGATATGATTAAAATCACTCATTTAAAGAAAAGCTTTGGTGATGTAAAAGCAGTCAATGATCTGAGTTTTCAGGTGAAAAAAGGAGAGCTCTTTGCATTCCTTGGTGTAAACGGGGCAGGGAAGAGCACAACGATTTCGATCATCTGCGGGCAGCTTCACAAAGACAGCGGAACGGTTCAGATCCAGGGCACAGATCTGGATAAGATCGGAAGGAAAGTTGGAACAATGCTTGGCGTGGTATTTCAGGACAGTGTGCTGGACAAGCCACTTACCGTCAGGGAAAATCTGAAAAACAGAGCAGCGCTTTATGGAATAACAGGAAAAGCGTTTGAAAAAAGATTGCGGGAACTGGTGGAGATTTTTGATTTCGGAGATTATCTGAACCGGCCGGTCGGAAAACTGTCCGGCGGACAGAGAAGAAGAATTGATATTGCAAGAGCCTTGCTGCATCGGCCCGAACTTCTGATTTTAGATGAACCAACGACAGGACTTGACCCACAGACGCGGCTTTTGATCTGGGATATCATTGAAAAACTTCGAGTGGAAGAAAAGCTGACAGTTTTTCTGACTACGCACTACATGGAAGAAGCTGCAAATGCCGGTTATGTGGTGATTCTGGATAAAGGAAGCATCGTGGCAGAAGGAACTCCTTTTGAGCTGAAAAATGAGTATGTGCAGGACACTATGTCTGTTTATGGTGTGACAGAAGAAGAAATCAAAACACTGGGCAGAGAGTATAAAAAGATCCGGGATGGCTATCAGTTAAAAGTAAAAAATACCGCAGAGGCTACCCGGCTGATCGTGGAACATCAGGAAATATTCCGTGATTATGAAGTGGTAAAGGGCAGAATGGATGATGTATTTCTTGCTGTAACCGGAAAAACATTGGGAGGTGAGCACAGATGAAGGCAGTATTTGCACTTATAAGTCGAAACAGAAAATTGTTTTTTAAAGACAGAGGAATGTTTTTTTCGGCTTTAATTACTCCGGGAATTCTGATTTTGCTGTATGCTACATTTCTGGCAAACGTATACAGAGATTCCTTTGTGTCCGCGATCCCGGACATGATTACAATCTCAGACAAACTGATCGATGGAACGGTGGCCGCACAGCTTGCCGCGGCTCTTCTGGCAGTCAGCTGTGTGACTGTGACATTCTGCGTGAATCTTACGATGGTACAGGACCGGGCAAACGGAACAAGGAAAGATTTTAATGTATCGCCAATCAGCAAAGCACAGCTTTATCTTGGGTATTTTTTATCTACTGTAGTCAATTCCCTGCTGGTAAATGGGCTTGCGCTTGTATTATGCTTGGCTATATGTACAAAATGGGCTGGTATATGAGCGCTGTAGATGTATTCTGGGTTCTTCTCGATGAAATTTTACTGGTACTCTTTGGAAGCACGTTGTCAAGCATCGTCAGTTTTCCACTGACAACCCAGGGTCAGTTATCCGCAGTGGGAACGATCGTAAGTGCCGGGTATGGATTTTTATGCGGAGCTTACATGCCGATTTCAAATTTCGGCAGCGGCCTGCAGAAAGTACTGTCGTATCTGCCAAGTACCTACGGAACTTCTCTGTTGAAAAATCATATGCTCCGTGGAATCTTCGAAGAGATGGAGAACAATCAGCTGCCAGAAGAAATGATTACTGCGATTCGTGATACACTGGATTGTAACCCGAAGTTCCAGGGGTCTGTAGTAAGTGTAAATCAGATGGTGATGCTTATGGTTGGATGTGTTGTGGTATTTGGAATTATTTTTTTGTGCATGACAGCTCTTCCGGAGAAAGATGGGAAGTAAATATATCCTTCGACTATAGAATGAATAAAAAATGAGAAAAGAGACAGTTATGAATATTACAGAAAGAGAGATCGATGACCCGGAAAAAGAGGGCGTTATACTCGAATATGTAAATTTTACGAAAGAATTTGCAGAAATAAAAGAGTATGTAAGAAGCAAAGGGGAATCTATCCGGGGATACACAGAAAAGAAAGAATGTGTTTCCATAAGAACAGAAGATATTTTATATTTCGAGGCAGTGCAAAACAAGGTGTTTGCTTATACGTCAAATAAGTTTTATGAAATTAAAAGCAGACTGTATCAGCTGGAAGAGAAAATAACAAGAAAATGTATGAAGCGTGCATCAAAGACAACGATTGTAAATGCGGATCGTATTGTTTCGGTTCATACCGCATTAAATGGGCGTTTGTATGTGCTGATGGAGGTTTTGATTATTGGAGTTTATGTTACGGTGAATCTGATCGTATATGTAAATGACCATATGGTGGCGGAAAGCATGAACCAGAAACTGGAAGAGATGAGAAAACGGAAAGATGCATAGAAAAAATAACTTTGGATAGTTAAAGACAGCGTATGCCGGAAGGACATGAAATCGCTGGTATTGTAGAAACAAAAGAAAAAATTTGAAAAATTTCAAAAAATATCGTTGACAAACAGAACAAAGCGTGCTAATATACATATTGTCAGCAGGACGTAAGAACTGCTAGAAAACAGATATGGGGTCTTAGCTCAGCTGGGAGAGCATCTGCCTTACAAGCAGAGGGTCACAGGTTCGAGCCCTGTAGGCCCCATACTTCTAAAAATATAGTATGGCGAGATAGCTCAGTTGGCTAGAGCACGCGGTTCATACCCGCGGTGTCGAGGGTTCGAATCCCCCTCTCGCTACGAAAGAGAGAGCTCCTGCGAAAGCAGGGGCTTTTGTTGTTTTACGTTCGGAGGGGGCTGCCAGTGGCGGGCCCTGCAGATTACAATACCATGGAAAATGACAGGGAGGCGCTTATGAAATTATTCCACTTATCCGATCTCCACATCGGAAAGCGAGTCAATGAATTTTCGATGATCGAGGATCAGAAGTACATTTTGTCGCAGATTCTGCATACTGCAAAAAGAGAGAGACCAGATGGTGTACTGCTTTCCGGAGATATTTACGACAGTACGATTCCAAGTGCAGAAGCGGTTCAGGTTTTTGACGCGTTTCTGACAGAGCTTTCCACCAATCGGATTCCCACTTTTATTATCAGTGGAAACCATGATTCCGCCGAGCGTCTGGCATTTGGATCCAGCCTGATGGGAAAAAGCGGGATCTATTTTTCAAAGGTATACAATGGAACGATAGAGAAAATTCCGCTGCAGGATGCGTATGGCACGGTGTGGATTCATCTGCTTCCGTTTTTACGGCCTGCGGTGGTGCGTCATGCCCTGCCGGAGCGTGCGGAAGAAGTAATGTGTACAGCGGATGCAGTTCGGATTGCACTGGAACAGGATTTGGTTGATGAACAGGATCGAAATGTGATTCTGGCCCACCAGTTCGTAACCGGGGCAAAACGATGTGATGCAGAAGAACTGCAGGTTGGCGACTTGGATCAGATTCCGGCAGAATTGTTTGAAAAGTTTGATTATGCTGCACTGGGGCACATCCACAGCCCACAGAAGGTGGAAAGAGACACGGTTCGCTATTGCGGTTCGCCGCTGAAATATTCTTTTTCGGAAGCAGGACAGGAAAAAACGATTACGGTGATCAAATTAAAAGAAAAAGGAACGGTGGAGCTTAGAACAATTCCATTAAAGCCCTTGCACGATCTCAGGAAAATCCAGGGGACGTATCTGGAAGTCACGGCAAAAAGATTTTATGAGAACAGCGACTGCGAGGATTACCTTCTGGTGACGTTGACGGATGAAGAAGATGTGCCGGATGGAATGGCAAAACTCCGAACGATCTATCCGAACCTGATGCGCCTGGAGTACGATAACAAAAGAACCCGGTCTGCTGCAGACATTGGCACGGCGGAACGAGTGGAGGAAAAATCAGAACTGGAACTGTTCCGGGAATTTTATGAATTACAGAATAATCAGAGCATGACCGCACAGCAGGAAGCGCTGGTGGAAGAATTGTTACGGGGGATGAAGGGATGAAACCAAAGAAATTAGTCATCAGTGCATTCGGACCGTATGCGGACCGGATGGAACTTGATTTTGATCGGCTGGGCGGCGGTCTGTATCTGATTACGGGGGACACCGGCGCTGGAAAAACAACGATTTTTGATGCCATCACGTTTGCGCTTTACGGGGAAGCGAGCGGTGAAATCCGGAAAGGCGAAATGTTCCGCAGTAAGTATGCAAAACCGGAGGTGCGTACCTTCGTAGAGCTTACGTTTACGTATCAGGGAAAGGACTATACGGTAAAGAGAAACCCGGAATATCTGCGCCCGAAGGACCGCGGACAGGGCATGACGATGGAGAAAGCGAATGCAGAACTGATTTTCCGGATGAGCGGCAGCCGGTTACGAAAACTTCGGAAGTGACAAAGAAAGTGACAGAACTTCTCGGGCTGGATCAGCGTCAGTTCCGACAGATTGCGATGATTGCGCAGGGAGATTTCCAGAAGCTTCTGCTGACAGGAACAGCGGATCGGAGTGAAATTTTCCGGAAAATGTTTCACACAGAGATTTATCAGGAGCTGCAGAAGCGCCTGCGGGAAGCAGCAAAGGAGCGCTGGAAAATATACGATGAAAAGAAACGCAGCATCAGCCAGTATCTGGACAATGTTGTCTGCCCGGAAGAGGCAGAATGGAAAAAAGAGTTTGACCGGCTGAAGAAAAATAAATTCGACGGCCAGGTTATGCGCGGTATGGAACTGCTTGCACGCTGCATCGAATGGGACGATGAGAAATTAAAGGCGCTGCAAGACGAGCAGAGTACGCTAAATGAAGAGATCGAAAAGAAAAACCAGCTTTTGGGAAAAATAAAAGAGCGACAGACGAGACAAAAAGAGAAAGAGCAGAAAGAAAAAGAATGGGAGACTCTGCTTCCGAAGGAAGAAGAAAAGAAAAAGAGAAGTGAGCAGGCAGAGAAAGAGGCGGAGATTTGTAAGCAGTTGGAAGAGCAGATTCGGGAAGAAAAAGTGTGTCTGGAACTGCTGCGAAAAGTGCAGCAGGAGCAAAGTGCAATGACACAGCTGCAAAAGGAACTGCAGGCAGCAACAGAAGCAAAAGAACAGCTTCAGACAGAGCAGGAGCGTGCAAAAAAAGTCCTGGAACAGAAGAAAGCACGGGAAGAACGTCTCTCTGATGCGGAGGTGAAACTTGCACGGACGGAACAAAAAGAAGCGTATGCCGCAGAGCAGATACAGCAGATGGAAGCATACTGCGAGACAATTGCAGGCGCAGTCAAAGAGGAAACGGCAAACAAAGAAGAGGAAAGCGTTCTTTGTAAAAAAATAAAAGAAACAGAGGAGACAGCGGCCAGGGCAGCCGAAGAGGCAGAAAGGCTGGCCGGGCAGGATCAGGTCTGCGAAAAACTGCTGGATGAAAAGAAAAATCTGGAACAGAAAATCCACACTTTAGAAGAAACGAAAAAACAGCTGGAGAGAACGACGGCTGAAAGGACGCAGATTGCCGCGCAGGTGACACAACTGCGAAAGGAAGAAGAGAACTTACAGGCGGATATCGCGACAACGGCAGAATATCTGGCCGAAAGAGACGGAGCCGCGCTGCTGCAGGAAAAATACCACCAGAAGCTGGAAACGCTGGAAAATCTGCTGGAAAGCTGGGAGCAGGGACGCAAAGAACTGGAAGAAAAGCAAGGTGCATACCAGCGTGAAATCAAAAAGAGAGATGCTTTACGGGAAACATATCAGGCGATGGAATCTTTATTTCTGGATGCACAGGCGGGAATTCTGGCAGAAAAACTGACAGAGGGAGAACCATGCCCGGTCTGCGGCGCTATTCATCATCCGCAGCCTGCCAGACGAGCAGAACATACGCCAGATAAAGAAACGCTGGATCACAAGAAAGAAGAACTTCGGATGCAGGAGGAAGCGGCTGCGGGACAAAGCGAGGCTGCGGGCAGCTGCCGCAGACAGGTAAAGGAAAAACGTGCACAGCTAACGGAATGGCTGTTAAGAGAACTGCCCGAGAGTCAGAAAGAACACGAACAGAAGCGACTTTCACAGATGCCGGATGTTTTATTTCAACAGGAAGCGGTCGAGAAGGCAGAGCAGCTTCGGAAGGAAGAAGAAACACAGAAAGTACGTCAGATGGAATATGCGGAACTGGAAAAAAGACAGACAGAACGGCAGAAAAGACTGGAAAGCATAAAAAAGACCATTGCAGCGGAACAGACACAGCTTGGCCGGGCAGAAGGAACCAAAAGAGCACTGGAAGAACAGTTGGAAAAAGAAATTGCGGAGGCGCAAAAAACGACTGCTTTTATGGAGAAAAAGAATCCTGCGCAAAGAAAGGGTCCGGGGGAGAGCGAGGACAGAAACTCCCTGGCTGATCAGATTGCCCAGGTGATTTCCTTCCGGAAAAACAGACAGAAACAGTGTGAGGGAGAGATTGCTGCCACGCGGGCAAAGGTGAGCCGCCGTGCAGAATGTATCGCACGGCAGAAAAAAGCGGAAGCTGAGCGGAAAGAGGATCATGAGCGGCTGCAGAAGGTGCGGAGCCGTCTTGAAGTACTGCAAAGCGATCGGAAGAGATGGAAGGAACAAGAAGAGAAACTGCTGGAAAATCTGGAAGAGCAGAGAGCGATCTGGGCAGAACAGGATCAGCAGAAAACAGGAGCGAAATCCGAAGGCAGGCCTGGAGATGGGAAGGAGCAGCTGAAGGATCTGGTAAGTGCAGAAACGGTGAAAAAACAGATAAATGAATTTACGGGATCGGAAATCGCAGAAAAACTTGCAGATGCGGAAAGAGAACTGTGGATTCGGTCTGTATGGGAACAGCACTGGCTGAAACAAAAGCGAAAAGAACTGACAGAACAGAAACAATGTATTCTTGCAGAACAGGAGGAACTGAAAAAGATCCGACAGGAAATCCAGGAAGAAACACAGAAAACGGAGCAAAGAGAACAGGAAATTCGCAAAAAAGAGCTGCGGGAAACGGAACAAAAGGCTGAAAGAAAAGCACTGCTGGAAAAGATCCGGGAAAAAGAGGCGCAGCTTGCGGGAAAAGAAGAAACAGAACTTCTGGAACATATTGCAGCCTGGGAAGCACAGAAAGAACGGCTGGAAGAAGCACAGAAAACAGCAAAAGAGGAACTGGATGCCATACAGAAAAAACTGACGGAAGTACAGGCGGCGCTTACGGCGATTCAGGCGTTAGAAACAGCGGATTCACAGGAACAGCCGCTCCCGTCAGAAATAGAATTACAGGAAGATTTAAGGGGACTTTCCGAACAGAAACAGGTTCTGGATCAGCGTTATAACGAGCAGTATCACGCGGCAAATACGAATCAGAACACATATGATGCCATTCGGAATCAGCAAAGTCAGATGCAGACCGTGGAAGAAGAGTACAAATGGGTCAATGCGCTTGCGGATACCGCATGTGGAAATGTGAGCGGAAAGCAAAAGATTGAACTGGAAACGTATGTGCAGATGGCGTATTTTGACCGGATTCTGCGAAAAGCCAATGTGCGTTTCCTGACGATGAGCCAGGGACAGTATGAGCTGAAACGGCAGGAAGACGGCACGAATAAGAAAGAAAAAGCCGGATTGGAACTGAATGTGATTGACCATTATAACGGAACGGAGCGGAGTGTCCGCACGCTCTCCGGCGGCGAATCGTTTCAGGCATCGCTTTCGCTGGCACTTGGCCTGTCAGATGAAATTCAGTCGTATGCAGGAGGAATCCGGTTAGATTCCATGTTTGTGGACGAAGGTTTTGGTTCTCTCGATGAAGAGTCCCTGAATCAGGCGGTGAAAGCACTGGAAGGTCTGGCGGATGGAAACTGTCTGGTCGGAATTATTTCTCATGTGCCCAAGTTAAAAGAGCGGATTGAGAAAAAAATCATTGTGACGAAAAATCGAAGCCGGGATGGTGTAGGAAGCCGGGCAGTGATCGAGTAGACCACACAGGAGATGATTGGGATTCGAGAGAATTCCTTGTCAGAAAGTACGGAAAATGCTATAATGGATCCGTTGGGCAAAAAAAGTTGAATGAACAGAGCAAATCCGGCGAATCATGCCGGCTGCCATAGAATGGAGGAAACAAATGAAAACATCAGATTTTTATTATGATCTGCCAAAAGAACTGATTGCACAGGATCCATTGGAAGACCGCAGCGCTTCCCGCCTGATGCATCTGGATAAAACGACAGGTGAATATAAGCATGGTCATTTCCGTGATATTCTGCAGTATCTGAAACCAGGCGACTGTCTGGTTATCAATGATACGAAGGTAATTCCGGCGCGTCTTTATGGTTCCAAGGTCGGAACGGATGCGGCAATTGAGATTCTTCTTTTAAAGAGAAAAGAAAATGACATCTGGGAAACGCTGGTAAAACCGGGCAAAAAATGCAAGGTCGGAACCGTAATATCCTTTGGAGACGGAATTCTGACAGGCGAAGTAGTCGATATCGTGGATGAAGGAAACCGCCTGATCCAGTTCCACTATGAAGGCATTTTTGAAGAAATTCTGGATCAGCTTGGTGAAATGCCGCTGCCGCCGTATATCACACACAAACTGCAGGACAAGAACCGCTACCAGACGGTATACGCGAAACACGAGGGAAGCGCAGCCGCTCCGACCGCAGGACTGCACTTTACAAAAGAGCTTCTGCAGCAGGTACAGGATGCCGGTGTAAAGATCGCCCATGTAACCCTGCATGTCGGCCTTGGCACCTTCCGTCCGGTGAAAGTGGAGGATGTCACCCAGCATCACATGCACTCTGAGTTCTATGTGGTAGAAGAAGATCAGGCAAAACTGATCAACGATACGAAAGCAGCAGGCGGCCGTGTGATCGCAGTCGGAACAACGAGCTGCCGTACTCTGGAGTCGGCAACCGGCGAGGACGGCATTTTAAAAGCCGGAAGCGGCTGGACCGAGATCTTTATCTATCCGGGTTACCGCTTCAAGATGATCGACGGACTGATCACCAATTTCCATCTGCCGGAGTCCACACTGGTGATGCTGGTATCGGCACTGGCTGGAAAAGAGCATATTATGGCAGCTTATGAAGAGGCTGTAAGAGAAAAATACCGCTTTTTCTCCTTCGGCGATGCCATGATGATTGAATAAAAAATTCGTTTATGACAAAAATACGATGCTGAAAGAAAACGACCATATAGGAACACCCGTGAAGCCCTATATGGTCGTTTTTTTCTCTGCGAATCTTCTAAATCTTTCTTTTTCCCTGCCGAAAAACAGAAGATTTTATTAAGGTTTCTGAAAACGAGCGGAACTGGGTTGTGTCAGGGAATGTTTTTGCGTATACTGATACGTGTTTGAGACAAGGGAGGACGGATTTTGAAGAGAGACGAGAGAAGAAAGTTTCCATACTATGGTATCCTGCCGCTAATTCTGACGCTGACAGCGAATTTTATCGCTTATTTTGGAACGCGGCCGTTTACCAGTTCGTGGAAACATTACAATATAGAAACGGTGCTGGACCAGCAGATCCCGGTGATCCCGTGGACGATCGTGATTTATTTTGGCTGTTATCTGGTCTGGATTGTAAATTATCTGATTGCCGCAAGCAGAGAGAAAGAATTTGTCTGGCGGTTCTTTGCAGCAGATGTTCTGGCGCGGCTTGTCTGTATGGCATTTTATCTGCTGCTGCCGACAACGAACGTAAGGCCGTCGATCCCGGAACAGGGATTCTGGAATCAGATGCTTGCCTTGCTCTACCAGATGGATGCGGCGGACAATTTGTTCCCATCGATTCACTGCCTGAACAGCTGGTTCTGCTATATCGCAGTCCGTGGAAGACGGGAGATTCCGCGCTGGTATCAGCGGTTCTCTTTCTGGGCGGCACTTGCCGTGTTTGTCTCTACGCTGACAACAAAGCAGCATGTGATTGCAGATGTGATTGGCGGAGCGCTTCTGGCAGAAGTGACGTGGCAGATCGCGGGACGCACGCATCTTGGTGCATGGTATGGCATGATATTGGAACGAAGGAGGTGGAAACGCCGTGCAGAGTAAGAAAAAAATGATCGTGAATACCGTTTTTCTCGTTGTGATTTTTGCGTTGACGATATACGGTGTTTTCCACGGCGAAGACCTTGGCGCAATGATGGAAGCAATGCGGCGGGCAGATGTGCGGTGGCTGTTGCCGGGACTGTTCTGTGTCGTGTTTTTTATCTGGGGAGAATCGATCATCATCTGGTACATGATGCATTCCTTCCAGATTCCGGTGAAGAAGCGGACATGTTTTCTGTTTTCTTCCGTCGGATTCTTTTTCAGCTGTATCACACCGTCCGCAAGCGGCGGCCAGCCGATGCAGCTCTACTATATGAAAAAGGAGAAAATATCTCTTCCGGTATCAACGGTGATTCTGATGATCGTCACGATCACCTACAAAGCGGTGCTGGTCGTGGTGGGACTTGGGCTTGTTCTGTTCGGACAGGGCTTCCTGCACCGGTATCTGACGGAAATCCTTCCGGTTTTCTATCTGGGAATCGGTCTGAATGTCTTCTGTGTCACAGCCATGCTTATTCTGGTTTTTCATCCGGCGCTTGCGCGGACAATTCTGGTTTTGGGACTGAAAATCGTGGAAAAACTGCATTTGATGAAACGAAAAGAAAGCCGCCTGAAAAAACTGGAAGCTTCCATGGAAGTCTACCAGAATACGGCAGCGTATCTTGGCACCCACAAAATGGTGCTGGTCAATGTCCTTGCGATTACCTTTGCACAGAGGTTTGCTTTGTTTGCAGCAACATGGTTTGTATACCGCGCCTTCCATTTATCAGGCATTTCCTTTATCACCATTGTGCTGCTGCAGGCGGTCATTTCCGTATCGGTTGACATGCTGCCGCTTCCGGGAGGAATGGGAATCAGCGAGACACTGTTTCTAAAAATTTTCCCGCCGGTCTTTGGAAGCACGCTGCTTCTTCCGGCAATGGTGCTTTCCAGAGGGCTCGGCTACTACGGGGAGCTGCTGGTGAGTGCAGTCTTTACCATCGTCGCACAGCTTACGATCGGGAATACGAAAAGAGAAAAAAGAGGGGGAACTACATATGATAGGGTTCTATGATTATACCGTAATATTAACATATATCAGCTTTGCATCGTCCATCAGCGGCATTTTTCTTGCAACGCGGGGACACTTTAACTGGGCGATTTTTTGTCTTGCTTTTTCCGGACTGTGCGATATGTTCGATGGAAAAATTGCGCGGACGAAGAAAAACAGGACCGAAGATGAAAAGCGGTTCGGCATTCAGATCGATTCGCTCTGCGATGTGGTCTGTTTCGGCGTCTTTCCGATCGTGCTCTGCTATGAGCTTGGCATGACACATTTTTACAGCATTCCGATTCTTATTTTCTACGGTCTTGCGGGCGTGATCCGTCTGGGATATTTTAACGTGATGGAAGAGAAGCGTCAGAATGAAACTTCGGAGAACCGGAAATATTACCAGGGACTGCCGATTACCTCGATGTCAGTAGCCCTGCCGCTGCTGTTCGTCTTTGCACCGCTCTGCCGCGGATACTTTCTGATCTGGCTGCATCTGCTGGTGCTGGCGGTCGGCGTTCTGTTTATCACGGATTTCCGCTTCCGCAAGCCGACGAATAAAGAGCTTGCTGTGCTGGTAGCGGTCGTTGGAGTGGCTGTGCTCCGCGGACTTCTGATCTGGAAGGGAGGAAGAACGGTTTGAGACTCTGCGCTTATCCTTACCGAAAACAGGGGAAAAATTATCCAAAGCTTGATCTGATCCGCGAGGAAAATGATCTGCAGGACCGTTTTCTACACATGATGTACAGCCATGCCGCCGGAAGAGCCGCGATGCAGCCGCTGGTTCAGTCATTTGTATCTCGTGCGGCAGGCTGCTTTCTGGACAGCCGCTTATCGGTGCCGCTGGTTGCACCGTTTGTAAAGAAAAATCATATTTCACTGAAGGAATGTACCGCAAAGCAGTTTATCTCGTTCAATGATTTCTTTGTGCGGAAGCTGAAAATGGATGCACGTCCGTTTTCCAATGCGCCGCAGGATTTTATCAGCCGTGTGATGCGCGGCTTACGGTTTATCCGATTCATGAGAACGGGAAGTTTGAGATCAAGAACACAGAATATACGCTGGAACAGCTTCTGCGCGACCAGAAGCTGGCAAAACGGTATGAGGGCGGAACGTTATTTCTGTTTCGGCTTTCCGTGGACGATTATCACCGGTATCTCTTTGTGGATGACGGCGTCTGTTCGACGGAACGGCGGATTGAGGGTGTGCTCCACACGGTCAATCCGGCGGCGAATGATTTTTGCCCGATCTATAAAGAAAATACGAGAACCTACACGCTGCTGCAGTCCGCAAATTTCGGCACACTGCTGCAGATGGAGGTCGGCGCGATGATGGTCGGAAAGATTGTCAATGAAAATGCCGGAGCGGCGAGACGTGTACAGCGCGGCGAAGAGAAAGGCTATTTTGCCTTCGGTGGTTCGACAGTGATCGTTCTGGCACAGAAGGGAAGCGCAGTGCCGGAAAAACGGATCTGGAATTATTCGCGGCTTGGAATCGAAACACGGGTACGGCAGGGAGAAACGGTTGGGACGGCCGGAAGAACAGGGTAAAAGCAAAAAAAATGGATTGTGAGGAAATGATCTTCACAATCCATTTTTTGTTTAAACGTTTTTTATGCCTGCAGCCGTGCCAGATCCTGGTAGAATGTCGGATACGAGATATCCACACAGCCGGCGCGCAGGATTTCCGTCGGTGTCTCTGCGGCAAGCGAAGCGATTGCAAACGACATCGCAATGCGGTGGTCGAGGCGGCTGTCGATTTGGGCGCCGTGGAACGGTTTTCCGCCCTCAATGATCATGCCGTCGTCCGTGCCTTCCAGGGAAACACCCATCGCGGTGAGTTCGTTTACCATGATATCAAGACGGTTCGATTCTTTGACTTTCAGCTCCTCCGCATTCCGGATCACGGTTGTACCGTTCGCTGTGGCGGCAAGAACCGCGATGATCGGGATTTCATCGATCAGGGTCGGGATCAGTTCGCCCTCGATGACGGTGCCGGAAAGAGACGGCGTATAGCGCACGAGAAGGTCTGCAACCGGTTCTCCGCCGGAGTTCTGCTCATTCAGAAGTGTGATGTCAGCACCCATGGCGCGGCAGACGCGGAGTATACCGTCGCGGGTCGGGTTGATGCCGACATTTTTCAGGAGCACCTCAGAGCCTGGAACTATCAGCGCGGCGGCGATGAAGTAGGCGGCGGAGGAAATATCTCCCGGCACACGGACGAGATTTCCATGGAGATCCGGGTCCGGCAGAACCGATGCGGTCAGCCCTTCGGAGGCAACGTCGGCGCCGAAGAATTTCAGCATCAGCTCCGTATGGTTTCTGGAAAGAGCCGGTTCGGTAACGCTTGTTTTTCCGTCAGCATACAGTCCGGCAAGCAGGACACACGATTTGACCTGTGCGGATGCGACCGGCGAAAGATAGGAGATGGCGTGGAGCGGATGGCCGTTGATCGCAAGCGGCGCACAGCCGTTTTCCGGAATACTGCGGATGGAAGCGCCCATCTGGGTCAGCGGATTGATGATGCGTCCCATCGGCCGTTTCTGAATGGAGGTGTCACCGGTCAGTGTACTGGAAAAGTTCTGGCCGGAAAGAATGCCGGAGATCAGGCGTGTCGTTGTTCCGCTGTTTCCGCAGTCGAGAACGGCGGACGGAGCCGAAAGCCCGTGCAGGCCTTTTCCATGAACGAGGATGCGCTCCGGCGTGTTCTCGATCTCAATGCCCATACTGCGGAAGCAGGAGATGGTGGAGAGACAGTCGGCACCCTGTAAAAAGTTTGTGACTTCTGTGGTTCCCTCTGAAATGGCACCGAACATGACGGCGCGGTGGGAAATGGATTTATCGCCCGGCACGGAGATTTCTCCGCGCAGAGGACGTACTGCTTTCTGGAACTGCATAACGTAACTTCCTCCTGTCAAGATATACGCGCTTTTAATTGCGGATATGAATGGTATAGCCATGGTCTTTTAAGACCTTCCGGGCAAGAATGCCTGCCTGCTCTTCATAAAATTCAATGCGGAGAGCACCCTCTTCGAACTCGCGGTTATGCGTAATGCCGATATTTTTAATACTGATCTGGTTGATGGCAAGAATTGTTGTAACGGCTGCGATTCCGCCGGCTTCATCGAGCAGGTCGCAGTAAACGACGTATTCTTTCTTTGTCGGTCCATAGGAAGAATCTTCCATGGAATTCCGGTATTCGCGGGAACTTTCAAACATATTGTAGAGCTCGTGGCCTTTTTTGTTGTCAACCAGGTATTTTGCCTGGACGAGAAGGCGGATATAGGAATCCAGCACATTCGAGAGCTGCTTCTGGTTTGAGAGACAGATCTGCTGCCATACCTCCGGGGAGGAGGAAGCGATGCGGGTGATGTCCTTGAAGCCGCCTGCAGCAACGGTTTTCATCTGCTCTTCCGGTGTGTCCAGGGATGCGAGTGCATTGACCAGGGTAGCGGCAACGATATGCGGCAGATGACTGACACCTGCGGTGATGTAGTCGTGCTCTTCGTATGTTAAAACCATCGGGATCGCCTTTAAGGACTGGACAAGATCAACGAAAGCGGAAACTGTCGCGATCTCAACATCTGGTCCGGGTGTAATCATATAGTAAGCATTTTCCAGCAGGTAATCGGTGGCGCTGGAATATCCCGTCTTTTCGGAGCCTGCCATCGGATGGCCGCCGATAAACTGGTGCGTCATGCCGAGGGTCTCAACCGCCTGATGGATTTCTCCTTTTACACTTCCGACGTCTGTGATGATACAGCCCGGTTTTGCGATGCCTTTTACGAACGGAAGATAGGAGATGTTGGTGCTGACAGGAGCACATAAGAAGATATAGTCACAGTCGGCAAAGCGGTCGTCCCGTTCTTCCAGCGCGATATCAATCACGCCTTCCTGAATTGCCTCTTCGATCGTCGCTTTGGTGCGGCAGTATGCCATCAGTTTATACTCCGGGTGAACCTTTCTGAGGGTTTTTGCAATGGAGCCGCCGATGAGGCCAAGGCCGATAAAGCCGATACAGATTTTTTCGGATGTATCACACATAATTCAAGTAGTCCTTTCTGACAATTTTCGTAGGTAAATCGTATAAAAGACATTGTAAAGCATCTGAAATCAAATGTCAAAGATTTCTTGCTTTAAAGCGACAAAGCATTTTTGAAAGGCAGCAATTTTGCTTGTTTTGCAAAATCCGGCAGATTCCACAGAAAAGCCAGATAGAAAAGCGGAAGAAGGGCAGAATAACCAGCTAAAATACATATAAAATTTAAAAATTCAGAAATATATTGTGAAATATGAATAATATACTTGCAAAAAAGCAAAAACTTTAGTAGAATAGTGACTATGATAAGAGGAACGGAAGACGTGAATCTTGATAAAAAGCAGAAAGGCGAATAAGAGCGGCCTTGCAATCTGCAAATTTACTTACATGGGAGGTATTACATATGGACGTTTTTAGAACTGACCGAATCAGAAATGTGGTGCTGCTGGGGCACAGCGGCTCCGGAAAGACAAGTCTGACCGAAGCTATGGCTTATCTTTCCGGTATGACAAACCGTCTCGGAAAAGTGACAGACGGAAATACCGTCAGCGATTTTGACAAAGAAGAAATCAAGCGCAAATGCTCTATTTCCACAACGCTTGTCCCGGTCGTATGGGGAAAAAATAAGATCAATGTTCTGGATACTCCTGGAATGTTTGATTTCGTAGGAGAAGCACAGGAAGCCGCTTCCGCAGCAGATGCCGCTGTAATCGTGGTATCCGGAAAGGCCGGCGTGCAGGTCGGAACCCAGAAAGCATGGGAACTCTGCGAGAAATACAATCTTCCGCGTATGATCTTCGTAACGGAAATGGATCAGGACGATGTCAGCTACCGAGAAGTCGTTGAGCAGCTCACCGAACTGTACGGAAAACGAATCGCACCGCTTCATATGCCTCTGCGTGAAAACGGTAAATTTGTAGGATATATCAATATTGTAAAGAACAAAGGCCGCAGATATATCGAAAAAGATAAAAAAGAAGAATGCCCGATTCCGGATTACTCCGTAGAATATCTGGAGAAGTACCGTGAAACCCTGATGGAATCCGTGGCAGAAACAAGTGAAGAGTTTATGGACCGCTACTTTGGCGGAGAAGAGTTCTCGGTAGCAGAGATTTCCGCAGCGCTTGCCATGAACGTAGGAGACGGCACCATCGTTCCGGTATGCATGGGCTCCCCGGTCAATCTGCAGGGCGTATCGAACCTTCTTGATGATATCTGCGGATACTTCCCGGATCCGTCCACCCGTCCGTGTGCCGGCATCAATCTCAATACGAACGAAATTTTCGAGGCAAATTACGACTTTGCGAAACCGAAGAGCGCGACCATTTTCAAGACGATCGTGGATCCGTTCCTTGGAAAATATTCAATGATTAAGGTTTGCTCCGGCGTTATTAAAAGCGATGATGTGCTCTATAATGTAGATCAGGAATCCGAAGAAAAACTGAGCAAGCTGTACGTGCTCGAAGGCTCCAAGCCGATCGAAGTACCGGAGCTTCATGCAGGAGATATCGGTGCCATCGCAAAACTCGGCGATGCAAGAACCGGCGATTCCCTTGCGACAAAGAACAATCAGGTCCGCTACGGAAAACCGGATGTTTCGACTCCGTACACCGCAAAACGATATAAACCGAAGAACAAAGCCGATGTAGATAAGATCTCCCAGGCCTTTGCCAAGATGATGCAGGAAGACCTGACTATGAAGGCAGTCAATGATTCTGCAAACCATCAGACATTGCTGTACGGCATGGGCGACCAGCACATCGATATTATCGTCAGCAAGCTGCTGGAGCGCTACAAAGTAGAAGTAGAGCTGTCCCGTCCGAAGGTAGCCTTCCGCGAGACGATCCGCAAAAATTCGGATGTAGAAGCAAAATACAAAAAACAGTCCGGCGGCCACGGCCAGTACGGTCATGTAAAAATGCGCTTCTCCGCTTCCGGAGATCTCGAGAAACCATACGTTTTCGAGCAGGAAGTTGTCGGCGGCGCCGTTCCGAAGAACTACTTCCCGGCTGTTGAAAAAGGTATCCAGGAAGCCGTACAGAAAGGCCCTCTGGCTGCTTATCCGGTAGTCGGCGTCAAAGCCGTTCTGTATGATGGTTCTTATCATCCGGTAGACTCCTCCGAGATGGCATTCAAGACCGCAGCGATCCAGGCGTTCAAGAAAGGCTTTATGGAAGCATCCCCGGTTCTCCTTGAGCCGATCGTTTCGATGAAGATCACGGTAGACGATAAATACACCGGCGATATCATGGGCGATCTCAACAAACGCCGTGGCCGTGTGCTCGGCATGAACCCGGATCACAAGGGCCATACGATTATCGAGGCTGATGTTCCGGAACTTGAGATCTACGGATACGGCACAACACTCCGCTCCATGACAGGCGGAAGCGGTGATTTCTCCTATGAGTTTGCGAGATATGAGCAGGCTCCGTCCGATATCCAGGCAAAAGAGATTGAGGCAAGAGCTTCGAAGGTTGAAAAAGCAGAAGAATAAAGCTTTATAAAATAGTGTGATAAAACAGAGAAAATCCGGTTTCGGGAGCAGAATTCGCCCGGAAACCGGATTTTTCTGCGGTTTTTGAAGAAAAACGGAGGATATAGGAAAAAATAAATTGTAAAAACAGGGAAAGAGTGATAGAATACAGCTATATGTTCAAATGTGCATGCTGTCCTAGGCGGCGGTGTGAGAAAAAAGAACTTTGAACTTGAACATGCAGGAGGTTACCTATGAGTAAAAGATATGAGCCACAGGACATTGAAAAAAAGTGGCAGAAGATCTGGCAGGATGAAAAAGCCTTTGCCGCCACAGATGATTATACAAAACCGAAATACTACGCACTCGTTGAATTTCCGTATCCGTCAGGACAGGGACTTCACGTAGGCCATCCGCGTCCGTACACTGCACTGGACATTGTAGCCAGAAAGCGCAGAATGCAGGGTTACAACGTTCTGTATCCGATGGGCTGGGATGCATTTGGTCTTCCAACGGAGAACTATGCGATCAAAAACCACATTCATCCGAAGATCGTTACCAAAAACAACGTACATCACTTCAAAGACCAGCTTCAGTCTCTTGGATATTCCTTCGACTGGGACAGAGAGATCAACACGACGGATCCGGAATACTATCACTGGACCCAGTGGATTTTCCTGAAACTTTTCAAAGCCGGACTGGCATATAAAAAAGAGATGCCGATCAACTGGTGTACTTCCTGTAAGGTAGGCCTTGCAAATGAGGAAGTTGTAAACGGCGTGTGCGAGCGCTGCGGAAGCCCGGTTGTCCGCAAAGTAAAAAGCGAGTGGATGCTGAAGATCACCGAGTATGCAGACAAGCTGATTGACGGTCTGGACGGCGTTGACTATATTGAGCGTGTCAAAACTTCCCAGAAAAACTGGATCGGACGTTCCCACGGAGCAGAGGTTGATTTCTCCCTGAAAGATAAACCGGAGAAGCTGACTATCTACACCACACGCCCGGATACCCTGTTCGGTGTTACGTACATGGTACTCTCCCCGGAGCATCCGTACATCGACCAGTACAAAGATGAGATCAAGAACTGGGATGAGGTCTGCGCATACCGTGAGATGGCAGCCAGAAAATCCGATTTCGAGCGTTCCGAGCTTGCAAAAGACAAGACCGGTGTCATGATCGACGGACTTTCCGCAGTCAACCCGGTTAATGGAAAAGAGATCCCGATCTGGATTTCCGATTATGTACTGATGAGCTACGGCACCGGCGCCATCATGGCAGTACCGGCACACGATGAGCGTGACTGGGAGTTCGCAAAGAAATTCAACATGCCGATCATCGAGGTTGTTGCAGGCGGCGACGTACAGAACGAAGTTTACACCGACGTTGCAGAGGGAACTCTTGTCAACTCCGGTTTCCTGAACGGACTTTCCGTTGCGGAAGCAAAAAAGAAAATTCTTGAGTGGCTCGAAGAGAACCACGTTGGAAAAGCAAAAACAAACTATAAGCTGCGTGACTGGGTATTCTCCCGTCAGCGTTACTGGGGTGAGCCGATTCCGATCGTACACTGCGACAAATGCGGTTACGTTCCGGTTCCGGAAGAATCCCTTCCGCTGGAGCTGCCGGATGTAGAGAGCTACATGCCGACCGATAACGGCGAGTCTCCGCTGGCTGCCATGACAGACTGGGTCAACACCACCTGCCCGTGCTGCGGAGGACCTGCAAAACGTGAGACCGATACCATGCCGCAGTGGGCTGGTTCTTCCTGGTATTACATCCGCTATACCGATCCGAAGAACAAAGAGGCTCTGGCAAGCAAAGAAGCTATGAAATACTGGCTGCCGGTTGACTGGTACAACGGAGGAATGGAGCACACCACCCTTCACCTTCTGTATTCCCGTTTCTGGCATAAATTCCTGTACGATCAGGGCGTAGTTACCTGCCCGGAACCGTATCAGAAACGTACTTCCCACGGAATGATCCTCGGCGAGAACGGCGAGAAGATGAGTAAATCCCGTGGAAACGTTATCAACCCGGATGATATCGTAGCTGAGTTCGGTGCAGATACCCTGCGTACGTACGAGATGTTCATCGGTGCCTTCGACTTAAGTGCATCCTGGTCTCAGGAAGGCGTAAAAGGATGCCGTCGTTTCCTCGAGCGTGTATGGAAACTGCAGGACAGCCTGGTAGACGGAGATTCCTACTCCAAAGAGCTGGAGTCCAAAATGCACCAGACCATCAAGAAAGTATCCAGCGACTATGAGTCCCTGAAATACAACACAGCGATCGCAGCCATGATGACCCTGGTCAACGAGATCTACAAAGCCGGAAAAGTAACGAGAAAAGAGTTCGAAACCCTTCTGATCCTGCTGAATCCGGTTGCACCGCATATGACCGAGGAACTGTGGGCAGACCTTGGATACGAAGGCCGTCTGTATCAGACCGCATGGCCGGAGTTTGACGAGGAGAAGACCGTAGAGGCAGTAGCCGAGATCGCTGTTCAGATCAACGGCAAAATGCGCGGAACGATCAAAATCGCCAAAGATGCAGATAAAGAGACCGCAATCGCCGCTGCAAAAGAGGCAGTTGCAGACAAACTGACCGGAAACATCGTAAAAGAAATTTACGTACCGGGAAGAATTGTGAATATCGTTCAGAAATAATAATTATGTAAGCTGAAGAAAGGAGGCTGATTCTTGGAAAAAGAGTCAGTCTCCTTTTGCACAAATATTGCTGTTTAGCAAGGAGGGATACAAAATGAATCTTGAAACAATCAGACAGGAAGCGCGTGCCGTCGCAGAGGAGCTGATTACGACAGCGCAGATGAAACCGGGACAGATTCTGGTAGTGGGATGTTCTTCGAGTGAAATTCACAACAGTAAGCTCGGAACGGATTCCAGCCAGGAGATCGGGCAGGCGGTGTTTGAGGCGCTGTGTGCGTGTACGAAGGAGCACGGGCTGTATCTGGCGGCGCAGTGCTGTGAGCATCTGAACCGTGCGGTTGTTCTGGAGCGTGCGGCGGCAGAAAAATATGGTTACGAGCCGGTCTGCGCGGTACCGTGGCTGCATGGCGGCGGATCGTTTGCGATGGCGGCATACTATGGATTGGAGGACGCTGTCACCGTAGAGCGTGTGCAGGCGCATGCAGGTATTGATATCGGTGATGTGCTGATCGGCATGCAGCTGAAGGCAGTAGCCGTTCCGGTCCGGGTATCGCAGAAAACGATCGGAGATGCGCACGTTGTCTGCGCGCGGACAAGACCGAAATACATCGGCGGCGAGCGGACGCATTACGCGGAAGATCCGGAGATGAGAAAGTAAGAAACTGTGATTGGTAAATCAAAAAATGCCGTACAGGCGGAGAAAAATTTCCAACGCTGTACGGCATTTTTGATGTTTGGTTTTACGTTTTATTTCGCTTTTCTCGCTTCCCGTTTTCGCAGGAAGAAAATTTTCTGCTTCCGGTAAAAAGAGGAAATGGAATCCACGAGGATGCTCAAATATCGCAGAACCGGCTCTGTTGCGACAGAGAATACGACCAGCAGCATGATACATTTTCTGGACATATCAGAAATGGCGAACAGCTGGTTCAGATAGGTACTGCAGAAAATGAAGGCAATAATCGAGCCGATCAGGATCGTCCAGCGCATCCAGTTGAGCGGCTTGCTGATCCGGTAGAGAATCATAAAACCGACAATGGCGAGCAGTACGGTGGCAGCGGTCGAAATATCTTCCGAGCCGACCGCAAATTCCTGGCCGAAGACGACGAGTGTTGCGACCATCAAAAAGTCGGTCAGCGCCGCAGGCAGGGCCCGTGTCAGAATGTTCGTGATAAAGTGGCCCGCTATCCGGTTTTTGTTCGGCATTAGCGAGAGCAGGAAGCCTGGAATACCGATCGTAAACATACTGATCAGCGAGATCTGGGACGGCTCCAGCGGATACGTCACCATCGAGATCAGTGAGAAGATGGACAGCAGGAACGAGAAAATGTTCTTTACCAGGAACAGCGTTCCCGAGCGCTGCAGGTTGTTGACAACGCGGCGGCCTTCCAGTACGACAGAAGGCATCTTCGAAAAGTCGTTGTCCAGCAGAACGAGCTGTGCAGCCTGTGCGGCAGCGTCACTTCCGGATGCCATCGCAACGGAGCAGTCGGCATCCTTTAATGCGAGCACATCGTTGACACCATCGCCGGTCATCGCAACGGTCTTGCCGTTTTTCTTTAAAGCCTGGACAAACTGGCGTTTTTGGTCTGGTGTGACACGGCCGAACACGGTGTATTTCAGGATTGCTTCTTCGAGCTCTTCCGGTGTCTTTAGAGTGGAAGCATCAATATAATCCTCTGCGTGTGCAATCCCTGCCTGGCGGGCAACCTCAGATACCGTTACCGGAGTATCACCGGAGATGACCTTGACATGGACACCCTGATCTTCGAAGTAGCGGAACGTTTCCGGTGCTTCTTTTCGGATCGGATTGGAGAGAAGCACGTAGCCAAGCGGCGTGACACGGCCGGAGAGTGCTTTTCCATTCGGTACAGTTTCGGATGTGCCGAAGACGAGAAGACGGAATCCCTTTGAGGTATACGCTTCAATTTCACTCTGATAGCGTGCAAAATCATCGCGGAGAACGAACTCCGGGGCACCGAGCACGTAGGAGACATCCGAAAATGTCACACTGGAATACTTGAATTCCGAGGAGAACGAAGTCATCGAAACGGCAGTTTTGCCGTTGTTGTCTTTAAAATATTCTTTCAGTGCCGCCATAGTAATGTTGTCGTTTGACATGGCAGATGCGAAATCACCGACCGCAAGGGAAAGCTCTTCTTTCTGCAGTGCGGGAGCATTTTCGCCGGATTCTGTATCAGGGACTGAACTGGAGCCGACCAGAATCAGATCATGTACTTTCATATTTGTCTCAGTGATGGTTCCCGTCTTATCGACACAGAGCACGTTGACGCGAGCCAGCGTCTCGATACATTTCATATCATGCACGAGAACCTTCTGCGAAGCCAGCCGCATAACGCTGACGGCAAGGGCAACGCTTGCAAGCAGGTAAAGACCTTCTGGGATCATGCCGAGCACGGCGGCCACCATCGAGGTAATGCTCTCACGGAATGTTTCGTGGGAGACGAAAAACTGCTGGCCGAAGAGCAGAAGACCGATCGGAATGATCAGAATGCCGACAACCTTTACCAGCTTGTTGAGGGAGCGGATCATCTCGGACTGTTCGCCCTCTTTCATGGCCTTTGCCTCGAGGGTCAGACGGGAAATGTAGGAATCTTCACCGACCTGGGTCAGACGGCTCTTGCAGCTTCCGGAGACGATAAAACTTCCGGACATCAGCTCGTCGCCCGGGCGCTTGGTAATCTCATCGGATTCACCGGTAAGCAGCGATTCGTTGACCTGTACCTCACCTTCAAGCACGACAGCATCAGCGCAGATCTGTTTTCCTGCGGTAAATACAACAATATCATCGAGTACGAGATCCTCCGCGGCGAGTGTTACCTCAGCACCGTCACGGATCGCAGTAGCCTTCGGCGCGTTTAAAACAGACAGCTTTTCCAGCGTCTTTTTCGCCTTGATTTCCTGTACAATGCCGATCAGCGTGTTCGCGATGATGACCGGCAGAAACGTAAGATCCCGGAACGAACCGGCAAGGATCAGAAAGATGGCAATAATCAGAAAAATCAGGTTGAAATACGTACAGACATTGCTCTTTACGATCTCGGCCGTTGTCTTGGACGGAGGTTCCACCGCGCAGTTGGTCCAGCCGTTCTCGCGGTACTCGGCAACCTGCTCGGCGGAAAGGCCTTTGGAAGGGTCTGCCTCATAGCGCGTCGTTGGAACACGGCGGTGAATGATTTCGGGAATTGTTTTGTTCATAACAGTTATATTCCTCTCCGGCTGTCCTGATAAAGAAGAGACAGCCTCACTGTGGTTTGGTTGAAAAAGATCACGTCTGGAATCTTTTTCCATACTAAGAAGTATACCATAGAGCATCGAAAAAGAAATGAAGGAAGTATTAAATTTTACGAAAAAAAGACTTTTCGCAAAGAGGAACAGATAGGAATGTGCGAAAAGTCTTTTGTATTCTGAATTCAGTCCTGTATTTCCTGAAGATTGCGGATGTTCGGCTCCGCCATCATGGAGTAATTGGTGTAATAAACAACGAAACCCGGTTTGCTTCCGTTTGGTTTACGCAGGTTTTTCTTTAAGGTGTAGTCGATTTCCACCTTCGGTGCCTGTCTGCCTTTCGAGTAATAGGCGGCGAGAGCAGCGGCCTCTTCGTAGACGGAATCCGGCAGCTCTTTACCGTTCGTCTTTACGATGACATGGCTGCCCGGCTGGCCTTTCGCGTGGAACCACCAGTCGTTGCCGGAGGCGAATTTAAACGAAAGTTCCTCGTTCTGGAAGTTGTTCTTGCCGACATAAATGTCAAAGCCCTCGGAAGAGCGGTAGTGGAACGGATGGGAGGTGATTTTCTGCTTTTTCCCTGTCGGTCCCTTGCGGCGGATGTAGCCGTACTCAATCAGCTCTTCTTTTAACTGTACCAGATCCGCCTCATCGAGCGCAATATCAAGCGCCGTGCTGATGGATTCGAGATGGTCGATTTCCTCTTTCGTCTCGACAAGAAGTTCTTCGAGTGCCTCACGGGTCCGCTTCAGCTTTCCGTAGCGGTCGAAGTATTTTTCGCATTTTCGCCGGCAGAGAGCGTTCCGTCGAGCGGAATCGTGATTTCCTCGCCGTTATAGTAATTGACGGCTTTCAGCGAAGTATCGCCCGGCTGGCAGCTGTAGCCGTACGTATTTAAAAGCTCACCGTAAATCCGGTATTTTTCCCGCTTGTCGGTGTCTTTTAACTGTTTCTGCTGCAGGTCGTATTTTTTGACATTCCGTTCGAGTGCGGTATTGACGACACGGCGCAGATCGGAAGATTTCTGACGGATGCGGGTGATGCGGTTTTTCATGGCATAGTATGTTTCCAGTACACCGGAGATCGAGTCGTATGTTTCCTCCCGCAAATCCTGATACTGCGTCAGTTTCAGTGCGGAAAATTCTTTCGGCTCATCGCCTGGTATACGATGTTCGGCGTAAATGCGCCGTTTTTGATATCCTCAATCAGATAAGAGAAGGTGCGGAACAGATGAAGCTTTGCATTTTCTTCGAGTGCATTGACCGCAAATCCGCCGTCGATGCCGGCGCGGCAGCAGACTTCCTCCGCCATCAGCGGGCTGAAGCCGGTAAGGGAAGTGTAGATTGCCTTTGCGGCAGCCATCGGTTTCGTGCAGACGAAATCGAAAAATTCTTCTTCTGTGATCGTGAGCGGATCTTTCTTATCCTGCGTGTGCGGAATGAACCAGGTGCGGCCCGGAAGAACCTCACGGACAGAACTCATGTTGGCGGAAATATGTTTGATACTGTCAAGGATCGTATTGTCCTCCTGACAGAAGATCAGGTTGCTGTGTTTTCCCATGATCTCCACAATCAGCTTCTTGCGGCAGATATCGCCGAGTTCGTTCAAATGCTCGAGCTCAAAAATAAGAATACGCTCGAGTCCCGGCTGGGTAACGGAGAGAATGCGGCGCTGCCGATGTGTTTGCGGAGCAGCATACAGAAATTCGGTGCGGTCATCGGGCCGGGCTTATTGTTGTCCGTCAGGTAGATCAGCGGAAGCGAAGCACTTGCCGAGAGGAGAAGACGGTAAACGGTACGGTTGTTTTTTATTGTAATCATCAGCTCGTCGTTTTCCGGCTGTGCGATCTTGTTGATCTTTCCGCCGACGATGGTCTGATTCAGTTCCTGTGCAATATTTGCAATGGTAATTCCATCAAAAGCCATAGAAAATATCTCCTTTGTTTGAAATTCTGGTATTTTCATTATAATACAGAAAAAAAGATTTGACTAGGCTTTCTGAATGAATTATAATAAATCTGTATGGGTAGATGTATTTTCTGAAAAAGACTTCAGAAGGTACAGGAAAGGACGGATTGTGGCAAAACTGATCAACATCGGATTCGGCAATGTCGTAAATTCGGATAAAATAATAGCAGTGGTGAGTCCCGAGGCGGCACCCGTCAAGCGTATGGTGCAGCGTGCAAAGGAAAGCAACCGCATCATCGATGCGACGCAGGGAAGACGCACGAAAGCAGTGCTCATCACCGGAGAAGAATTTATCATCCTTTCGGCTTTGCAGCCGGAAACGATCAGCCGCAGATTCAACGGCGGCTGGGAAACAGAAAAAGAGCGAGGGGAATCTGAAAATGAGTAGAGGAATACTTACTGTAGTATCCGGTTTTTCCGGAGCAGGAAAAGGAACACTGATGAAACGCCTGATGGAGGAGTACGACAACTATGCGCTGTCCATCTCCGTCACCACAAGAGACCCGCGTCCGGGCGAGGAAGACGGCGTATCGTACTTTTTCCGTACAGAAGAAGAGTTTGACCGCATGGTAGAAGAGGATGCCTTCCTCGAGTATGCGCGTTACGTAAAACATTCCTACGGAACGCCGAAGGCATACGTAGAGGAGCAGCTGGATGCCGGAAAAGATGTTCTGCTTGAGATTGAAATCCAGGGAGCACTTCAGGTCAAGGAAAAACGTCCGGACACCCTTCTTGTGTTCATCACACCGCCGACCGCCGAGGAGCTGGAACGACGCCTCCGGGGACGCGGAACGGAAACAGAAGAAGTCATCAAAGGCAGAATGGAGCGTGCAAAAGAGGAAGCACAGGGCATGGACCAGTACGATTATGTCCTGATCAACGACGACCTCGAAACCTGCGTAAAACAGATGCATGAGACCATTCAGAGCCAGCATTTCATGAGCAGCAACCAGAAAGACTTTATCGAACAGATGAAAAAAAGTCTGGAAAAATAGAAAGGAGCATTTATTATGATTCATCCATCTTATCAGGAACTGATTGCAACTATTAACGAGGGCCAGGATCTGGACGAGGCACCGGTTGTCAGCAGCCGTTACTCTCTGGTACTTGCAACAAGCAAACGTGCAAGACAGATCATCGGCGGAGCTGAACCGCTTGTAAAAGTGAAAAAAGGCATGAAACCGCTTTCCATCGCCGTAGAGGAGATGTACAAAGGAGAGGTTACAATCCTTCCGGAATCTGAAGTTGAAGCGGAAGAGGAAACAAAAGAGGAGCCAGTAATTGAATAATATGAAAATTCTGTTTATTTCCCTTGGATGCGATAAAAACCTGGTAGATTCCGAGCATATGCTGGGTCTTCTGGTAGAGCATGGCTTCGAGATCACCGATTCCGAGGAAGATGCAGAGGTTATCGTGATAAACACATGCTGCTTTATCCACGACGCCAAAGAAGAAAGCATTCAAAATATTCTTGAAATGGCGAAGTACCGTACAGCGGGAAGCTGTAAGGTTCTTCTGGTAACGGGCTGTATGGCAGAGCGCTACCGCGATGAAATCATTGAGGAGATTCCGGAGGTTGACGCCGTACTTGGAACGAACAGCTATGACAAAATCCTGGATGCCATTCAGGATGTCCTCGGCGGCGACCGCTTCCAGGAGTATGCCGATCTGAAAGGACTGCCGAAAATTGACGCACAGCGCGTTGTAACGACAGGCGGCCATTACGAATATCTGAAAATTGCAGAGGGCTGTGACAAGCACTGTACCTACTGCATCATTCCGAAGCTGCGCGGACCGTACCGCTCCGTTCCGATGGAGGAACTGATAGCAGAAGCGAAGACGATGGCAGAACAGGGTGTCAAAGAGCTCGTTCTCGTTGCGCAGGAGACAACCATTTATGGTATCGATCTGTACGGAAAGCCGTCTCTCCACCTTCTGTTAAAAGAGCTCTGCAAAATTCAGGAGCTCTACTGGATCCGGATTCTGTACTGCTATCCGGAGGACATCTATCCGGAACTCGTTCAGACGATGAAGGAAGAGCCGAAAGTCTGTCACTACCTGGATCTGCCGATTCAGCATGCCAACGATGAGATCCTGCGCCGCATGGGTCGCAGAACATCCAAACAGGAGCTGATCGACAAAATTGATTTCCTGAGAAGCGAGATGCCGGATATCACACTGCGCACCACGCTGATCACAGGATTCCCGGGAGAGACAAAAGAGCAGCACAAAGAACTCCTCGAGTTTATCAACGACATGGAGTTCGACCGTCTCGGCGTATTCACCTACTCTCCGGAGGAGGGAACACCGGCTGCTGCGATGGAGCATCAGATCGACGAGGAGGTAAAACTGGACCGTCAGGCAGAACTGATGGAGCTGCAGCAGGATATCTCTGCAGAACTCGGCGAGCGCAGGATCGGCCAGGAGCTTCTTGTTATGATCGAGGGCAAAGTGGCGGATGAGGATGCCTATGTGGCAGAAGCCAGGCGGACGCACCGGGTGTAGACGGCTATGTATTTGTCAATACACCGGAAACACTCGTATCCGGCGACTTCGTAAGAGTGAAAATTACCGGCGCTCTGGAATATGATCTGATAGGAGAGATAAGCCAATGAATTTACCAAACAAATTAACGATTCTGCGGGTAATTATGATTCCGTTTTTCGTGTTCTTCCTGCTGTCTGGCGTGGGCGGAAGCGCGTCCAAATGGATTGCACTGGTAATCTTTGCCGCTGCCAGCATCACGGATACGCTGGACGGCTACATTGCAAGACGTGACAATCTGATTACCGATTTCGGAAAGTTTATGGATCCGCTGGCAGATAAGCTGCTGGTATGCTCTGCACTGATTTGCTTTGTAGAGCTGGACAAGCTTCCGGCGTGGATGGTTATTATTATCATCGCAAGAGAATTTATCATCAGCGGTTTCCGCCTGGTTGCTTCGGACAATGGAATTGTCATCGCAGCAAGCTGGTGGGGAAAATCGAAAACAATCAGCCAGATGATTATGATCATTCTTCTGATCGCCGACATTCCGGCACTTTCCGTGCTGAATACCGTGCTGATCTGGGTTGCACTGATTCTGACCGTTGTTTCTCTGATTGATTACCTGGTAAAAAATAAAAACGTGCTTTCTATGCAGAACTAGGCAGGAAAAAGCACAGAATAAAAACGCTGACCGGTTTGGGATTCCAGACCGGCAGCGTTTTTTTGTTTGTAGTTTTTCAGCGTTTTTTCCCGGAAGCAGCGGAGCGGAAGAGGCGTACCATCTGGTCAATTTTTGCCGCTTCTTGTTTGGATTTTCCGGCTTTGATGGCAGAGATGATCAGGTCCGCCTCGGAGGCGGAAAACTGTGCGCCGCCCTGATTTCCCTGCATCAGGGAGAGAAGAAACGGCATCATTTCCGCCTGGGATTTTCCACGGCTCTGAGAGGCCATCTGCTGCAGTGCCTGAAGCCGGGCAAAGTCAATTCCGGAAAGAGAGGGGTCATGCGACCAGTCGTTTTGCCTATCATCCGAACTCATAGCAGATCCTCCTCATTTCCGGGATTTATATTCTGAAGCATCTGGACCATCTGCATGGTCTGAAACATCTGGGAGAGAAGATCCCGCTGCGGACCGGCGGCAAAACGGGAAATATCCTGCAGCATCTCAAGCGGAGAGACGTGCGGGGCATCAACAGACATCATGGAAAGGTCGGCCGGACGGGAAAAAAGCTGAATGGTCCGCTGGAGCTCGAGCCATTTGCTCAAAATCGCAAGGGAGGGCTGCAGGCCGAAGGAGGCGTAGGGAATGGCAGCCTTCAGCATCTGAAGCTGATCCTGTGCGATCATCTGGTCCAGCGGTGTCATCTGTTCCACATTTTGTTCCTGTTCCTGATTCAAATTAAGATCCTTCCTGGCAGCATTCCTGCATTTGTCTTTTTATTTCTCTTTATCTTATGTTCCAGGCCGGAAAAAATGACAGAAGGCGGGAAAAAACATATGATAAGAGGAAGAAAGAAAAAGGAGACCGCCGGAAAATGGATGGAAAAGAAACAGCAAAAAGAAAACAGGTACTCGAAGGGAATGCCTTTTATGAAATAGATCTGGAATGTATGAGAAAAAAAGAAAAAAGAGAAGAGATGGAAAAGCGGGAAAGAGAAGCACGGAAACCGAAACGGTTTCGCTGAAAGAGAATTCTGGTGAAAAAAAGCCCCGGGGCGGTTGATCCGCACCCGGGGCTTTTTCTGCCCGAACATCTGGGAAGACTGAAAAAAGGTCAGCAGCCGCATCCACAGTTATTGCTGTTGCCGCATCCACAGCCGTTGTTGTTCCATCCGCCGCAGCAGAACAGAAGAATCAGAACGAGCCAGCAGTCGGAATTGCAGCCATTGTTGTTGTTTCCACATCCACATCCGCCGCAGCAGGAGAGGAGAAGCAGAATCCAGATAATACTGCAGCCATTGTTTCCGAACAGGTTGTTGTTGGAAACACCGCATCCATTATCGCAGCCACAGCCGTTGTCACATCCGCATCCACAGTTTGTAGCAGCTAAATCACTCATGTTTGTTCCTCCAAAGGAATCATTTTGCTTACAATTCATGATATGAAAAACTGCCGGGCGGGGTTACTCTTAAAGAGAAAAATTCAAAGACCCTACAGACTGCGTCCCTGAAAATCAAAAAGCTCTTTCACCGGAATGTCAAGTGCCTCAGCGATATCGAACAGAAGATTCAACGAAATAGAGGTTTTTGTATTTGGCGCTTCGATGTTGCTCATATGGGTACGACTGATATGTACCGCCTCGGCAAGTTCGGCCTGCGTCATTCCTTTTGCTCTTCGGTAGTAGGCAATCGTAAGTCCAAGAAGGCGAAGATCGTTCAAGCGTTCGTAATTCATAGTCAGGAATCCCCCTTTTAGTTTTATAAATATAATGATAATACGTAATGATACAACGGAAAACAATCAAAAACAAGGCACTTGCACATTAAAAGTTTGCATCAACAAACGGATATACCATAGAAGCAAACCTGTGAGCGGGAAAATCAGTTTGTCATAAGGCTTGTGAAGCTTTGATATAACTGTAATCGGCCATATCCCCATTCTCTGCTCGGATACGTAATAGTATCAGTTCGGTCTGCACCGCGGATCAGGTAGTTTTTTACCTCCTGTGCCGTGAAATAGCGGGCGGGAGTGCGCTGGATGCCCCATTGCAGAAAAAGAGCAGCGGCGCCGGATGTAATGGCGGCGGACGCACTCGAACCGCTGAAGCTTACATAGGAGCCGGCCGGTCCCGGTCCGGTAACGGAGACGCCGGGAGCGGCAAAGTCGGGCTTGATTTCACCAAGCCGGGTAAAGCCGCGGCCGGATTCCGGGGAAAAACTGTTGTTTGCTGCCTGATACGTGGAGGGAGAAAGAACAGGAACCGTGGCAGAAGGTGTCGTCAGTGTCGTGTACGGATCCGGTTCCAGAAATGTCACATCGGAGGTGGAAAATCCGGTGATCGGGAGCCAGATGTGGAAATCCGGCGGCGATGGAAAAGCGCGGTAAACCTGAAGCGTCCAGATACCGGGGGTCGGATCCAGCATGCGGATCAGAATGAGCTGGCTGCCGGTCGTGGCCTGGACCACTTCGTAGTTGACGTAGATCACGGTGCGCTCCAGAACGAAGGTGATCCGCTGTTCCTGATTCAAAGAGACGGGAATCCGCGGAATCGTCTCGCCGCCGGGAGAGCGGAAACCGACAGAAAAAAGCTGTGGAGCCTGTCCCCAGAGTTCCAGGGTGAAACCGCGGTTTCCTTCAGAAACGAGAAACTCTACATTTTTCGGGGTGTAAGTTTCGGATACAGAGCCATAATAATGGTGTGCTGCATTTCCTTCGTTGCCGGTCGCGCAGACGGGGATCACACCAGGCGTGTTGCCGTAGCGCGCCAAGGTCAGAGAAACGGGGAGCGTGCCGGAGTGGCTGCCCTGATTCGTCCCGAGTGCCAGACAGAGGACGAGCGGTTTTCCTTCCGCAGCTGCGGTTTCATTCAGAAAGTGCATGGCGGAGAGCAGGTCATCTTCCTCGAAGACGGGAGCATTGGAGGACACAAGATAAAAATCTTTCAGATTCTGTTTGGCGGGTTTTAATTTAACAACGGCAAAATCTGCCTCCGGTGCGGCGCCGAGAAATCCGGCGGAGGCATCCGGAGTACCGCCGGCCACGCCTGCGACATACGTGCCGTGCCCGTCGGGATCGGTGACGGGAACAAGGGAGAGTGGATTGCCGCTTTCAAGTGCCGCGTCGAGATTGGACTTGGTATAGAGACTGCCGTAAGGAACTGCGCCGGCGGCGTTCCCGTCCGGTCCGTCTGATCCCAGACGGCGAGAATCCGGCTCTGTCCGTTGGCATGCAGAAATGCGGGGTGGCGGTAATCAATGCCGGTGTCCAGAAAACCGAAGATTACATTTTTGCCTGTATATCCGCCACCGTAGAGATTCTGCGTCTGGACAATCCCGGAGACTTCCAGTGAGAGCGTGGAGAGCGGCGTAAAAAGTTTTGGAAGCCCGGTAAAGGGAACTGCGCCGAAGAGATTTTCCGGCAGCAGACTCCGCTCGAGAAAGAGAACGGAATACTGTGGGTTCAGCGTAAGAAGAGCACTTGACTCCGGAAACAGCATCTGGTACCGCTCGGACTGTGCCACGTAATTCTGGATCAGAATGTTGATGTAATCGTTGGAATAAATGATGTCTGTAAGATCCATAAAGAGATCCTTTGTTTTTGATGCTATTGTATGCAAACATTACGTCAAAGTATGCATGAAACAAAAAAGCCCCCCTTACCTGACGCAGTGTCTGCGCGGTAAAGGGGACGAAATAGAATCAGCTTTCGAGAAGAGCGCTGATATCCTGTTTCGGTACTTCCATTGGGTAATGGCTGTCGAAGCATGCACGGCAGATCGGCAGATCGCCGACCATGTTCTGGAGTTCATCGATCGGCATGTAGCCAAGAGAGTCGGCTCCGATCTGCTGACGGATCTCCTCCGTGGAGTGAGAGCTTGCGATCAGCTGTTTGTTCGAAGGAACATCGGTGCCGAAATAGCACGGATACAGGAACGGCGGAGAGCTGATACGGACATGGACTTCGGTCGCGCCGGCTTTGCGAAGCATCGTGATCAGGTTGGAAATCGTTGTTCCACGGACAATGGAGTCGTCGACGAGCACGATCCGTTTTCCTTTTACAACAGATTCGAGAACGCTCAGCTTGATTTTGACGCTGGATTCCCGTTCCTTCTGGGTCGGCTTGATGAAGGTACGGCCGACATAGCTGTTTTTGTGGAACGCAAGACCGAACGGGATGCCGGATTCTTCGGAATAGCCCTTTGCGGAGGCAAGTCCGGAGTCCGGGACACCACAGACGAGGTCTGCATCAACCGGGTAGGTCTTTGCGAGAGTTGCACCGCCGCGGATTCTGGCTTCGTAGACACTGATATTGTCTATTTTGCTGTCGAGGCGGGCAAAATAAATATATTCAAAAATACAATGCGCTTTTTTTTCGTCAACCGGCATAAATTCGGATTTCAGATTTCCGGTTTTGTCAAACGTTACAATTTCTCCCGGAGCGACATCGCGGACGAATTCGGCGCCGATCGAAGTGAGGGCGCAGCTTTCCGAGGCGAGAACCCAGGCGTTGTCCCGCTTTCCGATGCAGAGCGGTTTTAAGCCATATGGGTCGCGCACGCCGATGAGTTTTCTCGGGCTCATGATGACAAGGGCATAGGCGCCGCGGATTTCTTTTACCGTGCGCAGAATCGCTTCTTCTACCGTTTTGGAATGAACGCGTTCCCGCGCAATGCCGTAGGCGATGATTTCAGAGTCAATCGAAGTGTGAAAAATTGCGCCGGTGTTTTCCATCTGCTCGCGCAGTTCCATAGCGTTGACCAGATTTCCGTTGTGCGAAAGGGAAAGGGAGCCTTTCAGATAATTCAGAACGAGCGGCTGTGCATTCTCTACGGTAGTGGAACCGGTGGTAGAGTACCGGACATGGCCGATGCCGATATTGCCGGACAGCTCTTCTAATTCGGATTCTTTGAAAACTTCGTTGACAAGGCCAAGGCCTTTGTAGGATTTCACATGGCCCTTTGGACCGCTGGTGTCAGAGACGGCAATTCCGCAGGACTCCTGTCCTCTGTGCTGCAGGGCGGAAAGGCCATAGTAGATCGAAGGACTGACGTCGGCACCATCCAGATCGTAAATGCCGAAAACACCACATTCCTCCCGGAGACCGGTATCATAACAATTGTTTGACGATGGCTGCATAGGTATTCTCCTTTTTTCAGTTGTAGACCTGCATGTTTTAAAAACATTGATTATCATACTCATTTTTGCGGATGATGTCAAGAAAATCGTGATATGTATAAAATATGGTGCAGAAATTTAGGATTTCGTGGAAAATGTCGAAAATAATAAAAAATAGTAAAAAAAAGTTGCAGGAAATTCGAGATGTGTTATAATCGTTTTTGATTTTGAATGAAAGCCCCGGATAGCAGCTATGGATGAGCCATGCTTGCATGAGCGAATTCATAGATATTGGCCGGGCAAGACGACATGAGTAAGTAGGCGATAGCCCGGATTACGAATGTTGTCAGCAGTTACGGGAGCGACGCAGGCGCGGAGTAACTGGCTTTCATCATAGAGATGTCGCCGGCAGGCGACATTTCCTTTTAGAGAAACTTGTGACGGAAAAGAAAATATCAGAAGAGAAAACAGGAGGAAATCAATATGGCAGTAAAATATGTCTTTGTGACAGGCGGAGTAGTCTCCGGCCTTGGAAAGGGAATCACGGCGGCGTCCCTTGGACGGCTTTTAAAAGCCCGAGGATACAAAGTGACGATGCAGAAATTTGACCCGTACATCAACGTCGACCCGGGTACGATGAACCCGATTCAGCACGGCGAGGTTTTCGTTACCGATGACGGCACAGAGACAGACCTCGATCTCGGCCACTACGAGCGTTTCATCGACGAGAGCCTGGATAAAAATTCCAACGTGACGACCGGAAAAGTATACTGGTCTGTTCTGCAGAAAGAACGCCACGGTGATTTCGGCGGAGGCACCGTACAGGTCATTCCGCACATTACAAACGAAATCAAGAGCCGTTTCTACCGCGGAAAAGAAGTAGACGAGGAGCGTATTGCCATCATTGAGGTCGGCGGAACCGTCGGCGATATCGAGAGCCAGCCGTTTTTGGAGGCAATCCGCCAGTTCCAGCATGACGTCGGACACGAGAACGCCATTCTGATCCACGTTACCCTGATTCCATATCTGAAAGCTTCCGGTGAAATGAAAACAAAACCGACGCAGGCGAGCGTAAAAGAGCTGCAGGGAATCGGTATTCAGCCGGATGTCATCGTATGTCGGTCCGAGCATCCGCTGACCACCGAGATCAAAGATAAAATTGCTCTGTTCTGCAACGTTCCGTCAAGCCATGTTCTGCAGAACCTGGACGTGGAGTATCTGTATGAAGCTCCGCTTGCCATGGAGAAAGAGAACCTGGCGCAGGTTGTCTGCGAGAGCCTTCACCTTCCATGCCCGGAACCGGATCTGTCCGACTGGACCCATATGGTAGAAGCACTCCGCCATCCGAACAAAGAGGTGACGATTGCGCTCGTCGGAAAGTATACGCAGCTGCATGACGCATACCTGAGTGTTGTCGAGGCATTAAAACACGGCGGTATCGCAAGTCATGCAAACGTGCATCTGAAATGGGTGGATTCGGAACTGGTAACAAAAGAGAACGTGGCAGAGTATCTGTGTGATGTTGACGGTGTGCTGGTACCGGGCGGATTTGGAAACCGCGGTATCGAAGGCATGATTACAGCGATCCAGTACACGAGAGAAAACAGAATTCCGTTCCTTGGCCTTTGCCTTGGCATGCAGCTGACTATTGTCGAGTATGCGAGAAACGTGCTCGGATACCACGACGCACACAGCATTGAGATGAATCCGAATACCATGCACCCGGTGATTGCACTGATGCCGGACCAGAACGGCATCGAGGACATCGGCGGTACCTTACGGCTCGGCGCTTATCCATGTGTACTGGCAGACGGATCGAAGGCACAGGAGCTGTACGGCAAGAAAGAGATCTCTGAGCGGCATCGTCACCGCTATGAGGTCAACAACGATTTCCGGAAAGCACTGACCGAAAACGGCATGGTTCTCTCCGGTGTATCACCAGATGGAAGAATTGTCGAGATGGTCGAGCTTTCGGATCATCCGTTCTACATTGCAACCCAGGCGCATCCGGAATTCAAATCCCGTCCGAACCGTCCGCATCCGCTGTTCCGCGGCCTGATTGCAGCAGCAGCCGAGTACCATGCAGCGAAATAATGGATCGAAAGTGTAGAAAATTAGGTAAAATGCAGCAATAACCTAAGAAAGTAAAGAAAAATTGTAAAAAATTATATAAAAATTAAATTTGCTCTTTACAGGATGAAAAAAATAGAGTATAGTAAGAGCAATCCAAAAAGAACGGCGGGGAATGAAATGTTCCCTCCATTCTTTTCTGGAAAACAAAAGAGAACCGAAAATAAGAAAAGGTAAAGGAAGGGAAGCCGTATGACACAGAGTAAAGAGCGTGTCATGGGAGAAGAAGGGCTGTACCGTTCTTCCTTTGAACACGACAACTGCGGTATCGGAGCCGTCGTGAATATCAAAGGTGAAAAATCCCATGCGACCGTAGAAAACGCATTAAAAATCGTAGAAAATCTTGAACATAGAGCCGGCAAAGACGCCGAGGGTAAAACAGGAGACGGAGTAGGAATCTTGTTGCAGATATCGCACAAATTCTTTTCCAAAGCCTGTTCGACCCTCGGTTTTTCATTAGGCGGAGAACGGGAATACGGCGTCGGCGTATTCTTCTTCCCACAAAATGAGCTGAAACGGAACCAGGCAAAAAAGATGTTTGAGATCATCGTGGAAAAAGAGGGACTGGAACTCCTTGGATGGAGAACCGTGCCGACCATTCCGGAAGTTCTCGGCCATAAGGCAAGAGAGTGTATGCCTTACATCATGCAGGCATTCATCAAAAAACCGGAGGATGTGGAAAAGGGAATCGCTTTCGACCGTCGTCTGTACGTCGTACGCCGTGTTTTCGAACAGAGCAACGACAACACCTACGTGCCATCTCTTTCCAGCCGTACCATCGTATACAAAGGTATGTTCCTCGTAGGACAGCTCCGCACCTTCTTCCGCGATCTGCAGGATGTCGATTATGAATCTGCAATCGCCATGGTGCATTCCCGGTTCAGCACGAACACGAACCCAAGCTGGGAGAGAGCCCATCCGAACCGTTTCATCGTACACAACGGCGAGATCAACACCATCCGCGGAAACGCCGACAAGATGCTGGCCCGTGAGGAGACGATGTCCTCCCCGATGCTGCAGGATGAACTGCACAAGGTTCTGCCGGTTGTCAACACCCAGGGTTCTGACTCTGCAATGCTCGACAACACACTCGAGTTCCTGACCATGAGCGGTATGGATCTTCCGCTGGCTGTCATGATCACGATCCCGGAGCCGTGGGCAAACAACGATACGATTTCCCAGGAGAAACGTGATTTCTATCAGTATTATGCAACGATGATGGAGCCGTGGGACGGACCGGCATCGATCCTGTTCTCCGACGGAGATGTGATGGGAGCAGTGCTCGACCGCAACGGTCTTCGTCCTTCCCGTTACTACATCACTAACGATGGATTTCTGATCCTCTCCTCTGAGGTCGGTGTTCTGGAAGTTCCGGAAGAAAAAATCGTCTTAAAAGAGCGTCTCCATCCGGGCAAGATGCTTCTCGTCAACACCGTACAGGGAAAAGTCTTAAACGATGAGGAAGTCAAAGAATATTACGCAAAGAAACAGCCGTACGGCGAATGGCTCGACAGTTATCTGGTACAGTTAAAGGATATCAAAATCCCGAATCTGCCGGTCGAAGAGTACACGAAAGAAGAGCGGATGCGCCTGCAGAAAGCGTTCGGCTACACCTACGAGGAGTACCGTTCCTCCATCGGAAAGATGGCATTAAACGGTGTCGAGGCAACCGCTTCGATGGGTATCGATACCCCGCTTGCCGTTCTCTCCCATGAGCATCAGCCGCTGTTCAACTATTTCAAACAGCTCTTTGCACAGGTAACGAACCCGCCGATCGACTGCATCCGTGAGGAGATCGTAACTTCCACAAGCGTTTACGTCGGACGTGACGGAAACCTGCTTGAGGAGGAGCCGAAGAACTGCCAGGTATTAAAGATCAACAATCCGATCCTGACCAATACCGATATGCTGAAGATCAAGAACATGAAAGTCGAAGGCTTCAAGGCAGTGACCGTTCCGATCACCTACTACAAGAGCGCACCGCTTGACCGTGCGATGGACCGCCTTTTCGTCGAGGTTGACCGTGCACACCGGGCAGGAGCCAACATCCTGATTCTCTCTGACCGCGGTGTCGATGAGAACCATGTGGCGATTCCATCCCTCCTGGCTGTATCTGCGGTTCATCAGCATCTGGTAAAAACGAAAAAGAGAACTTCTCTTGCGATTATTCTGGAGTCCGGCGAGCCGCGCGAGGTGCACCATTTCGCAACACTGCTCGGCTACGGTGCCTGCGCAATCAACCCGTATCTGGCACTCGACACGATCCATGAGCTGATCGAAGAGGGCATGATTAAGAAAGATTACTATGCAGCCGTTGAAGATTACAACCATGCTGTCATTTCCGGCATCGTAAAAATCGCGGCGAAGATGGGTATCTCGACGATTCAGTCGTATCAGGGTTCCCAGATCTTCGAAGCTATCGGTATCTCTGAGGATGTAATCGACAAATACTTCACTGGTACGGTCAGCCGTGTCGGCGGTATTACACTGGAAGACATTGCAAAAGACGTTGATGAGCGTCATTCTCAGGCATTTGATCCGCTGGAACTGACGACGGATCTGACGCTGGACAGTCTCGGACGTCATAAAGCAAGAAGTCAGGGTGAGGAGCACCGCTACAATCCCCGTACCATCCATACCCTGCAGGAGTCTACAAGACGCGGTGACTACAGGATGTTCAAAGAGTACACTGCCATGGTTGACAGCGAGGAGAGCGGTTATCTGCGAAGTCTGATGGACTTCGATTACCCGGAACAGGGCGTTCCGCTCGAAGAGGTTGAGAGTGTAGATTCCATTGTAAAGCGGTTCAAAACCGGTGCGATGTCCTACGGTTCCATTTCCCAGGAGGCACATGAGACACTGGCGGTTGCCATGAACCGTCTGCACGGAAAATCCAACACCGGTGAGGGCGGCGAGAGTGATGACCGCCTGGAGTCTCCGGAGAGATGTTCCGCAATCAAACAGGTAGCATCTGGCCGGTTCGGTGTTACCAGCAAATATCTGGTCAGCGCAAAAGAGATTCAGATCAAGATGGCGCAGGGTGCAAAACCGGGCGAGGGCGGCCACTTACCGGCCGGAAAGGTTTACCCGTGGATTGCGAAAACACGTCACTCCACACCGGGTGTATCCCTGATTTCCCCGCCGCCGCATCACGACATCTATTCCATCGAGGACCTTGCACAGCTGATTTATGATCTGAAAAACTCGAATGTGAATGCAAGAATCTCTGTCAAACTCGTATCGGAGGCCGGCGTTGGTACCGTTGCAGCTGGTGTTGCAAAAGCCGGAGCACAGGTCATCCTAATTTCCGGGTACGATGGAGGAACCGGAGCAGCACCGAGAAGCTCGATCCATAATGCCGGACTTCCGTGGGAATTAGGCCTTGCCGAGACCCATCAGACGCTGATTAAGAACGGCCTCCGCAACCGTGTCATGATTGAGACGGACGGAAAGCTGATGAGCGGCCGCGACGTTGTGATCGCAGCACTTCTTGGCGCCGAGGAATTTGGTTTTGCGACGGCGCCGCTTGTAACCATGGGATGTGTCATGATGCGTGTCTGCAACCTGGATACCTGCCCGATGGGTATCGCAACGCAGAACCCGGAGCTGCGCAAACGTTTCCGCGGCAAACCGGAGTACGTCATCAACTTCATGCGCTTCATCGCAGAGAGATGCGGGAATACATGGCAAAACTTGGCTTCCGCACCGTTGACGAGATGGTCGGCCGTTCCGACCTCTTAAAGAGAAATGATAAAGTGACGAACGAGCACGCAGACCGCGTAGACTTAAGCCAGATCCTGAACAATCCGTTTGCAAAAGCAGGCGAGAAGGTAACGTTCGATCCGAAAGATGTTTACGACTTCAAACTTGGCGCAACCCTGGATGAGAAGGTACTCTTAAAGAAATTCGGTCCGGCAATGGATAAGAAAGAGAAGAAGAACGTCAAAGTCGAGATCACCAACACCGATCGTACCGTGGGAACGATTCTTGGTGCCGAGATCACCAGAAAATTCGGCACCTCTCTGGAGCCGGATACGTACACCGTACAGTGCAAGGGTGCCGGCGGACAGAGCTTCGGAGCATTTATTCCAAAAGGACTGACCCTGGAACTTGAGGGCGATTCGAACGATTACTTCGGAAAAGGCCTCTCCGGCGGAAAACTGGTTGTCTACCCGCCGAAAGCAAGAAAGTATAAACCGGAAGAAAACATCATCGTCGGAAACGTTGCCCTCTACGGCGCAACGAGCGGTGAGGCGTACATCAACGGTATCGCAGGAGAGCGTTTCTGTGTCAGAAACTCCGGTGCTTACGCCGTTGTCGAGGGTGTCGGTGAGCATGGATGCGAGTATATGACCGGCGGCCGTGTCGTTGTCCTCGGCGCAACCGGAAAGAACTTTGCAGCCGGCATGAGCGGCGGTATCGCTTATGTCCTGGATGAAAAGAGCAACCTGTACCGCAATTTGAACAAGGAAATGATTTCGATTGAACTGGTAGAAAGCAAATACGATATTGCAGAGCTGAAAAACATGATTGAAAAACACGTTGCACACACCGGCTCTGAAAAAGGTAAAGAAATTCTCACACACTTTGACGAATATCTGCCGAAATTCAAGAAGATCATTCCGAATGACTATAAGCGCATGATGATGCTGAGTGCCAGATGGAAGACAAGGGCCTTAGCAGCGAACAGGCACAGATTGAAGCATTTTACGAAAGCATGCGTAAGTAGGAGGAAGAAGAATTATGGGTAAGCCAACTGGATTTATGGAATATCAGCGCAAGACGGGAAACACCGTTGCCCCGCTTGAGCGTATCAAAAACTTTAAGGAATTTCATCTGCAGCTCCCGAAAAAGGAGCAGCAGATGCAGGCTGCCCGCTGTATGGCATGCGGTGTACCGTTCTGCCAGGCGGGAACCATGATTGCGGGAATGGCCTCCGGCTGTCCGCTGCAGAACCTCGTTCCGGAGTGGAATGACCTTGTGTATCTTGGAAACTATGAGCAGGCATACCGCCGCCTCACCAAGACAAACTGTTTTCCGGAATTTACCTCCCGTGTCTGCCCGGCACTCTGCGAAGCAGCCTGTACATGCAACGTAAACGGAGACCCGGTCTGCACGAAGGAAAATGAACGCGCGATCATCGAAAACGCATGGGCAACCGGCCTGATTACGCCGCAGCCGCCGAAAGTGCGCACCGGAAAACGCGTTGCCGTTGTAGGAAGCGGTCCTTCCGGCCTTGCAGCAGCGATGCAGCTCAACCGCCGCGGCCATTCTGTTACGGTCTTTGAACGCCGCGACCGCGTGGGCGGACTTTTACGCTACGGTATTCCGAACATGAAACTTGATAAGAGCGTCATCGACCGCCGTGTGGATCTGATGAAGGCCGAGGGCATCGAGTTTGTGACGAATGCTGATATCGGAAAAGATGTAAAAGCTGACAAACTCTTAAAAGAATTTGACCGTGTCCTGCTCTGCTGCGGTGCGGCAAATCCAAGAGATATCAAGGCAGAGGGAAGAGATGCAAAGGGCATCTACTTTGCTGTCGATTTCCTGACTTCCGTAACGAAGAGTCTTCTGGATTCCAATTTTGAGGATCATGCCTACATCGATGCCAAGGGCAAACACGTTGTTGTCATCGGAGGCGGCGACACCGGTAATGACTGTGTCGGAACTTCCATCCGTCTCGGTGCCAAATCTGTGACACAGCTTGAGATGATGCCGAAAGCACCGGATCAGCGTGCCGAGAACAATCCGTGGCCGGAGTGGCCGAAGATCTGCAAGACGGATTACGGCCAGGAAGAGGCAATCGCCGTATTCGGCCATGATCCGCGGATTTACCAGACAACCGTAACGGAATTTATCAAAAACAAAAAGGGTGAAGTCTGCCAGATCAAGACCGTAAAACTGACACCGAAAAAAGATGAGAAATCCGGCCGCATGATGATGGTTCCGGTTGAGGGAACAGAAGAGATTCTCCCGGCAGATCTCGTTCTTATTGCAGCAGGCTTTTTAGGATCCCAGAAATATGTGACCGATGCATTTAAAGTGGAAGTCAACCAGCGCACCAACGTGAAGACAGATGACGGAAAATACCAGACAACAAAAGAAAATGTCTTCACCGCAGGCGATATGCACCGCGGCCAGTCCCTGGTCGTATGGGCGATCCGCGAGGGACGCGAGGCAGCAAAGGCAGTCGATGAATCCCTGATGGGATACACGAATCTCTAAGTTTTTCTTGACAAAACACGCGAAAAACTGCTATAATATGCCCAAAACAAGGGTGTTTTTACGCAAGGTGTCTTTCTGCCCTGCCGCGTGAAAGCACCCTTTTCGTTTAGAATCGTCTTTGATAAAGGAGAGAATCGATATGGCAAAGTATACGAAGGAAGCGATCCTTCAGATGGCGGAGGAAGAAGATGTTGAATTTATCCGCCTGCAGTTTACCGATATGTTTGGAATGATGAAAAATATGGCCATCACCGCCGGACAGCTGGAAAAAGCCCTGAATAATCAGTGCGTTTTCGATGGCTCTTCGTTCGAAGGATTTGTCACCATCGAGGAAGCAGACATGTTTCTGCACCCGGATCTCGACACCTTTGCAATACTTCCGTGGCGTCCGCAGCAAGGAAAGGTTGCAAGATTGATCTGTGATGTGTATGATAGAGAGGGGAATCTTTATGCAAAGAGTTCCCGAACCATCCTTCAGAAGGTAATTTCCGAAGCGAAAGCGATGGGCTATGAGTTTGAAATCTCACCGGAGTGTGAATTTTTCCTGTTCCACACCGATGAGGACGGCGGAGCAACGAGTGTAACGCACGACAAAGGCGGTTATCTGGATCTTGGACCGCTGGACCTGGGAGAAAACGCGCGGCGCGATATGGTGCTGACTCTCGAAGAAATGGGAATCGACGTTGAGTCTTCCTTCCACGAGGTAGCGGCAGGCCAGCACGAACTGGATTTCTGTCCGGCTGCAGCACTTCGGACGGCAGATCAGCTGATGACTGCCAAATTTGCTATCCGTACGATTGCAAAACGTCATGGTCTTCACGCAACCTTTATGCCAAAACCAAAAACCGGAGTTCACGGATCGGGTCTTCATCTTTCCTTCTCTCTGTTTCAGGAGGGAAAAGATGTGTTTGCCGACAAATCCGATGAATACGGGCTCAGCAAAGAGGCATATTACTTTATGGGCGGACTGATGAAACACATCAGCGGAATCGCAGCGATTACCAATCCGCTTGTAAACTCCTACAAACGTCTGACACCGGGATACGGTGCACCGATCTACGTGGCATGGTCTGCAAAGAACAGAAGCCCGCTGATCCGCATTCCGCTGACGGGAGACGGTATCATGGCCATTGAGCTTCGATGCCCGGATTCGGCAGCCAATCCGTACCTGGCACTTGCTGTCTGCATGGCAGCAGGACTTGACGGTATCAAACAGAAAATCGTTCCGCCGTCCCCGGTGGACCGCAATATTTCCGATCTGACAGAAGAAGAACGAAACGCGATGCAGATCACCCTTCTCCCGGGAAGCCTTGGAGAAGCGGTCGCAGAGTTAAAGAAAGACGATTTTCTGTGTCAGGTACTCGGCCAGGAATTTGTGGATGGATATATCAATGCCAAAGAAGAAGAGTGGCATGAGTATCTCCGCCAGGTATCCGACTGGGAGACCGAGAAATATCTGTACCGTATTTAGACGACGAAGGGGCCTGAAAATGCATGAGCAGCATAGTGATAGTACTTCCCAAAATAGAAGATGGAAAGCGCATCCGGGATATTCTGGCAAAAAGAGGATATGAAATCGATGCTGTCTGTTCGACAGCGGCAGCGGCGCTCGGAGAGATGAACAACTTAAACGGCGGTATCGTCATCTGCGGCTACAAGCTTCCGGATATGTTTTTTACGGATCTGAATGAGTGTATGCCGTCCGGCTTCCAGATGCTTCTGATTGCATCGAGCCGCGCATTAAGTGCGGTGGAGGGAACCGGAATCATGGCGGTTACGATGCCGCTTTCCGTGTACGAGCTGGTCAATACACTGGAGATGATGCTGCAGAGTGCGGCACGGCGCAGAAAGAAAGAGCGGGCAAAGCCAAAGGTGCGCAGCGCCGAGGAACAGCACATCATCGATCGTGCAAAAAGCCTTCTGATCGAACGAAATCACATGACCGAGTCGGAGGCCCATCGCTACATGCAGAAATGCAGCATGGACAGCGGCACCAATCTGGTTGAAACGGCACAGATGGTGCTGACGCTTTTGACAGAGTAAGAAAAAGTGAAAAGGAGCGACATAATAATGTTCAAAATCAATGACAATTATCTGAAATTGCCGGGAAGCTATCTGTTTTCCACCATTGCAAAAAAAGTTGCAGCTTACACCGAGGCAAATCCGGACGCGAAAATCATCCGTCTTGGAATCGGCGACGTAACCCAGCCGATCGCACCGGCGATCATTGAAAAGCTGCACGGAGCAGTGGATGAGATGGGACACGCAGAGACCTTCCACGGATATGCACCAGATCTTGGATATGCTTTCCTTCGCGATACCATCGCAAAAAATGATTATCGGGACAGAGGATGCGATATCTCATCTGATGAAATTTTTGTATCGGACGGCGCAAAATGCGACTGCAGCAACATTCAGGAGATCTTCAGCCTGGACAACAAGATCGCTGTATGCGACCCGGTTTATCCGGTTTATGTAGACTCCAACGTAATGGCAGGCCGTGCCGGTGACTACGACGCAGCAACCGAGCGTTTCACGAATGTGATTTACATGCCGTGTACTGCAGAAAACAACTTCACCCCGGATCTCCCGAAAGAAACCCCGGATCTGATTTATCTGTGCTTCCCGAACAACCCGACCGGCGCTATGGTTTCCAAAGCCGAGCTGCAGAAATGGGTTGATTATGCAAATAAAGTAGGAGCCATCATCCTGTATGATGCTGCATACGAGGCATATATCTCAGAAAAAGACATTCCGCATTCCATCTATGAGTGCGAGGGTGCAAGAACATGTGCCATCGAAATGCGCAGCTTCTCCAAGAACGCAGGCTTTACCGGTATGCGTCTTGGATTCACCGTTATCCCGAAAGACATCAAATCCGGCGATGTGACTCTGCACAGCCTGTGGGCACGCCGTCACGGAACGAAATACAACGGAGCTCCGTACATCATCCAGAGAGCCGGCGAGGCTGTTTACTCTCCGGAAGGAAAAGCACAGTTAAAAGAGCAGGTTGCTTACTACATGAAGAACGCAAAAGTCATCTACGACGGATTAAAGGGCGCAGGCTACACCGTATCCGGCGGCGTCAACGCTCCGTATATTTGGCTGAAAACACCGGAAAATATGACTTCCTGGGAGTTCTTTGATCACCTGCTTGCAGACGCAAACGTAGTCGGAACACCAGGATCAGGCTTCGGCCCGAGCGGAGAAGGCTACTTCCGTCTGACTGCATTCGGTACGTATGAGAATACAGTAGAGGCAGTGGAGAGAATCAAAAAACTGTAAATTGTGTGCGAAATACCAATAAAACGGAATTTCTGCGCAATTTTATAAACACGCGAAAAAATAATTTTGTATAGATAAAATTCATGAAAAATGCATTAGAATTTATATAAAATCCGTAAAAAATAGGTGTTTACAAATGCAAAACTGCTGTGCTATAATGCACAGTATGAAAAAGGCAGTGAAGGAAACTCCGTATGCGGAATCTGACAGGAAGCCGATGTCACCGACTGAGAGCATCAGCATGGAGGAAACATACAATGGGGAACATTCCGGAGCCGGTCTGCTGAACATGAGATCCGAACAGGAAATCAAGTAGGCAGATCCGTGATACGCGTTAAGTATAAATGAGTGGGCGTTTTCCCCCGGAAAACCGGAGAGAAAAACGCAATGCGGGTGGTACCGCGGGAACATAAAATATCCCGTCCCGGAACAGTAGTTAAAAAACTGTTCCGGGACTTTTTTATTTGAAAAAGCAATCCGGGACAGGCGAGAAAGAGAGGAGAACAAGACATGGAATTTATGACAGGCGTAAAGAAAAAAGAAGACATCTCCGTAAAAACTCTGCTGGAGATACCGGAAGGCACAGAAGTAAAACTCGAAGGAGCCGTACACATCATCCGTGACATGGGCGAGGTTGCCTTTGTCATCTTAAGAAAGAGCGAGGGACTCGTTCAGTGTGTGTACGAAGAAGGAAGTGTTGACTTCCCGCTGAAAGATCTGAAAGAGGAATCGGCAGTTGCCGTAACCGGAACGGTCAAAAAAGAGGACCGCGCACCGGGCGGCGTCGAAGTCAGGCTGCAGACCATCACCGTTCTTTCCGAGCCGACCGAGCCAATGCCGCTCGCAGTCAACAAATGGAAAATGAACACCTCCCTTGAAGCAATGCTGAACATGCGGCCGATCGCTCTTCGAAACGTCAGAGAGCGTGCAAAATTCCGCATCCAGGAAGGCGTGGTACGGGCGTTCCGTGATTTCCTTCATTCCCAGGGATTCACCGAAATTCATACACCGAAGATCGGCGCGAAAGGCGCTGAAGGCGGCGCAAACATCTTCAAGCTGGAATATTTCCACCGCCCGGCTGTCCTGGCACAGAGCCCGCAGTTCTACAAACAGATGCTTGTCGGCGTGTTTGACCGTGTCTTTGAAGTCGGACCGGTTTTCCGTGCAGAGAAACACAACACGAAACGTCATCTGAACGAATATACCAGCCTTGACTTTGAGATGGGCTACATCGAGGATTACGCCGACATCATGGCAATGGAAACCGGATTTTTACAGTACATGGTGGAGCTTCTTAAAAAGGATTACGCAAAAGAGCTGGAGATCCTGAAAGTTATGCTTCCAAAGACAGAAGAAATCCCAACTGTACCGTTCACGAAAGCGAAAGAGCTGGTAGCCGAGAAATACAACCGAAAGATCCGCAACCCGTTCGACCTTGAGCCAGAGGAGGAGCTTCTGATCGGCCAGTATTTCAAAGAGGAGTACGATGCAGACTTCGTATTCGTCACCGAATATCCGTCGAAAAAGAGACCGTTCTATGCGATGGACGACCCGGAGGATAAGAGATACACAAAGAGCTTCGACCTGCTGTTCCACGGTCTGGAGATTACAACCGGAGGCCAGCGTATCCACGATTACAAGATGCTCTCTGAAAAGATCGCAGCCCGCGGCATGACAGAAGAGGGCATGGAGCAGTATTTAAGTGCTTTCAAACACGGTATGCCGCCGCACGGAGGTCTTGGCATCGGTCTGGAGCGTCTGACCATGAAGCTGATCGGTGAGGACAACGTCCGCGAGACAACGCTGTTCCCGCGTGATCTTACAAGACTGGAGCCGTAAGCGGATCCTGCTGGAAAATGAAAAAGGAGAATGAGTGAAATGGCAAATGTGATTTCAGATGAAACGATGGAATATGTCGGCATCCTGGCAAAGCTGGAATTAAAGGATGAGGAAAAAGAATCCGCACGGCAGGATATGCAGAAGATGCTGGATTATGTAGATAAATTAAACGAGCTCGACACCAGCAAGGTCGAGCCGATGACCCACATTTTCGAGATGGGAAATGTATTCCGCGAGGATGAAGTAACCAATGGCGACGACCGCGATGCAATGCTTACCAATGCACCGGAAGTCAAAGAGGGCCAGTACAAGGTTCCGAAAACGGTAGAATAGCAGGAGGAGATTGATATGGAAATCAAAGATATGACAGCAGTACAGCTTTCTGCCGCAATCAAAGAAGGAAAGATCACTGTGGCGGACGCTGTAGAAGCGTCTCTTGCGGCAGTCAAAGCATCGGAAGAATCAATTCACGCATTCCTTCTTGTGGATGAAAAGGGTGCAAGAGCACGCGCGGCAGAAGTGCAGAAGAAAATTGACGCAGGAGAGCTCACCGGTCCGCTGGCCGGCGTTCCGATTGCGGTCAAGGACAACATCTGTACGAAAGGTCTTGCGACGACGTGTGCGTCAAAGATCCTGCAGAACTTTGTTCCGACGTACGATGCAGAGGTTATCACACGGCTCGAAGAGGCGGGAGCCGTTATCATCGGAAAGACAAACATGGATGAGTTTGCGATGGGAAGTACGACAGAGACTTCCGCGTACGGCGTGACGAAAAATCCATGGAACACCGAACACGTTCCAGGCGGTTCCTCCGGCGGTTCCTGCGCAGCCGTTGCAGCAGGAGAAGTACCGATGGCACTTGGCTCCGATACCGGCGGATCGATCCGTCAGCCGAGTTCCTTCTGCGGCGTAACCGGCATGAAACCGACGTACGGCACCGTTTCCCGTTACGGACTGATCGCTTATGGTTCCTCCCTTGACCAGATCGGACCGGTCGCAAAGGATGTGACAGACTGTGCAGCACTGCTGCAGACGGTCGCTTCGTATGATGCAAAAGATGCGACATCGATGAAACGCGACGATTACGATTTCATGAGCGCTTTAAAAGAAGATGTCTCCGATCTGAAAATCGGTATTCCGAACAGCTGCTTCGGCGAAGGCCTGGATCCGCAGGTGAAGGAATCCATTTTAAAAGCTGCCGATGTCCTGAAGGCACGCGGAGCAGAAGTAGAGTATTTCGATCTCGACCTCATTGATTATGCCATTCCGGCTTACTACGTTATTGCATCCGCTGAGGCAAGCTCCAACCTGGAACGCTTCGACGGCGTGAAATACGGCTTCCGTGCCAAAGAGTACGAAGGACTCCACGATATGTATAAGAAGAGCCGTTCCGAGGGCTTCGGTTCGGAGGTGAAACGACGGATTATGCTGGGAAGCTTCGTCTTAAGCTCCGGTTACTACGATGCGTATTATCTGAAAGCACTGCGCACGAAAGCCCTGATTAAACAGGAATTTGACCGCGCATTTGAAAAATACGATATGATTTTAAGCCCGGCAGCACCATCGACCGCACCGCGTCTCGGGGAATCGCTTTCCGATCCGCTGCAGATGTATCTGGGCGATATTTACACAGTATCCGTCAACCTCGCCGGCCTTCCGGGCATCACCGTTCCGTGCGGTATGGATGATAAGGGGCTTCCGATCGGCATGCAGCTTATCGGAGACTGTTTCTCAGAGAAAAAACTGTTCCGTGCAGCGTACACCTATGAGCAGGCACGCGGTGCATTCGGGCAGCCGAAAGAATGGTAAGGAGGAAGCAAAACAATGTCAAAACAGTATGAAACCGTCATCGGACTTGAAGTACATGTGGAGCTTGCGACGCGAACAAAAATTTTCTGCGGCTGCTCTACCGCATTCGGCGGTGCGCCGAACACCCACACCTGCCCGGTCTGCACCGGTATGCCGGGATCCCTTCCGGTATTAAATAAGAAGGTTGTCGATTACGCCCTGCGCGTCGGACTGGCTGCAAACTGCAAAATCAACCAGCTCTGCAAATTCGACCGGAAGAACTATTTCTACCCGGACAACCCGCAGAACTATCAGATTTCCCAGCTGTATCTGCCGATCTGCCACGATGGATATGTCGAGATTGACACCGCAGCGGGAAAGAAGAAAATCGGCATTCATGAGATCCACATGGAGGAGGATGCCGGAAAGCTGATCCACGATGAGTGGGAGGACTGCTCGCTAGTCGACTACAACCGAAGCGGCGTTCCGCTGATCGAGATTGTATCCGAGCCGGATATGCGCTCTGCGGAAGAGGTTATCGCTTATCTGGAAAAACTGCGTATGATGATTCAGTATCTCGGCGCATCCGACTGCAAACTGCAGGAGGGCTCGATGCGTGCCGATGTCAACCTTTCGGTCCGTGAGGTTGGAAGTGAGAAATTCGGAACACGTACCGAGATGAAGAACCTGAACTCCTTTAAGGCCATCGGAAGAGCGATCGAGGGAGAGCGTGCAAGACAGATCGAGCTGATCGAGGAAGGAAAAGCCGTTGTCCAGGAGACCCGCCGCTGGGACGACAACAAAGAGTATTCCTACGCGATGCGTTCGAAAGAGGATGCGAAGGATTACCGCTACTTCCCGGACCCGGATCTGCCGCCGGTGCACATTTCCGACGAGTGGATCGACCGCATTGTGAAATCCATGCCGGAATTCCAGCCGGAAAAACAGGCACGCTACGTGGAGCAGTACGGACTGCCGCAGTACGATGCGGGCATTCTGACCGGTTCCAAGAAGCTGTCCGATCTCTTTGAGGAGACGACGGCGCTCTGCGGCAAACCGAAAAAAGTGGCAAACTGGCTGATGGGCGAGACCTTACGTCTCTTAAAGGAGAACGGCCAGGAGCCGGAGGATCTGCAGTTTTCACCGAAGCATCTGGCATCCCTGATCGAACTGGCAGAAGCCGGATCGGTCAACAACCAGGTGGCAAAAGAGGTATTTGAGCAGATCTTTGCAGAGGATGTCGATCCGGAAGCATACGTCGAGAAGCACGGACTGAAAACCGTAAACGACACCGGCCTTCTGGAAGAAACCACGAGAAAAGTTCTGGAAAACAACCCTGGCCCGGTAGAGCAGTACAAATCCGGAAAGACAAAAGTCCTCGGATTTCTGGTCGGCCAGGTCATGAAAGAAATGAAAGGCAAAGCCAACCCGGCAGCAGCAGGAGAGCTGCTGCAGAAGCTGCTGTCTGAATAAAGAAAACAAAATTGCACGAATGGAGGCCTGGAAATGGTCTCCATTTTTCTGCCCGAAAAATCAAAGAAAATGCATAATCTGTCTCCTTTTGGGAAATTCTTTATAAAGAAACCGGAAGAGATAAAAAGACGATACAAAATCCGGAAAAAGGAGGTTTCTTTACATGAAAGGACTGGATTACACCGCACTCACCGTTGCAATCATCGGAGCCGTCAACTGGGGCTTGATCGGATTCTTCCGTCTCGACCTCGTCGCCCTGATCTTCGGAAACATGACGTGGCTGAGCCGCATCATCTACGCGGTTGTCGGCATCTGCGGCCTCTACCTGATCTCCGTCTACGGAAGAATTTCCGACCACGTACTGGGACAGGCGTAAGAACAGGAACCCTCTCATATACGCAGAGAAAGGCGGTATGAGAGGGTTTTCTTTTGCTGTTTTAGGAAGGACAAAACAAATATTGCGGCCCTCTGTATGGTTTTGAGCAGGGATATGGATCAGAAAAAGAAAAAATACCGGATACTTCTGATGCAGCTTTCCTGTGCCGTTCTTCTGGCGAGTGATGCCGCAGCGTGGGCATTCCGCGGAAGTCCGGGGAGTCTGGAAAGAGGTATTGTGTATGTGAGTAACTATCTGGTTTGAATGTGATAGATCTTGCTGAATGGATTGCCCTTGCAGCAATTTTTATCCAATGCGTCGTAAAACCCCTTGCTTCAGCTATGGGGATATAAGACGCGTCCATCGAATTTACGCAAGTAATTGAAGATGGACAAAATAACAATTGTGTTAATTGATAAAATATTGTATCATACAAACATGAACACAACCTATAAATCAAACAATAATGTCGTCTATTCCTGTAAATACCATGTAGTATGGTGTCCCAAATATAGACGAAAAGTATTAACGAACGGTGTAGATGTCCGGCTGAAGGAGCTGCTCACAGAGTATGCTGCAAATCTTTCTGTAGACATTCTGGAAATGGAGATCATGCCAGACCATGTTCATATGCTGCTGGAAGTAGATCCTCAGTTTGGTATTCACAAAGCCGTAAAATCTTTCAAAGGCTATACGTCCAGAATTTTAAGACAGGAATTTCCCTATCTCAGAACGAAAATGCCGACGCTCTGGACAAACAGCTATTTTGTATCTACCGTTGGCGGTGCCCCGCTGGAAGCAGTAAAACAGTATATCGAAAACCAGAAAACATCGCAGAGACAAAAGGATAAGATGGGCTAATGCAAAAAGGGATCAAATTCAGGATCTACCCGAACAGAGAACAGAAAAACTTCATCCACCAGACGCTGGGATGCTGCCGGCTGATCTACAACCGGGGACTTGCCATGCGCAAGGAAAGCTATGAAGAAGGGAAGAAGATTGGATATACCCAGACTTCCGCCATGCTGACCGAACTGAAAAGACAGGAGGAGTTTGCTTTTTTGAAAGCAGCAGATTCCATTGCCTTACAGCAGTCTCTGCGGGATCTCGACCGGAGCTTTGTGAATTTCTTTCAAAAACGTGCTTCCTATCCAACCTTCAAGAGCAAACATAACCGGTTCCAGTCATACAGAACGGTCAATCAAAAAGATAATATCCGTATTGTGGGAAGATATATCAAACTTCCGAAACTTGGATTTGTCAAAATACGCCAGTCGATGGAAGTGGGAAAAATTAATCACGTAACCGTTGAGTACACACCGGCCGGAAAATATTTTGCAGTCTTAAATGTTGATTTCGAACCGGAACCACGCCCAAATGCTGGAGGAACGATTGGAATTGATGTCGGAATCAAAGCATTCTATTCTGACAGCAATGGAAATACGGTATCAAATCCCAGATATCTGGAACGCTCCATGCGAAAACTCATAAGAGAACAGCGCAGACTTTCCCGGAAGCAGAAAGATTCCCATAACCGCGGGAAGCAGCGGCTCAGGGTAGCCAGAGTGCATGAGAAAATAGCCAATCAGCGGAATGATTTCCTGCAGAAACAGTCAACGATGCTGGTGCGCGAAAACCAAACCATCTGTATCGAGGATCTGAACGTGAAGGGAATGATCCGGAATCATAAACTGGCAAAATCCATAGCAAGTGTTTCCTGGGCAAAGTTTTTCGAAATGCTGGAATATAAAGCCAGCTGGTATGGAAATGAACTTCACAGAGTACCAACGATGTATCCGAGCAGTCAGACCTGCAGCTCTTGCGGCTACAGAAATCCACGGATAAAAAATCTGAGCATTCGTATCTGGGAGTGCCCGAAATGCCATGCAGTTCATGACCGGGATACGAATGCAGGCATTAATATTCTGAAAAAAGCACTGCAGATGCAGTCTGCATAAAGATGAAAAGCTGTACCGCAGGGCATACGGGAACAGGATAAACATAGCTTGTGGACACTGTGTAAGACATTGCAGTACCGTAAGGTATTCGTCAATGCAGTAGTGGAAGAAACAAGAATCCCCCTGCTTTAGCTGTGGGGAGTGTCAAAGCAAACCTCTTAAATAATGCAGTCTCTTTACAAATGAAGCTAGAAAACTGGTATTGGAGGCCTGGGATAAAACTCATAATGCCAGGGAAATTGCAAAATATTTTTCAGTAAATGAAAGCACCGTATACCGCCTTATAGAAGAGCGTGCACGCACTGGCAGTTATGAGACCAGAACGCAGCTGAGAGGCCGGAAAACAATTCTTACAGAAAAACAGCACCACGATATTCTGGAACTTGTACAAGAACAACCAGATATCACAATGAAGGAATTTGCGAGAAACATCAAAACGGAAGCAGAGTTTCCGAACTCGCAGAGGAATATGCTTTATCGGAAAAGAGCATTCAGCGGATCCTGCGCTGCACAGCAGCAGACGGAAAAAATACGGACTGAATACAAAAACGGAAAGACAGCCATGGAAGAACCCCCGGGCTGTCTTTTGCATTTCTGTTGCTTTTTTTTCGTTTTTCCTTGCATTTCAGAAAGATGCTGTTATAATAAGGGAAAGTGAATAAATATACATCACATGAGGAGAGAAGGAGATTATTATGAAAATGAATTTTGCAAAAAAAGCAACAGCACTTGCAATGTCCGTTTTGTTTGCTGTTTCGATGGCAGGCTGCGGAAGTTCTGCATCTACCGCAAAGAAAGTAGAAGTAACATCCGTAGAGGATCTGGCAGATCTGAAGATTGGTGTACAGACCGGAACAACAGGTGATTCTCAGGCGAGCGATGCGTTAATGCAGATTCTCAGATGCAGCGTTACAACAAAGGCGCCGATGCTATTCAGGCACTGAAAAACGGAAAGATTGACTGTGTGGTCATCGATTCCCTGCCGGCAGAAAAATTCGTTGCAGCAAACGATGATCTGAAAATTGTAGAAGGCATTTTTGATACCGAAGAGTACGCGATGTGCTTCAAAAAAGGAAATGAGTTAAGAGACGAGTTCAACACTGCATTGGCAGAGCTAAAAGAGGACGGAACTCTTGATGAGATCATGAGCAACTACATTGGTGATGAAGTCGGACAGCATCCGTATGAATCCCCGGCAGACGCAGACCACTCCAAGGGAACGCTTACCATGGCAACCAACGCAGAGTTCGAGCCGTGGGAGTACAAAGAGGGAAATGATATCGTTGGTATCGATGCCGACATTTCCAAGGCAATCTGCGACAAGCTTGGTTATGAGCTGAAAATCGAGGATATGTCATTTGAAACCATCCTTGCATCTGTCAACAGTGGAAAAGCAGACTTCGGCGCAGCCGGAATGACCGTTACTCCGGAGCGTGAGGAGAGTGTTGATTTCACCGATACTTACGCAAATGCAACGCAGGTTGTTATTGTAAGAAAGTAATCTAATAAGAGGAAAAAGAGCGGCTGTCCGCCAGGCAAAATGGTGCAGCCGCTCTTTTTGCAGGAAATGAAACCACAAAGGAGAGATGTATTCTATGGAAAATTTACAGCATCAGTTTAACCGCTACTTTGTAGACAACGGTGCTACAGAGTGGTGGCTGACCGGTCTGAAGACGACGCTGCTTGTCACGGTAATTGCACTGTGCATCGGTGTTGTGCTCGGACTTCTTATCGCACTGATCCGTTCGACACACGAGCAGACCGGTAAATTAAAACTTCTGAACATTGTGGCACGCGTCTATCTGACGATTATCCGCGGAACGCCGTCCATGATTCAGATTCTGTTTTTCTATTCCGTTATTTTTGCAACCGTAAACCTGAACAATATCGTGATCGGCGGAATTGCATTCGGTATTAACTCCGGTGCGTACGTTGCCGAGATCTTCCGTTCCGGAATCATGTCTGTGGATAAAGGACAGACGGAAGCGGGACGAAGCCTTGGTTTAAATTCGGCACAGACCATGCGTCTGATTATCATTCCGCAGGCGTTTAAAAATGTTCTTCCGGCGCTGATCAACGAGATGATCGTGCTGTTGAAAGAGACCGCCATCATCGGCTATATTGGAACCATCGATATTACAAAAGCAGCAACCCTGGTACAGAGCCGTACGTACGATGCGCTGGTTCCGCTTCTCTCCGCAGCGATCTTTTATCTGATTCTTGTTATGATTCTGACCTATTTCATGGGCAAACTGGAAAGGAGACTGCGTAAGAGTGACCACTAACGAAAAAGTATTAATTAAAGTTGAAAATCTGCAGAAGAGCTTCGAGGATAATAAAGTTTTAGACGGAATCAGCACAGAGATCCGTCAGGGAGAAGTTGTCGCCGTTATCGGTCCTTCCGGTTCCGGAAAATCGACGTTTCTGCGCTCCTTAAACCGTCTGGAAATTCCAACCGGCGGAAAAATTTACTTCGAGGGCGTTGACATCACGGCGCCGGAAACTGACATTGACCATGTGCGTCAGAAGATCGGAATGGTATTCCAGCAGTTCAATCTGTTTCCGCACAAAACCGTTAAGGAAAATATCTTGCTCGCTCCGGTGACATTAAAACTAATGACACCGGAAGAAGCAGAGAAAAAAGCGATGGAGCTTCTGACCCGTGTCGGACTGCCGGACAAAGCAGATGCCTATCCGGGAAGCCTTTCCGGCGGACAGAAGCAGCGAATCGCCATCGCGCGCGCCCTTGCGATGAATCCGGATGTCATGCTGTTTGACGAACCGACTTCTGCACTCGATCCGGAGATGGTAGGAGAGGTTCTGGAAATTATGAAAGAGCTTGCCGAATCGGGCATGACCATGGTCGTTGTTACACACGAGATGGGTTTTGCCAGAGAGGTGGCAACCCGCGTCGTCTTTATCAACGAGGGAAATATTCAGGAGGAGAATACGCCGCAGGAATTCTTCGCAAATCCGCAGCACCCGCGCCTGAGAGAATTTTTATCGAAAGTATTATAAGGAAAAGAAATGAGAAAAACCGATGTTCTGTGAAAATAACACGCACAGAACATCGGTTTTTTGATGTTATAGAAAGAACTTATTTGGAAATCGGGCGGGTAGCTTCTTTCAGCCACTCTTTTTCGTCCCCTTCCAGATAAGGAGAAATCTTCTCATACACTTCTTTGTGGTAATTATTCAGCAGCTCGACATCTTTCTCCGTCATATACTGCGTATCGATACCGTCGAGGTCGATCGGAACCATGGTAACGAACTCAAAGCGCATGAACTGGCCATACATGTTCTTTTCTGCTTTGCGGCAGAGCATCAGGTTCTCGGTACGGATACCGTGGCTTCCTTCAATATAGATACCTGGTTCGTCGGAGGTCAGCATACCTTCCTCGAGAACGGCATTTTCCATGCGCTCCGGAACCATTTTCCAGCGGAAACCGTTTGGACGCTCATGGACATTTAAGAGATAGCCGACGCCGTGGCCGGTTCCGTGATTGAAGTCAAGACCTCTCTCCCAGAATGCCTGTCTTGCAAGGTAATCAAGGTTGATACCGATGCAGCCGTGGAGGAATTTTGCATTTCCAAGACGAAGGGTTCCCATCGCAGTGATGGTGAAATGTTCTTTTTCTTCCTCGGTCAGCGGTCCAACTACGATTGTTCTGGTAATATCGGTCGTTCCCTCATAATACTGTCCGCCGGAGTCCACCAGGTACATGCCTTTTGGCTGCAGAATAGAGAAATCGTCTTTCGTTGCCTGATAATGGCACATAGCAGCATTCGGGCCGTAAGCGGAAATCGTTCCGAAGCTTGGCTCAATAAAGCCTTCCTGCTCCTTCCGGAAGGATTCCAGTTTTTCAGCAACGGAAACCTCATTCATTGGGATCTTACCGATATTCTTCTTTAACCAGTATACGAAACGGGTAACGGCAACGCCGTCTTTGATGTGGGCTTTTCGGATGTTTTCCATCTCAATCGGTGTTTTGACTGCTTTTAAAGAAGAAGCCGGGTTCATGACATTGACAATCGTATTGCTGCCCATGACACTCTGGCAGATCGTGTAGTTGACTTTGGCTTTCTCCAGAAGAATGGTTTTTCCTGTGATGCCGGAAACAAAATCATAAACAGCATCGTATGGATGAAGGGAAATGTCAAGATCAGCAAGATACTGTTTTACTTTCTCATTTAAGGTTTCTTCCTGAATGAACAGATGACTCTCGGTTTCTGTCAGTACGAGATAGGAGAGGACAACCGGGTTGCATGGAATATCGTTTCCACGGATATTCAGCATCCAGGCGATATCATCCAGTGCAGTCAGAATATGCACTTCGGCACCGTTCTCTTTCATCTTTTCGCGTACTTTTGCAAGACGCTCCGCAGCGGATTCACCGGTATATTTTGCATCAAGGATCCACACGGGTTCTGCGGAAAGTGCCGGGCGGTCCGACCAGATCTCACCGATCAGGTCGCTTCGATAGGAAAGAAAACGCTCCGGAAGTGTTTTCTCCAGTGCTTCGCCGAGCATTTCATTGACAACGCGGCCGTCAAAACCAATGGTCATGCCCTCTTTTGTATTTGCCGCCAGGTATTCCTCTACCGTCGGAACGCCTTCCTGGCCCATTTTCATTAAGGTAACGCCGGTTCCGGCAAGTTCTTTGGCTGCTTGTACGAAGTAGCGGCCGTCGGTCCAGAGGCACGCTTCATCCTGGGTAATAACGGCGGTTCCGGCAGAACCGGTAAAGCCTGTGATATACGTTCTTGCTTTAAAGTAAGTTCCTACATATTCAGATTCATGGTAATCGGCGGTCGGAACCAGATAAGCGTCCACGCCGTAGGCTCTCATTTTTTCGCGGAGAGCAGCTAATCTTTCTGGTATCATAATTTTTTCCTCATCTTTCTTTTCGAAAAATAATGTCGACATTTTTAAATGGGATGCCAACATTTTTATTCTATCACATTTTCCAAATCTGTCAAAGTGATGATTGAGAATTTGTCTCACTGTTTTCCTGTTTTTGCGAAAATTTTTGTGCATTTGGAGATTTTTCCTATTTTTCAAGAGCTTTTTTGTACCATTTTCTGCACAAAAGAAGTAAGATAGGAAGAAAGAAAAAGCGTGGTGAAACTACGCGAAGAAGCAGAAACTATGTAAGAAAGGGGGACATACTGTAATGCATACAATATGTCTGAAAGACAACTGGACCTTAACGGTCCTTGGAAAAAATGTTTACGATATTCCGGAGACTCCAATTGAGACAAAGGTTCCGTCTACCGTTTACGGCACACTTCTGGAAAAAGGTCTGATCCCGGATCCGTTTTATCGTGACAATGAACTCGACGCACTGAAACTGATGGAGAACGATTTCGCATACGAGACAGAAATTGTAATCGGAGAGGAAGACAGAAAAGCGGACCGCCTGTTTTTACATTTTGACGGAATTGATACGATCGCGGATGTTTATCTGAACGGAGAGAAAATCGGCTCCGCAGACAACATGAACCGTGTCTGGGAGTACGATATTACCGATCTTGTTGCGGGTGATGCAGCCGATACCGTATATCAGGTAAAAGTGATTCTGCATTCCCCGACCAAATTCATTGCGGAAGAAGATACAAAATGCCCGGTTGGCGGATCCTCCGATGCAATGCCGGGATTCCCGCATATCCGTAAAGCAGCGTGCATGTACGGCTGGGACTGGGGCCCGCGTCTTCCAGATGCAGGACTGTTCCGTGAAGCTTCCGTTCTCGCAGTAAAAACAGCCCGTCTGGCGCAGGTATTTGTAGGCCAGGAGCATCACGTAACCGGAAAAACGGTTCACGGAACGTTGTTGATTCTGTTCGCCTGACGGCAGATGCTGAGATCGAGTGGATGCCGGGAGTTACCGACGGAAATGTAAAAATTGTCATGACGGTTACTTCTCCGGATGGAAAAACCGTTCTGACCGCAGAAAGCGGCAGCATCGATCCGCTGACCCATTCAGCACCGGCAAAGAATCTGACTGGTCTTACGTGTGAGCTTCGCAGCAACCATGTACAGGCTTCTCTTACCGTAGAAAATCCGGAGCTGTGGTGGCCGAACGGTTACGGCGCACAGGCACTGTATCAGGTAAAGGTAGCGCTTGTTGCAGAGGATACCCTGGATACCTGGGAGAAAAAAATGGGTCTTCGCACCATCACGGTCAATACCGATCCGATGGAAGATGAAGTTTATGATGAGCACATGACCGGACAGGCACCAGATTACGACGACGGCGACAACATGGTTATGACAAACGGTGAGAAGAAAGTAATTATCACCGATAAAGCAGCAAAGACGGTAAAAGGCCGCAACTTTGCATATGAAATCAACGGACTGCAGATTTTCGCGATGGGCGCGGATTACATTCCGGAGGATAATATTTTAACCCGCCAGACGAGAGAACGTACCGATCTGCTGTTAAAATCCGCACAGGAAGCAAACTTCAATTCCCTGCGTATATGGGGCGGCGGATACTTCCTCGATGACTTCTTCTATGATGTCTGCGATGAGAGAGGACTTCTGATCTGGCATGACTTCATGTTTGCCTGCGCTTCCTACGAGCTGTCAGATCACTTTGAGGAGAATATCTCTACAGAAATCCGTCAGAATGTACGCAGACTTCGTTCTCATGCAAGTATCGCTCTGTGGTGCGGAAACAATGAGATGGAGACACAGTATGAAATGCTGGCATGGCCGAAATCCAAGAAACAGTATTACGATTATATCCATCTGTATGAGTACATCATTCCGAAAATCGTCAAAGAAGAGGATCCGGAGAAATTCTACTGGCCGTCATCCCCGTCTTCAGGTGGAAATTACGAAAACAGCAATGCGGAAAATGTCGGCGATACCCATTACTGGGGCGTATGGCACGGAAGCGAGCCGTTTACCGCTTATCGTTCCCACCATTACCGTTTCCTGTCCGAGTTCGGATTCCAGTCCTTCCCGTCCCTGCAGACTGTAAAACGGTTTACGGAAGACGGCGACCGCAACATCTTCTCACGCGTCATGGAAATGCACCAGAGAAATACGGCTGCCAACGGAAAGATCCTGAACTATATCTCACAGACCTATCTGTATCCGAAGAATTTTGATGAGCTTCTTTACTGCTCACAGCTTCTTCAGGCAGATGCCATCCGTTACGGCGTAGAGCATTTCCGCCGCTTCCGCGGTACCTGCATGGGTGCTGTTGTATGGCAGCTGAACGATATCTGGCCGGTAGCATCCTGGGCAAGCGTAGATTACTACGGAAACTGGAAAGCACTGCAGTACGCAGAGAAGAAGATGTTTGCACCGGTTCTGCTTTCCTGCGAGGAGCATGGAGAGATTGACCAGAAACCGTTTGTCAACACCCTGCCGCATCCGATCGATGTCAGTGCAGATCTTCACGTTGCGAATGAGACGGGTGAGCCGATTGTTGGAACCGTAAAATGGTCTCTGCGCCGTCCGGATTCTTCCGTAGTCAAAGAGGGAACCTTCGAGGTCAACGCACCGGCCTACGGCGGACAGTGGATGCCGCATCTTGATTTCAACGGTCAGGATCCGCTGGAAGTTCATCTGACGTATGAGCTGGTTGTCGATGGAAACGTCGTATCTTCCGGATCGACGCTGTTCTGTGCACCGAAGCATTACCATTTCGCAGATCCGAAACTTTCTGTATCGGTAGACGGCGATACCGTAACTGTAACGGCAGAGAACTTCGCAAAATCTGTCAGCGTAGAGACCGAAAACGGTGTGCTTCGCCTGGACGATAACTTCGTTGATATGGAAGCAGGAACAAAGACCTTCCGTATTCTGCCGACCGCAGACTTTACCGCCAAGGGAACCGGCGTATCGGGCGCATACCGCGTACGAAGCGTATACGAGACAGCAGAACGATAAGGCATGGAAAAAGGGCACGCAAAATGAATGCGTGCCCTTTTCTGCAAAATAACGTTATTTATTTTTTTCTGCCTGGATTTTTCTGGCCTGTTTCGGTGTGATTCCTTTTATTTTTTTATAACACCGGATGAAATAGCTGCAGTCCGGATAGCCGACTTCTCTGGCAATAAAAGAAACATCGTGACTGGAAAAAAGCAGCATGTTTTCTGCCGCATTGATTCTGGTTGCCGTAATATATTCTTTGCAGGTCATATTGTAGCGGCGGTAAAAATTCATGGAAAATGTGGAGTGCGACATGTTGCACATGGCGGCAAGTTTCTCTACGGTCAGTTCTTCAAAATAATGGGAATCAATGTATTCGGAAATCAGGTCAAAACTGATTTCGTAGGAAGGATGCACGCCGGGAGACGGAAAAGAAGTCCCGCTTTTCTGCCAATTCCGTACAAAACGGCTGATGATTTTCCGAAGATCCGCTGTAAGAATCATGGAATAGCCAAGCTCTTTATCCCGGTATTCCTTAAGAATATCCGAAAAAAGAGGAAAAAGGTTCATTTTCCGTACCTGCTCCGGAGAAAAAATACAGGGGCAGCGGAACGTGTGGATGCCGTGCAGAATCGAACGCAGATCCAGCTCATCCGTCTTGCAGGTGGGCAGAAGATTGGGGTCAAATTTAATCACATCATACTGCACCGGAACAGACCCCTTTGCAAGCGCGATAGAATGAACGCATTTGGGCGGAAAAAGGATCACAGATCCTTCCGTTCCGATGGATGTCACATTATCAAGGGAAACCTCAATTTCTCCTTTCAGAACGTAGAGAAGTTCTACATAATAGTGCCAGTGAGCAGGAATCGGAAGGGAGTCCCGCGTGCTGTCAAAAAGAAAAGCCTCATAAGGAGAGGCGATGGGGTCGATATATTCATATAAGTTATTCATAGATGTCTCACTTTTCGTTCGTAGTGGATGTTCCATACTGACTGTGGATGGAAACAAATTTCTTTTAGTATATAGTGATTTTATATGATTTGCAAGAAGGAATGAAGAAAGGAAAGGTTACAAGATTATCATCATGCAAAAAACAACAAATGATATGACGCAGGGCAACAGCATGAAGCTGATTTTTCAGTTTTTCCTGCCGATTCTGATCGGAAATCTTTTTCAGCAGCTTTACAGCTTTGTGGATTCCATGGTCGTTGGAAAGGGGATCGGAGATGTGGCCCTGGCAGCGGTTGGAAATACCAGTTCGGTACATTTTTTGATTCTCGCTTGCCATGGGGCTTACCGGAGGACTTGGGATCTGTATTTCCCACTCCTTTGGAGCGAATGATATCGAAAAACTGCGGAAAGAAATTGCGATGTCGGTTTATATCTGCCTTGCCATTGGAATTGTAATTACGGTGGGCAGTCTGTTTTGGATGCGCCGTCTGTTTGTCTTTCTCCAGACACCGGAGGATATGATGACAGACACTCTGGTTTATTTTGGAACCATTCTGGCGGGCAGTACCGTTACCATTTTTAATAACTTTGCCATGACGCTTCTCCGGTCCGTCGGAAACAGTAAAGTGCCGCTGGCTTCTATGATCGTTTCGTCGGTGGTCAATATTGTGCTGGATCTTCTATTTGTATTTCCGTTTGGCATGGGCGTGTTTGGAGCGGCGCTTGCAACGGTTCTGGCGCAGGTGGTTTCTGCCCTTTACTGTCTGGTATATATCCGGCGCGCCGCAGAACTGCTTCCGCGGAAAACAGACTGGAGGGCAGATGGTGTACTTCTTGGCGCACTCGTTGGAAAAGGCCTGCCGGTAGCTGTGATGAATTCTGTAACTGCGGTGGGCGGTATGGTCCTTCAGGTTTTTGTCAATCAGATGGGAACGGCTTATGTCGCAGCTTATGCTGCATGTATGAAGGTGTGCGGTCTGTTCGAGCAGCCGGGTATAACACTTGGACTTGCACTTCTGACTTTTACAGGACAAAATTATGGAGCCGGAAAATACGACCGGATCAAACAGGGAGTCAGGGCAGGTGTCGTGCTTTCTGTCCTTGTCAATCTTCCTTTTGCAGCACTGGAAATTTTCTGCCCGAAGCTTCTGGCATCCCTGATGCTGAATGATGCGACAGTCATTTCCTATACCTGTATCTTTCTGCCGGTTACCGGAGTTGCCCTGTTCGCCCTTGGCTGGCTGTTTGTCTTCCGAAACGCCTGCCAGGGAATGGGAAAAACAGTTCTGCCGATGGTGTCCGGGATTGTGGAGGTTGCCATGCGCGTCATGGTTGTGCTGCTTTTAGCACCGCGCCTTGCGTTCCGCGGAGTGGCATTCGCAGAAATTTCCGCATGGGTCGGAGCTGGAGTTATGCTTATGATTACCTACTTCTTTTATCAGAGGCGGCTCTCCGGGAAAACTCCAGATGTGAGAGGATAAAAGGAGAAGTTATATATAAAAACCTTGCCTGCACAGCTTTGTAACATAGTCTTTTCAAAGACTGAAAAACTGTGCGGGCAGGGTCTTTTGGTTAAACAAGCGTTCCCATATAGTAGAAGCCGCGGCATTCGTCCAGGGAAACGTTCCGCAGCGTTCCGATCATCGAAGCATCTCCCGGGAAATGAACCAGCGTATTGTTGCTCATACGGCCGGTGACAAGAGAAGCGTCCTGCTCATTGATACTTTCCACCAGAACTTCCTGTACGGTATGAAGATGTCTTGCGGTTACCTCGCGGGAAATTTCCTGGACCTCGGCAAGAAGACGGTCAAAACGGTCTTTTACAACATCCGCCGGGATCTGGTCTTCCATGGCAGCTGCCGGTGTTCCGGTTCTTCTGGAATACTGGAAGGTAAACGCGCTGTCGTAACGAACGCGGCGGACCACATCCAGTGTTTCCAGAAAATCTTCTTCGGTCTCACCAGGGAAACCAACGATAATATCTGTTGTCAGAGAAATATCCGGCACTTTTGCGCGGATTCGGTCTACCAGGTCAAGATACTGCTCTTTGGTATAACGGCGGTTCATCAGTTTTAAGATACGGCTGCTTCCGGACTGGAGCGGAAGATGAAGATGGAGGCAGACCTTCTCGCAGTCGCGCATTGCATCGATCAGTTCTTCCGAGAGATCCTTCGGATGTGAGGTCATGAAACGGATGCGTTTCAGCCCTTCAATCTGATTTGCCTTGCGCAGAAGCTGTGCAAACGTCATCGGCTCCTCGAGATTCTTTCCGTAGGAATTGACATTCTGACCAAGCAGCATGATTTCAACAACGCCGTCTGCAACGAGGCGTTTGATCTCTGCGATGATTTCCTCCGGCTTCCGGCTGCGTTCGCGGCCGCGCACATACGGTACGATACAGTAGCTGCAGAAGTTATTGCAGCCGAACATAATATTAACACCCGACTTGAACGGATATTTGCGGTCAACCGGGAGATTTTCCACGATTTTGTCGGTATCTTTCCAGATATCGATCACCATGCGGTCCTCTGTCATGCAGCGGACAAGATACTCGGCAAAGCGGTAGATATTATGCGTTCCGAAAATCAGGTTGACGAAATGGTAGCTTTTTTTGAGTTTTTCGACAACAAGCGGCTCCTGCATCATGCATCCGCAGAGGGAAATAATCATGCCCGGATTTTTCTTTTTGTACTTGCCAAGCTGTCCAAGGCGACCGTAGACACGCAGATTTGCGTTTTCACGGACGGTACAGGTGTTGTAAACAACAAAATCGGCATCTTCGGTCTCCACAATGTGGTAGCCGACGGTTTCCAGAATTCCCTCCAGCTTTTCGGAATCGCGGGCGTTCATCTGGCAGCCGAAGGTTGTGATGCAGGCAGTCAGATACTCTTTTCCGTTTTGTTTTGCACGCTCTGGTACGAGCTGCTGTTTTAAAAGTGCCATAAAGTAATACTGACGCTGCGGTTCTGTCTCCGGCGCCGGAACAGTAATGTCAACATTTGCAAGATCAATACCGGAAACCTCGGCATCCGGAACGTTTCTGAGATCTATCTTCATAAATGAAACCCTTTCTTTTTCAATATAAAATGCTAAGTACAGTAATAATGAGACGGTATAAAATGCCGTGAAAAAAGACCCGTACAGCCGGATCTTCTTTTTATTTTAGCGTATCTGATACAAAATAGCAAGAAAAACAAGATTGAAAACAGTAAAAACCAGGATATATTTTTTGCGGCAGGAAGCGTCTGCGGCCGTAATCTGGCGATAGGAGATCAGGCTTGCCATAGATGCAATTAAAGTCCCGAGGCCGCCGAGGTTGGTTCCTACAATCAGTTCCGGGATTTCTTTTGTATATCCGGAAAGCAGCATGGCGGCAGGAACATTGCTGATGATCTGGCTTGTGAGGACGGAAAGAAGCCGTTCGTGTCCGGTAATCATCTGTTCCAGATAAATACGAAGCGCTGCCATTTGTTTCATGTTTCCAATAAAAAGAAAGAAAAACACAAAAGTGAACAAAAGAGAGTAGTCTGCTCTGCGGTAAAGGCTGCGGTTCACCAGGCAGATCCCGGCAATCGTGATCAGAAGCAGAATACTATGCGGGAGAAGTTTGGCAACCGTAAGAATACAGCAGAAAAAAAGAGCTGCAAAAACTGCGATTTGCCGCGGATGAGTAATCGCTTTTTTCTCCAGGGAAACGGAAATTTTCTTTCCGGAGAAAAACAGAAAAATGCAGATCAGAAAAAGAACTGCAGCACCCAGAGTATAAGGCAGCATCATAAGCAGAAACTGCAAAAGGGAAAGTCCGGAAAGCGAATACAGATAAAGATTCTGCGGATTGCCGATAGGAGTAAACATACTGCCAAGGTTTGCAGCCATGGTCATAAAGGTGACAAGAAGTATTTTTTTCTGCTCCATATGGCACATTCGCAGAAGCAGAATGCCAAACGGAACAAAGGTAATCAGAGCGACATCATTGGTAATCAGCATGCTGCAGAAAAAGCACAGGGAAATCAGAAGCAGAGCAACCATCCGTTCTGAGTTTACATGCCGGAGAAGACTGGTGCCAAGCCAGTCAAATACGCCACATTCCCGCAGGCCCACGACAATCAGCATCAGACAGAACAGCAGGATCAGAGTATGAAAATCCAGATAGCCAAGATACTGTGGACCGGGAGGACAGAAAAAGCAGGAAAGCACTGCAAGAAAAAAAGAGACGGTAAGCACTGCATCTTTTTGAAAAAAGGAAATCAGTTTTTTTATCATAAAAATCATCCTTTCATGAATAAGCAGGACTGATGTTGGAAGATCGAGATGAAAAATCAGGCTGCATATTTCGGATACCGCAGATTATTATATAAAAGATATGGAAAAGATGCAAGAAAAAGGTCAGAAACCGAAAAAAATGCGGTTTTTCAAAAAATCGACAAATTTTTCCAGCCAATTCTTGACAATCAACAAAAATCGCGTTAAAATTGCTTCTGTCGTGTAAAAGCAAATTCTGAGAAAAGAAAAAGTAAATGCAGACAAATCGTTTTCAGAGAGCTGCCGGAAAGATGCGAGACAGCAACGAATCTGGATTGAAAATCATCTTGGAGAAGGAAAGCCCAACGAATCGGCCGTGTATCGTACTATGTGCCGGAATTCCAGTAGGTTTTCACGGGAGTTTCCCGTTACAGAAACCGCGTATGCTTGTGCGTTGTATTCGTGCTTGTTTCAAAGAAGAGACAAGGGTGGTTGCGGGAAAAGAACAGTTCCGTCCCTCGTTGAGGGGCGGATTTTTTTGTTTGTCAGCTGCAAATTCACCCCGGTAATACAGCCTGGCAAAGAATAGATCCTGCTGGAACATTGTACCCGACAGCGGGAAAAGGGAGGAAACATATGAAAGTGTACAAAAAAATCATGAATGGACTGGCATTTGTTGAGAAACTGGTTCTCGTGCTGTCCACGATCCTGATTGTTGTGCTTACGGTGGGAAACGTTCTTTCCCGTAAGGTACTGCATCAGTCCTGGTCATTTACCGAAGAGCTTGTCGTTGCGGTATTTGTCCTGATTACACTTCTCGCAGCAGCGCTTGCTGCCCGTGACGGAGAACTGGTCAATCTTTCTTTGCTGCCGGACCGTCTTTCTGCGAAGGCGAGAAGAATCCTGTTGGTTGTCAACACAGCATTTAGTATTGCCTTTACCGTAGTTCTGTTTAAATACGGCATGGACAAGGTACTGACCCAGCTTGCCAACGGAAAGAGAACGTTCGTTTTAAACTGGCCGGAATGGATTTTCTGGTCTTTCGTACCGATCGGCGCAGCCTGCATGACGCTGCACATGATTGAATATCTGATTGATACATTCGTAAAAGCAAAAGAGGAGGGACAGAAAAAATGATCAGTGCAATTCTTTTTCTTTCATTCTTTGTTTTTCTGATCCTTGGTATCCCGATTGGCATCTGCCTTGGTCTGTCTTCAATCTGCGCGATCCTGTACTCCGGTACATCCCTGACCATCGTAGCAACCAATATGTATTCCGGTATCAGTAAATTTTTGCTCCTTGCCATTCCGTTCTTTGTATTGTCCGGAAACATTATGGCAAAAGCGGGCATTTCCAAACGACTGATTCGTTTCGTCGACACCTGCGTCGGCCATAAAAAAGGCGGTATCGCCATCGTATGCGTTATTGTAGCCTGCTTCTTTGGTGCGATTTCCGGTTCCGGTCCGGCAACCGTAGCAGCACTTGGTATGGTTCTGATCCCTGCCATGATTGAGCGAGGCGGATTTTCTGCTCCGTTTTCCACGGCCCTGATGGCGACGTCAAGTTCGATTGCGATCGTCATACCGCCGAGTATTGCATTCGTTGTTTATGCATCCATCACAGGCGTATCCATTGCCGATATGTTCACAGCAGGTATCGTTCCTGGTATTCTGATGGGTGTGGCCCTTGTCATCGTTGTTCTTCTGGAGGCAAAGAAACACAACATTCAGCCGACCCAGAAAAAAGCAACAGCCAAAGAAAGATGGGATGCCTTTAAAGATGCTTTCTGGGGATTCTTAATGCCGGTCATCATCCTTGGCGGTATCTATGGAAGTATTTTCACCCCGACTGAGGCAGCAGCCGTTTCCGTTGTATACGGTCTGTTTGTCGGAATCTTTATCTATAAAGAAATTAAGTTGAAAGATCTGTGGGGTCTGATGGTAGATTCTGCCAAAACAACCGGTGGAATTATGCTGATCGTCGCAAGTGCTTCTCTGTTCTCCTTTGTCTGCACAAAGTTTGGTATTGCGCAGGCAGCATCGGATCTTCTTGGAAGCGTTGCTCATAACCAGTTTGTATTCCTCCTGATTGTCAATATCATTTTCCTGATTGCAGGATGCTTTATCGATGCAAACTCTGCCATGTACATTTTCATCCCGATTATGCTTCCGGTCTGCAAAGCCCTTGGCTATGACCTGGTAGCATTCGGTATCGTGGCAACGGTCAACCTGGCCATCGGACAGGTAACTCCGCCGGTCGGTGTCAACCTGTTTGTTGCCATTTCCGTAAAACTGAAAAAAGGAATGGAAGTTACCATTCAGCAGATTTCCAAAGCCGTTATGCCAATGATCGCAGCATCGGTAGCAGTTCTGCTTCTGATTACGTATGTTCCGCAGATTTCCACGTTTCTTCCAAAAGCACTGGCAAAAGACGGAGCTTATACCGGAACGGTAGCAGCAGCAACGAATTCCGATACTTCCGGCAGCGATGGTGCGGATAGCAGTACAAATGGAACTTCCTCCGGCAATGAGGATTACAACGATATCGCTGATTACAGTGACCTTGGATGGGAAGAGCAGACCTGGAATTTTACCTGCTCCACCACCGAGAACAGTACCTGGGCAGAAGGCGGACGCAAGTTCGGCGAGCTCATGGAAAAAGCAACCGGCGGCAAGATCAAAGTCAATGTATACGCCGCAGACCAGCTGACCAACGGAAACCAGTCCGAGGGAATCCAGGCACTGATGAACGGAGATCCGGTACAGATTTCGATGCACAGCAACCTGATTTACTCTGCGTTTGACCCGAGATTTAACGTCGTATCTCTTCCGTTCCTGTTTGATTCCGTAGAAGATGCGGATGCAAAACTGGACGGCGAGGCAGGCGAAAAATTAAAAGCAATCCTCGATGAGTACGGCCTGCACTGCATGGGAATCGCTGAGAACGGTTTCCGCCAGCTGACCAACAGCAAGCAGGAAGTAAAAACCGTCGATGATATGAAAAACCTGAAAATCCGTGTCGCAGGAAGCAACCTGCTGATGGAGTGCTACAAACGCTGGGGTGCCGATGCGACCAACATGAACTGGTCCGAGACCTACACCGCCCTGCAGCAGAAAACCGTAGAAGGCCAGGAGAATCCGCTGCCGGCTATCGACGCAGCCAGTGTACAGGAAGTACAGCCGTACTGCTCGATGTGGAATGCGATTTATGACTGCCTGTTCTTCTGCATTAACGGAGATATCTATAACAATCTGACTCCGGAACAGCAGAAAGTTGTCGATGAGGCCGGACAGAAAGCCGTCGATTACGAACGTGCGATCAACCGTGCCGGTGACGATGAGATCATGAACCGCTGGCAGAACGAGAACGGTGTCAAGATCACAAAATACGAAGATATGGACATCGACTCCTTCAAACAGGCGGTAGACGGTGTAGATGCCTGGTATCAGAACGAACTGGAAAGCCAGGGCTATGACGATGCCAAAGATCTGATCGAAACCTTCACAAAGAAAGATACTTCGTCCGCAGGAACCTATGATGTAGAAGAAAGAAGCGATCTCGACTGGCCGGAGCAGACCTGGAACTTCACCTGCTCCACGACAGAAACCAGTACCTGGGCAGAAGGCGGCCGGAAGTTCGGAGAACTGATCGAAAAAGCAACCGGCGGCAAGATCAAAGTCAACGTATATGCCGCAGACCAGCTGACCAACGGAAACCAGTCCGAAGGTATCCAGGCACTGATCGATGGAGATCCGGTACAGATTTCAATGCACAGCAACCTGATTTACTCTGCATTTGATCCGAGATTTAACGTCGTATCCCTTCCGTTCCTGTTTGATTCCGTAGAAGATGCGGATGTAAAACTGGACGGCGAGGCAGGCGAAAAATTGAAAGAGATCCTTGATGAGTACGGCCTGCACTGCATGGGAATCGCTGAGAACGGTTTCCGTCAGCTGACCAACAGCAAGCAGGAAGTAAAAACCGTCGATGATATGAAAAACCTGAAAATCCGTGTGGCAGGAAGCAACCTGCTGATGGAATGCTACAAACGCTGGGGCGCCGATGCCACCAACATGAACTGGTCCGAGACCTACACGGCCCTGCAGCAGAAAACCGTAGAAGGCCAGGAAAATCCACTTCCTGCTATCGATGCAGCCAGCGTACAGGAAGTACAGCCGTACTGCTCGATGTGGAATGCAATTTATGATTGTCTGTTCTTCTGTATTAACGGAGACATTTATGACAGTATGACACCGGAGCAGCAGGAAGTGATCGATGAGTGCGGTCGTCTGGCAACACAGTATGAGCGTGAAATCAACCGCGCCGGTGATGATGAAATCATGAACCGCTGGCAGAATGAAAATGGTGTTACCATTACCAATTATGAGGATATGGACATCGATTCGTTCAAACAGGCGGTAGACGGCGTAGATGAGTGGTATCAGAAAGAACTGGAAGGACAGGGATATGATGATGCCAAAGAGTTGATTGAGACGTTTACAAAAGAGGCAGCTTCGTGAACATCTTTATAAGATTTGCTGAGTTTGCCTGAAAAAATAATGTAACAAACTACATATTTGGTAGAAAATAAAAATTCATCCATGACTTGGAGGTCTCTGGTGAGACTGCTTCCGGGCGTGGGTGGATTTTTTTATTTGAGTTTTCCAGGAAAACAGGTATACTGGATGGTATCAGAAAACGGGAGAGTTGGAGCAATGAAACAGAAAAAAGAACGGGAAAAAGAAATCAGCCAATGGCCATGGATTTCCATGCTGCCGTTCGGAATCCTGGCGGGATACTGGGGAGATAAGGAAGTGCGGATCACGGCAATTTCGGAATATGGCTTTCAGACCCGCCTTGCGGCACCGGCCACAGTTGAGCAGAAAAACGCACCGTGGGAACTGGCATTTTATGATCAGAAAACGGCATCCTACCAGCGGATTCTTCTTCGTGATGCGACTTTTCTGCAGGAAAAAGAGGAAGATTTTGATGTTGTTTATACCTTCACTACGGAACAGGAAGATTATCGAAATGCGGTACAGCACCTTGCCCTGCAATACAGCCAGTATATCCGGTGGAAAATGGAGGACGATGATGCCGCCCTGGCAGAGCATATGACAGGATATCCTGCGGAGCAGGACGCGTTTCATCTGGAAAGCCTGGAAGAGCAGAAGAAGGTATGGTTCTCCGGAATCGGAAAGGAAACATTTGTGACATTGCAAAATGGCTTTGTGGGATCCGGGCAGCCCGGGCAGCCGGTCGAGCTGGCACTCGAACTGGACCGGCCGGAATGGTATACGGCGTATCTTTCGATGGAAAGTGCGGTGTTTTTTGATGCTTATTTTCGGAAAAACCAGATTCCAGATCCGCCGATTTTTCACCCAGACCGGCTCTATATAGGAAATGCTTTCTGCCCGCATCTGGCACCAAAAGAAGAGGAACTGTTCGCACTGATGGATAAAGCCTGCCGGGAGTCGTTTGCAGTTACACTGGTCTTTCCTTTCCTGCTGGAAGAAAATCTGTCGGAAACGCAAGCACGTCTGCAGCATCTTGCCAGATGGTGTGAACAAGAGAACAAAACCATCGAGATTGTCGTAAATGACTGGGGAACGGCCCATCTGGCAGCTCAGTTTCCGGTGTTTTCCCTCTGCCTCGGCGTGCTGCTCAACAAGCGGAAAAAAGATCCGAGGATGGCCTATAAGCTGGGAGAACGTATACTGTTTGAACAAAACAGCGTTCATGCGGCGTTTTACCAGGAATATTTAAAAGAAGAATTTCGGATGGAACGGTATGAATGGGAGAGCTGCGGCGATACCAGTACCGGGAAGTTCCCGGAAGGGAAAAACAGTCTTCATCTTCCCTTTTATCAGACCAATACCTCGCAGTATTGTCCAATGTATGCAACGTGTGTCGAAGGAAGCCGAGGAGCCCAAGTGCCGGTGCGGAAGTGTCCCAGATTCTGTGAAGAACAGGCGTTTTTGTATCCGGAGCATTTGCGGATTGTGGGGAGGTATAATTCGTTGTTTGGGGTGGATTTGGATGTGTGGAAAAGAATGGAGGAAATGTTGAAGCTGCGTGGAGTGGATCGGGTGGTGGTGAATTTGTTATAGAAGAAAATAAAAACAAACGAGACGACTTATTTATATGGATTTACATAGACATGCGCTCGGATAATATGATTTATCGGTTTTGAAATAATCTTCCTTGAGTGTCTGATGAAATCATGATAGTATGAAATCATAAATAAATGATTTCGCTGAGAAAGGAAATTTTTGATGATAAATAAGAATAATATGGTGGAGCAGGCTACACCACAACAGAAGAAAGTACCAATACAGTTTTACTTAACAGAGGATATGAAAAAACGTTTGAAAATGTATTGTGTTGCAAACGATACAAATATGAAAGATGTGTTGGTCGATATATTAGATAAATTTTTAAAGTCTGAGGGATTTTAGAGGAAAGTGGAAAAGGAGAAAACACAATGGCGAATAGTGATGAGTTAATTACAAGCGTTGGTAAAAATTCTAATGATACAGCAGCTCTTGTATGGTCTGTTGCAGATGACCTTGTAGGTGCATACAAACCACATGAATATGGTCTTGTTATCCTGCCTATGACAGTAATCAAGCGTTTTCATGATTGCTTACTGCCAACACATCAGGCGGTTCTTGATACATACAAAAAAGTAGAAAAGCTGGCTGTAAAAGATGGTTTTCTGCGTAAAGCATCAGGCTATCAGTTTTACAATACAAGTCCATTTACGTTCAAGACATTGATTGCTGACCCTGAAAACATTGTAGATAATTTCAAGGCGTATCTGAATGGATTTTCCGACAATGTATAGGATATTCTTGCACGTATGGATTTTGATTCTCAGATTAAGCACATGGAAGAAGCAGGTCTTCTGTATCAGGTAATCTCTGATTTTTGTACAGATAAGGGTGATTTTTCTCCTGAGAAAATTAGTGCGGTTGATATGGGATATGTGTTTGAAAATCTTGTTCGTAGATTTTCTGAATCTTATAACGAAGAAGCCGGAGCACATTTCACAAGCCGTGACATCATCTATCTTATGAGTGACCTTCTTGTAGCTGGCGATGAATCAGCATTTACAGGTGATGGCATTTCAAAGACAGTCTATGATATGACGATGGGAACATCTCAGATGCTTACCTGTATGGAAGAAAGATTGAAACAGATGGATGCGGATGCGGACGTTACTGTATTCGGTCAGGAGTTCAATCCGTTTACATTCGGTATTGCAAAGGCTGATATGCTTATTCGTGGTGGAGACCCTAACAATATGCAGTTCGGTGATACCTTATCTGATGACAAGTTCAGCGGATATAAGTTTGACTATATTATCAGCAATCCGCCGTTTGGTATTCCTTGGAAACGTGAGGAAAAGGAAGTAACGGCTGAATATAAGAAAGGTACAGCCGGAAGATTCGCACCGGGACTGCCAGCAAAAGGTGACGGACAGCTTTTATTTATGCTGAATGGTCTTGCAAAGTTAAAAGATGATGGTCAGATGGCAATAATCCAGAATGGTTCATCTTTGTTTAATGGTGATGCTGGTTCTGGTCCTTCTGAGATTCGTAGATATCTTATTGAAAATGATTGGTTGGATGCCATCGTGCAGTTGCCTAATAATGCATTTTATAATACAGGCATTGCGACATACATTTGGATTGTGATGAAGAATAAGCCAGCGATACATCAGGGTAAAGTACAGCTGATTGATGCATCAGGGTGTGCATCTAGCAGACGTAAAAATATCGGTTCAAAGAATGTCGATATCTCAAAAGCTTGTAGAGATTTGATTATTGAAGCGTATGGTGCGTATGTAGATGGTACATATAATGGTGTAGATGAAAATGACAATACAATCATTGTAAAGAGTAAGGTCATGGATGCTATAGACCTTGGCTATAACAAGATTGTAGTGGAAACACCGCAGTTCGATGATGATGGAAATATTATCATGAAGAAAAAGAAACCTGTAGCAGATACATCGAAACGTGATACAGAAAATGTACCATTAGCAGAGGATATTGATGCATACTTTGAGCGAGAAGTAATTCCGTATAATCCACATGCTTGGATTGATAAAGCCAAAACAAAGGTCGGATATGAGATTCCGTTTACCAGAACATTTTACGAATACAAGCAGATTGAACCATCAGACGTGATTGCAGCGCGTATTGAGAAACATGAAAAGAGCCTGATGGCAAAACTGCATGATTTGTTCGGGGGTGAATGATTATGGGAACTGTAATTAGACTTGAAAATGAAATGAAAGATAGTGGGATTGATTGGTATGGTTTAATGCCAGCAAATTGGGAAATTAAACCAATTTATGCAAGCTTAGATGAAATCAATCAAAAAAATAATCCGATTATTACTACAAATATTCTTTCGTTGACCAATACAGATGGTGTTATTCCTTATTCAGAAAGAGGAAATCAAGGTAATAAGTCGAAAGAAAATTATGAAGAATATAAAGTTGTATATCAAAATACAATTGTTGCTAACAGTATGAATATTTTGATTGGTTCAGTCGGTTTATCAATGTATGAAGGGTGTGTGAGTCCAGTATATTATGTATATTGTGCTAAATCTAATGTAGATATTCGTTATATGAATTATCTTTTTCAGATGGAGCAATTTCAAAAAAAATTGAGACAGTTTGCAAATGGTATTTTGGAGATTCGTTTGCGTGTGTCTTCTCATGATATTCTTCATCAGAAAGTAGCTATGCCACGTTTATCTGAACAGCAAACTATTGCTGATTATTTGGATGAAAAATGTTCTAAAATTGATAATATTATTGCAGAAGCGAACGCAAGTATTGAAGAATATAAGGAACTGAAACAGACTGTAATTTTTGAAGCTGTTACAAAAGGTCTTGATAAAAATGTTGAGATGAAGGATAGTGAAAACTTAATTATTGGAAAAATTCCAAAACATTGGAATATGGCGAAGGTTAAAAATGTTGCGACTAGAATAACGGTTGGTGTTGTAGTTACACCTGCTAGTTATTTTGATGATAAAGGAACTGTTGCTTTTTTACGAGGGATTAATGTTAAGGAGTATGTTATTAATTCTGAACCAATGGTGTATATTACCGAAGAAACAAATGAAGAACTTTCTAAGACAATTGTTCACACAAATGATTTAGTGATTGTCCGAGATGGTGCAATAGGCGTTACGGCTGTTGTACCTAAAGAATATGATGGTTCAAATGTGGTTTCAATGATTATCGTTTCCACAATAGATGAATATAATTCTGATTTTTTGTGTTATGTTTTAAACTCGTATGTAGGGAAGATACAGTTTGATTTAACAAGAATTGGGTCAGCATTATCACATACGAGTGTTTTTTCAGTTTCTAATATCGAAATTCCAAAACCTTGTATTGACGAGCAAAATGAAATTGTAAAACAATTAAAAAAGCAACATGAAAAATTAGATTCCCTCATTGCTGAAAAAGAATCTCTTATCAAAGACCTTGAATCATATAAAAAATCATTGATTTATGAAGTAGTTACAGGAAAAAGAAGGGTGGTATAACCTATGGCTGAAAACGAAAAACAGTTTGAATCCAATATCGAAGCCTTTTTAATCTCGCCTGATGGTGGATATGAAAAGGCAACAGATGCTGGATATACTGCATCTTCCGATATGGCGTTGGATATTCATACATTGGTTGGGTTTGTAAAAGCAACCCAGCCAATCATGTGGCAGCGTTTTGAGAAACAGTGTAATTCTGACCCATACAGGAAGTTTTATAAATGTTTTGAAGATGCCGTACAGATGGATGGTCTGCTGTCCGTCATGCGACATGGTTTTAAACATCGTGGAATGGATTTTAAGGTTTGTTATTTCAAGCCGGAATCCACTCTTAATGATGTTGCTGTAAAAAGATATGAGCAGAATGTGTGTCAGTGTATCAGACAATGGCACTATTCGCAGCAGAACAACAATTCAGTTGATATGATGCTTGCAATCAATGGTATTCCAGTGGTTGCGATTGAATTAAAAAATCAGCTGACAGGTCAGACTGTGGACAATGCAAAATTACAGTGGCAGTATGACAGAGACCAGAGGGAACCTGCTTTCTGGTTGAATCATCGTATTCTTGCTTATTTTGCAGTAGACCTTTACGAAGCATGGATGACCACGGAATTAAAAGGTACTGATACATATTTCTTGCCATTCAATCAGGGTTCTAACGGTGCAGGAAACGACGGTGGTGCAGGAAATCCGCAGGCAGAAGATGATAATTATGTGACATCTTATATCTGGGAAAATGTATTACAGAAAGACAGCTTGCTTGATATTATTCAGAAGTTCATCAGTTTCGAGGTGAAGACCGAAAAGAAAGATGGAAAGAATGTTACAAAGAAACGTCTGATTTTCCCTAGATTTCATCAGTTGGATGTAGTGCGTAAACTGATTGCGGATGTGCGTGAGAACGGTTCAGGGAACAATTATCTGATTCAGCACTCAGCAGGTTCGGGAAAGTCAAATTCTATTGCATGGACAGCGTATCGTCTTGCATCTTTGCATAATGATGATAATGAGCCTGTATTTACATCGGTTGTTATCGTCACCGATAGACGTAATCTGGATGCACAGTTACAGGAAACAATTACGGGATTTGACCATACGCTCGGCAGTGTATGCGCGATTGATGAAAAGAAATCTTCTAAGGATTTAAGGGATGCTTTGAATGCCGGAAAGAGAATCATTGTAACAACATTGCAGAAATTCCCGGTCATTTATGAAGAAGTGGATGATACAACAGATAAGCGATTTGCGATTATCGTGGATGAAGCACATTCTTCACAGACTGGTTCCTCTGCAATGAAATTGAAAGCTGCACTTGCAGATGTGTCGGATGCTCTGAAAGAGTATGCGGAACTGGAAGGTAAAGCCGAAGATGAATTGTTGGATGATAATGAACGTTTGGTGCGTGAAATGATTGCTCATGGAAGACATAAGAATCTTTCATTTTTTGCATTTACAGCAACACCAAAAGGTGCAACATTAGAGATGTTCGGTACAGAATGGAATGACGGTTCATATCATCCATTCCATGTATATTCGATGCGTCAGGCGATTGAAGAAGGATTTATTTTGGATGTTCTTCAGAACTATACAACGTACAGAACGTGCTATCAGATTGCGAAGAACACAAAGGATAATCCTGATGTTCCGCAGTCAAAGGCATTGAAGACAATCAAGAAATACGAAGAACTGCATCCGTATAACATTCAGCAGAAATCAGCAATCATTGTTGAAACATTCCGTAATGTGACGAAGCAGAAAATCAAAGGTAAAGGAAAGATGATGGTTGTAACATCGTCAAGACTTGCCGCTGTTCGATATTATCATGAGATTAAGAACTATTTGGAATCAAATGGTTATAACGATGTGGAAATTTTGGCTGCATTTTCTGGTTCTATCAAAGACCCGGATGATAAAAGAGATATTGAATGGACAGAAAGTAAGCTGAATGGTGTGAATGAGTCACAGACGAAACAGGTATTTCATGACGAAGGAAATATTCTGATTGTAGCTGAGAAATATCAGACTGGATTTGATGAACCATTGCTTCATACAATGATTGTTGATAAGAAACTGCGTGGTGTAAAAGCAGTTCAGACATTGAGCAGATTGAACCGTACACATCCAGATAAACAGGATACGTTCATCATTGATTTTGTAAATTCAAAAGAAGATATTTTGAAAGCATTTCAGCCGTTTTATCAGGAGACATCACTTGCTCAGGAAATCAACACTGACTTGATTTACAAAACACAGAAGATGTTGCGTGAATTTAAAATTTACGATGATTCTGATATTGAAAATGTAAACAAAATTTATTTTGATGAAGATAAGCGTAAAGCCAATAAAATTCAGGCAGCAATTACGAATGCTCTTTTACCGATACAGCGGAAATATAATGATTTGAATCAGGAACAGAGATACCAGTTCCGTAAACTTTGCAGAACATTTGTAAAATGGTATGAATATATTACGCAAATTATCCGTATGTTTGATAAGCAAATGCATGATGAATACATTTTCTGTTCTTATTTGGCAAAGGTTGTACCCGCTGATCCCCAAATTCCGTTTGACCTTGGTGATAGAGTAAAACTTAAGTATTATAATCTTGAGAAAACATACGAAGGTTCTATCGGGCTTGTAAAGGAAGAAAAGGGTGTTTATAAAACTGCTAAATTAAAGAAGCCTGTAAAAATGACAGAGACACTTAGTCCATTGGAGCAGGTCATTGAAAAGATTAATCAGCAGTATATGGGTAATTTTACAGATGGTGATAAGGTTGTAATAACTGCATTGCATCAGAAATTGAAAAACAATAAGAAGCTGATAAAAGCTGCAAAGACAGATGGTCGTCAGATTTTTGAAAAGAATATTTTCCCACAGTTGTTCGATGATGCAGCACAGGAAGCATATGTTGAGAGTACGGAAACATATACGAAGTTATTTGAGGATGCCGGAAAATATCATGCTATCATGGGTGCATTAGCTCAGGCAATGTTTGACGAAATGAAGAATGAATAATAATTTGAGAAGATGGCGGCAAATAGAATGATGCGTGAATCTTATATTGATTTGCAGGTGTTATTTTATTTGTCGTTCTTAATGATTTGAAGGAAGGTGTTGGATATGCTGGGTACAGAATTAATAGATAAATACCGCGACAAATTATCATCACCTGATTGTACAGATGATGATAAACATTCTGCCTTATTATTTGCTTTACAGATACCTAGCATCTGTAGCCGAATTGAATATCCGGCAGATAAATATACTGAGTTTTACCAGGAAAATGGTAGACCTATTGATAATAAGCTTTATAAATATTGGATTAGAAATCATAAAGGCAAATTTGAAACATTATGGCGTTTAATTATGAGTGTTGATGAACTTGCAGAAAGAATTTATGGTTTACGAAATCAGTTGACACATGAAGGGTATATCGTTGGAAAAACAACGAAATTCTATTTTACTGATGATTCGGATAAATCCATATTTGTTGATGAGATATTAATCATTTCCATTAAGTCATTTTGTGAAATATTTTTTGATATTGCATATGATGTTTTCAAACAGAATAGAATTGAAATTTCTCCGATGTCTAGTTTGACATTAGAATCTAAAGATGTTGACAACATTTTGAATGATATTTGTAAAACATATCGTGAATTTTGGAAGACACATACGACTTTAGATAATGAATTATTTATGCTTTATGATATGGTTTTTAAGTATGATTCAGATTTATGTGACAATGCAGATGATTTTTTTGCAAAAAATCCTGATAGTGTTTATGTAATTAAGAATTTTGATATGAAATATTCGCAGGTTAATGTTGATAATGAACTGTTTTGGGAAAGAGAAATAGATGTTCCATTTGGAGAAAACAATAAGCTGCACCGTATTGATTGCCATATTACAAAAAGTCAGTATGAGCGTATGAAACAGATACGCGATGATATGGCTGATTTTGAATCGCAACACAGATTTGATATTCGTAAATATCTCTGATAAATTATTCTGTATCAGGACTGTAAAAGAATACTTTTACGCATGACATTTATTAGGTCTGTGACCGCATTGGAGTCTGACCTCTTACGAACTGTAGCAGAATTAAGAAAATGATAAAAAGCGATTAGTTCATTTGAAAAATGGGGGAGAATATGAATATAAAGGATTGGTGAGACAACAGAATATGATAAAAAATTTCATTAGAAGTAAAGAAACCAAAAAGCTGGTGTAAAAGTGTCAGTGTATTTGCGAATACATTGGGTGGAGCGTTAATCTTTGGAATATCTGATGACGAACAAATTGTAGGGCTTGGAAATCCTCAGGGGGATGCTGAAAAAGATAAGGAAATCATTAAAACGAGGTTGACTCCCATTCCGGAGTTTCGGCTTAGATTTGAGCAGGTGAATGGCAAGATATTAATTATTCTGGATATTTTTAAAGGCGAGGAGACAGGTTGGCCATAAGAAGCGTGCAATGGCTGCCAGCGAATCTGGAGCTGACATAAGATTAAACGCGCAATAGCGAAAGGGTAGGTTTCGACTGCATACGTTTATACAGCTGGATTTTTTTGAAGAGGGATGTAATATGCCAGAAAAGGAAAGGAGAGCACGAAAATGGGAAAAGAATTATTCGACAATATTCCCAGCAAGGTATCTGATTTGCTGTCTGATGTAAAGAATGGACGGATCGGTCTGCCGGACCTTCAACGTCCTTTTGTCTGGAAAGATAATAAGGTTCGTGAACTGCTGGATTCTATGATGAAAGGCTATCCAATCGGATATATCATGCTGTGGTCATCTCCGGATGATTATGAAAATACGGGACATATTGGCAAGAATGAAAAAGTTTATAAACGCCCGGATGACCTTGTTATCGATGGACAGCAGCGTTTGACTGCATTACTTGCAGCAATGTATGGCGTGACCATCAAAGATCAGAATTATGAGGAAAGAAAAATCAAAATCTCCTTCAATCCTCTAACGTGCGAATTTGCCGTCTGGACACAGGCGTATGAACGCAATCCAGAATGGATCAGCGAGATTTGCAGCGTGTTTGCGGCGGACCAGGAGCACACTATTTCAAGATTCCGAAAGTCTTTTATCCGATCGGTAAATGAAAGCCGGGAGAAAAACGGGAAAGAGTTGCTTACGGAAGAGGAAGAAGATGTCATTGAAGAAAACATCAATAACCTTTTGAATCTTGGAATTTATTCTCTGCCAACCCTGAAAATCAGTTCAAAAGCGGATGAAGAAGATGTGGCCGAGATTTTTGTCCGTGTAAACTCCGGCGGTCAGAATCTTACGGAAAAAAATTTTATTGAAACTCTGATTGCTGTCTATGATAATGATGTCCATGCAAAGATTAACCAATTTTGTGCGGAATCAAGAGTACCGTCAAATGGAACCGCATTTAATCAGATTCTTCAGGTTGACCCTTCTCATCTGATTCGAATGTCTGTTGGCGTAGGATTTCGGAGAGCGCGTTTGCGATACGCGTATCTGCTGCTCCGCGGAAAGAATTTAAAAACCGGTGAAATTACGCAGGATGTGCGTGAAGAGAATCTGAGAATTTTCAAAGAATCTTTAGACATGGTAACCAATCTCAATAACTGGCATGCCTTCATGAATCTTTTTGCTTCTGCAGGCTATTTGAAAGGCAGCCTGGTGGCATCATCCAATGCGGTAGTTTTCAGCTATGTTTTATATCTGATCGGAAAATATGAGTATAAAGTATCGTCTGTTGAACTTCAGAAAATTATTCGCAAATGGATTTTTATGTCTACGATTACTGGATTTTATACGGGATCTACAGAATCAGAGGTTGAAAAACAGTTTGCTGATTTGCGAGATGTCCATCATGCAGATGAATTCGTATCATATCTGAATTCTGTTATCGGCAACCGATTTACGGATGACTACTTTGTTTATTCGCTGCCAGCCGAATTGAACAGTTCTTCGGCCAATTCACCGGCCTGGTACGGATATATTGCGGCAGTCAATGTACTGGGAACACCTATGCTGTTCAGCACAGCACCTCTGTCACAATACTTTGTATTAGGAGCAAATGGAGACAAAAATTCCGTGGACAAGCATCATATCTTTCCGAAACATTATCTTGAAAAGATCGGGTACGATAATGACCGTGACAGAAACCAGATTGCAAACTTTACATACTTGGACTATACAACAAACATTGATATTTCCGATGAAGCTCCGGCGGAGTATGTCAGCCGGTACCGAGAGAAATTAGGAGAAGAAGGATACCGGCTTGCCTGTGCTCAGAATGCATTACCTGAGAATTTTGAGCAGTTACCGTATCCTGAATTCCTGAAGCAGAGAAGATTATTGATGGCGCAGATCGTCAAAAAGGCATATAACGAACTTGACAAGTAAGTATCTATAAAATGTCTGAAGAAGTGTTTTCGGTTTAAAAAAGAGAAAACAGTTTTGCACAGCACATGCTTTACATTTTCTATCAAGGAGATCATCACAATATGGAAAACCAAACAATCGCTTATTACAACCAAAATGCAGCTTCTTTCATACAAGGCACTGTTTCTGTAGATTTCCAGACGACGCAGGATAAATTTTTAAACGCTTTGCCGGGAAAGAGAGTGCTGGATTTCGGGTGTGGTTCCGGAAGAGACACGAAGTATTTTCTGGGAAACGGTCTTGCTGTTACGGCGATGGACGGTTCAGAAGAACTGTGCAAATACGCCAGTGCCTATACCGGTATTCCGGTAAAAAACATGATATTTCAGGATTTGGAGGAGATGAATCAATATGACGGCATCTGGGCGTGTTCATCGATTCTGCATTTACCGAAAAAAGAATTAAAAATGGTATTCCATAAGATGGTAACAGCGTTGGACACTAATGGGATTATTTATACCTCCTTTAAATATGGAACGTTTGAAGGCGAAAGAAGCGGCCGTTTTTTTACGGATTTCACGCAGGATACTTTTTCTGATTTTATCAAGGATGTGGAGCAGATCCGAATAGAAGAAGAGTGGCTTACGGATGATGTAAGACCGGGAAGGGAGAGGGAAAAGTGGCTGAATCTGATATTGAAAAAGACAGATTTCTAGCAGAACACGCAGATTTTAGATTTCGGGAACAGGTGTGTTATCCAAATGGCGGAATTTCCCGGTTTTATGATAATGGGATAGATATGGTTGTTATTGATGATGGTATCTGCTCTCATGAGCCAAAAGAGCCGGTTTTTCCCTATATGCTGATTACGGAGAAGCAGAATGATTATATGCATCGCTTTCAAAGGGTGTTTCGTTTTCTGGGATATGCGCGGGAAAATCTGGATTCATATCTTGTCAAAGATGGAATTGTCCTGGAAGGCGGTTATATACGAAACACAGGAGATCGGAGCGAGCAGGCCGATGCTTCTCCGCTGGAAATTCATTTCGAAGAGAATTTTTCAAGTGTTTATGGAATGAATGCGCTGAGATATCTGACGCGGGAATATGGAATCTGTGATGAAAATGGAAGGAATTATTTTCTCGATTATTTTGTCAGAACAAAGGATCAGAAATATGCGATCGAAGAAAACGGCCTTGATTACCATCATCCGCAAATTATTGGAGAGGAAAAATATCGCAATCAGCTCAAGAAACAAAATACGTGTGCCCTGTGGGGGATCAAGTTATTTCGCTTTTCCAAAGAGGATTGCGAATTTGCCAGCCGGATCGAGGATGATATCAAGCAGTATTTTGGAAAAGATTCTTCGAATTTTGTGGATGACGGAATCAAAGTTGAAAGAAAAGTTGAGCTGTATGAACATCAGACTGTCAGCCTGCAGGAGATACAAAAGCGCAGAGAAGCGGGTATCAAAGCATTTTTGATTGTGCTGCCTACAGCAGCGGGAAAATCGAAAATTGTGGAAGAAGATTTACGGACATTCGCGGAAGGAAAACAAAAGTTTCGTGGACTGATTCTGGTTCCGGGAGTCAATCTTTTGCTGGACTGGGAAGAGAGAATAAAGGCTTCGCTGCCAGAGTTAAAAGATAAGATTGATATTCGAACGTATGCCTTCGCGGCCAGACATTATACGGACACTACACCAGACTATTACAATTATCTTGTCGTGGATGAAGCACATCATGCGGTTGCGCCAGTGCTGAAAAGAGTTGTGCAATACTATCGGACAGATTTTACGATAGGCCTGACGGCGACGGATCAGCGGCCGGATAAAAGGAAGCTGGAAACGGTGTTTGGATCGTATACGACTTCGTTATCTTTAAAAGAAGCGATGGAAAAGGGAGTGGTCGCGAAAGCGAATGTTTACCGGATTGAAACGAATCTTGATCTTTCCAGTGTAAAGTTCAATGGGCGGGATTATGTCAATGCGGATCTGGAAAAAAGAATCCGGGTCACTTCAAGAAATGAGCTGATTATCCAGGTACTTTCAGAGTATTTTACATCCGGCGAAGCGGGCACGAGACAGGGTGTTGTTTTTTGCGTCAATGTTGCGCATGCAAACGAAATGACAAAGCTCCTTAATAAGGCAAATATTTCAGCGGCCAGCTACACAAGACAGACGAAAAATCAAAGTTCTGTTATGAAAGCGTTTAAAGAAAAGGAAATCCGTTTCCTGTGTGCCTGCAATATGATTTCAGAGGGATGGGATTATCCGGAACTCGGCATTCTGGTGATGGCAAGGCCTACGCTTTCCAAGGTTCTTTATCTGCAGCAGGTCGGAAGGGGACTGCGGAAAACGGACACCAAGAAAAATGTGATTGTGATTGACGTAGTCGATGAGTACGGCGCCATGATCAAGCCCTGCAGTATGCATTCTGTTTTTGCCAATCCTTATTATGTTCCATTTGGCGATATCACAAAAATGGATTATAAGCCGGGAGACCTGGTGGTGATTGATGGAATGGAAGAGCGGATTGAGCGGATTACAGAGGTGGATATCCATTCTTTTGAAGAAAAATACGGCGATTATCTAAGCAGGAGCAGGTTGCCAGGGAATATTTTGTGAATACGGGAACCATCACAAGCTGGATCAGAGCCGGAAAATTAACGCCAGAAGTGCAGTACAAATTCGGAAGTAAAACATTATATTTATTCAGTCCGGATGAAGTGGAAAAATATCGGAAGCAGCTTGGAATTAAGGAACACAACGATGCGACCATCAAAGAAGATTTTTTTGCGTTCCTGGAAGAAAGAGATTATTCACTTTCTTATAAAATGCCGTTTCTGCTGGCTTTTATCCGTCATGTGGATTCTATTGGAGATGCAAAAATAGAGGAGATTCTGGAGGACTATATTGCTTTTTACCAGGACAGAATAACCCGGGGACTTCCAGTAGACCGGAGTACATGCCCGTATAATGAAACGATGCTGCAGGATAAGAAAGCAATGCAGAGAAGTATGCTGACCAATCCGTTTGAGAAATTTGAGAGAAAACGGTTCTTGTATTATTCGAAGGATCTGAGTGTAATCTCGATGAATCATGCGCTGTACAGCCAGATGGAAGCAGGGGACTGGGAGCGGGTGAGAAGGCAGATGGAGGAAGATCTGGCGGAGTATTATGCGAAAGTGGAAGGAGCTGTGCTGGTGAAGAGATAGCAGAAAGAATTTCTTCCCCAGAGATTTGATTTGGAAAGGTGCGTGTAAATATAGCAGGATACAAGAGATTACCGGTGGAATTTGAAGATTTTCAGGAAGTTTGAAAATCTGGATTTTACTATGTGGATAAAGCAAAGCTGATTGAACAGCTTTTTGAAAGTAAACGGTAAATTCCGAGTACCTTTTTATCCCACTACATTTATGCCATAATCATACTGACCAAATTAACATAGTCCAAAAAGTTCAGTACTCAACTTTTTAGACTGACTATAATTAAGGGAGGGATGGTATGGCTACGCAAACCAGTCTTATAGCGCAGCAGGTCAGGATCCGGCAGTGGGCAGAACAAATTCGTGCCTGTCAGAACCGTCCGGCGGTCATGGATGTTGACACCTGGTGCGTACAGAACAATCTCACAAAATCTAATTCTCTGAGATTTCAAGAGACGATGTGTTAGATGCGTATGAGGATATGGAAGAGGATGCCGGATTATTAATCCCACATCCACAGAACGAACCGGTCATAGGTGTGATAGATACACAGTTCAATGAAAAAGTGTATTTTCACGAGTGGGTTGAATATAAAAATCTTTTGGATCCTAATATTCCTCTGTCCAGGAAAGATTATGAACACGGAACAGCTGTCAGCTATATTATCATAGATGGTCCACAGGGAAACCCGGAGCTTGCGGATGGCTGCGGCAGATTTCGCGTAAGACATTTTGGAGTGGCAACAAATAACGGATTTAGTTCTTTTACTGTTCTGAAAATGATCCGAAATATTGTTGCGTCTAATCGAGATATTAAAGTCTGGAATTTATCGCTGGGGTCAAAGCTTGAAATCAAACCAAATTTTATTTCGCCGGAGGCTGCAGAGCTGGATCGTATTCAGAGTGAATATGATGTTATTTTTGTGGTAGCAGGTACAAATATTCCGGCAGGAGTTACCAAAAAGAATATGAGAATTGGATCTCCGGCAGATTCCCTGAATTCTATGGTGGTTAATGCTGTGGATTTTGCAGGAAACTCTGCTTCTTATACCAGGATTGGACCTGTTCTGTCGTTTTTTCATAAACCGGATGTCAGTTATTATGGTGGTGATGGAACGGTCTATACAGATAAAATGGTGGTATGCAAAGACGATATGGGAGCAGCATACGTAGCGGGAACTTCATTTGCAGCGCCATGGATTTCACGTAAACTGGCATATTTGATTCATATTATGGGATTAAGCCGGGAAGTGGCGAAAGCATTGCTGATTGATGCAGCTGCCGGATGGAATCGAAGAGATGATATTTCACATAGAATCGGATATGGTGTTGTGCCAAAGCATATTAATGAGGTTTTAAAAACACCGGATGATGAAATACGTTTCATTATGACAGGGGCATCGGAGGAATATGAAACTTATACTTATAATCTGCCAGTGCCTGTTGTAGATCATGCGCACCCGTTTTATGCAAGAGCTACCCTGGCATATTTTCCACAGTGCGATCGCAAACAGGGTGTTGACTATACGAGTACAGAAATGGATATTCATTTTGGCAGAGTTGTTGCCAAAAGAGGGTCAACCATGATTAAAGCAATTGATGACAATCGACAGTCTGAAGAGAAACAGATTACTTTGTACGAAGAAGATGCAAGAAAAATGTATCGCAAATGGGATAATGTGAAACATATCAGTGAAGAAATAAAAGAAAAAAGGGTTCCCCGAAAGGCTTATGATTCTGGGTTATGGGGACTTAAGATTAATACGAAAGAACGTTTGCAGAAAAGAAAAGATTCTCTTCCGTTTGGTGTGGTTGTAACGTTAAAAGAGATGAATGGAGTAAATCGTATAGACGATTTTGTGAAGATGTGTCTTGCAAGAGGTTGGCTGGTTCAGAGACTTGATATTGAAAATCAGCTGGATTTGTATGCTAAGGCGGAGGAAGAGATTGAATTTGAATGAGGCGCAAGCGAAAGGATTTAACTTATGAAAATCACATCAGGCCTCGGCTCCATTGACGACTATCCCCGTTACGTCCGCGCCGGTGCAGACGAGCTGTTTTGCGGTTACGTTCCATTTTCCTGGTCAGAAAAATACGGAACGGTTCTGCCGCTGAATCGGAGAGAGGTTTTAAACTATAATGTACAAATTGGATCGTTCAGTGAACTGGAAATTCTGGCCAATATGGTGCAGAAATACCAGAAGCCAGTACATCTGGCGTTCAATTCGCTGTATTACCGGCCGGAACAGTATGAAGAAATTACGCAGATCATCCAACAGTGCCGCAGCATAGGGTTTGACAGTTATATTCTTGCGGATCCCGCGCTGCTTGTGTACCTGCGAAAAGAAAAGATCGACTGTGAGGTGCATCTGAGCGGGGATTTGGGAACGGTGAATTCTGCGATGACAGAGGTTTTTGCGAAAGAATACCCGAAGAGGATCATTTTCCAGCGCAAAAATACGATCTCGGAAATGCGTGCAGTGATTCGGCATATAACTGCGCAGAAAGAAGCCGCTCGAAAAGAATGGACTTATCCAACGGAGTTCGAGGCATTTGCTTTGAATGAACTGTGCCAGTTCAGTGGTGCTTTCTGCAATTCCCTGCACTGCGATGAAATGGGATATCTTTGCCGGGTTCCTTACTGGAAGAAACCGATGTCGCTTTCAGAATCTAAATTAGAAAAACAAGAAAAAAATCGTCCGGGAGAAAATATTTCTATATCCGAATGGGATTCTGCATCAGAACTGACGAATCCTGTATCGGAAGATGGTTACCTCTGCGGCGCAACCGGCTGCGGCCTGTGTACATTAAAACAGCTTTCCGATGCTGGAATCACTCATCTGAAGCTGGTAGGCCGGGGAAATTATACCGATTTTATGGAGCGTGATATCCGAAATCTGCGCCGCACGCTGGAGATTCTGGAGGATTCTTCTACGGAAGAAGAATATATCCGAGCGATGAAAGCAGAGCTCTTTCCAAATGGATGCAGTCACATGTGCTATGCCAGATAAAATATGTCAATTCTTTCTGAATCTAAAGAGATAGTGGAGAACGTAATGAGAAATGTTTTCCCAGCACGCTTTAATAATTGACATAATGATGAATCGTCTTCTGCGTGATTATTTATAATAATTACGAAATGCGACGAAAATCAACCAGACGCTGCTGAAACGGATCGTGGCCGTAGCTTCGATTGCGATCGCGTGCAGCAAACTCTTTTTCTGATTGAAAAACTAGAGTGTGTTTGAAAAACCATTTCCGCAGCCTGCACGCCCCACTTTGCGGTATATTTTGCCCTCATTCAGTCGCCGTAGCCCGCTACGCCTCCTTCATTCAGACAAAATCTCCCACAAATTGGAACATGCAGACTACGAAAAGCCTTTTTCAAACACACTCTAGCGCTTTGCACACAAACTTTAGTTAGAAGCGTATCCCAATTGTTCTTATTGACTAAATATTTCCTCAGGGAATACAATATAGAAAAAGTAAAAAGGAGGGATACCATGCAGGCACTTTCAAAGAAAAAAACCGGTGATATCTGTACCATCAAATGGATGTTTGGAATCCCTGATGTTCTGGATTTCCTCCGAAGCCGTAAAATCAAAGAAGGCAGCACCGTACAGGTCATCCAGAGAATAAACGGTGGATTGATCCTTGGCATGGATGGAAAACGGATTGCAATGTGTGATGCAGCTGCAGACCGGATTCAGGTATGAAAGGAAGAAAAATCAAAATGAGCGGAACCTTGGAAGAGGAGCCGCTCATTTTGATTTTCCAAATACCCACAAAAGAATTTTCGTAGATAAGTGTGCAGACTGCGGAAATGATTTTTAATAAATACGCGCCAGGAAGTTTTCAAGCTTTTCTTTACATAGAACCGTTGCGAAACAGCCGCCAGATAGAGTAAAATAGAGCAGATCTTAAGAAAAAGGAAGTTGGAATTTTATGACATTATTAGAACAGATACAAAAAGAACATGCCGCTGCTTTTACGCACGGCGGAAAATTTCATGCGGATGATGTGTTCTCTGCGGCACTGCTTCTGCATTTTAATCCGCAGCTTACTATCCAGCGCGGAAATCGTGTGCCGGAGGATTTTGCCGGGATTGTTTTTGATATTGGAAGAGGAGAATACGACCATCACCAGAAAGACAGCCGGATCCGGGAAAACCAGGTTCCGTACGCGGCGTTTGGCCTTTTATGGGAGGCACTTGGCACAGAAATTTTGAGTCCGGAGATGGCTGCGCAGTTTGACGAGAAGTTTGTACAGCCGCTCGATCTCAATGATAATACAGGAGAAAAGAATGAACTCGCCAGTATGATCGGCATGTTCAATCCGGTATGGGATGATAACAGCGGAAGCGATGCTGCTTTCCTGGAGGCGGTGGCAGTGGCCGGACGGATTTTGGAACATAAATGGGAGCGTTTTCGTGCGGATGAGCGGGCGGAGCAGCAGTTTGCAGATCTTCTTGCCGAACACAGGAAGCGGATCGCAGCGGAGAAAAAGGCAGGAACAATGGATGAAAAGATTCTGATTCTGTCGGAATTTTTTCCATGTCAGAAACAGCTTTCCGCGACTGAAATTGCATTTCTGATATTCCCATCGAACCGCGGCGGTTACTGCGTGCAGCCGGTTCGAAAAGAAAATTCATTCAATTACAAGTATGATTTTCCGGAAACATGGCTTGGCCTGGAAAAAGAAGCACTGCAGGAAGCGACGGGGCTTTCCGGTGTGTCTTTCTGCCACAAAGGAGGATTTCTTCTCACCGCAGAAACGCTTGACGATGCCGTCGCTGCCTGTCGCATCAGCCTTGCGGGAGTGCCAAAAGCACCGGTTCTGATCCACATCGGTACCGATGCGATTGATGCGGATGACGCGCTTTTGCGGCAGATGCCGGGCATGGAGCATGCAGTTATTCTTCATAAACCGCTGCTGGAGGCCCCGGAACTGAACATCTGTGGCAGTTATGCCATGTCATCACTTGAAAAAGCAGAATGGAAGATACGCCTGCGGGAATACCTGTCGGACTTGTTAAAAGAAAAGCCGGAGGCTGTCTGTGTCAGCGGTGATCTCTTTGCGGCCTATCCGGTCATGCACCAGCTCCGCAAGAAACATATTCCGGTTCTGACGGTATCAGAGCAGAATGGAAAACGGCTTCTGATCCGCATTCCGTCCGGTTCCTGAGAATTTACAGAGAATCTCTCTCAATTTCACGCGTTAAACAGAAAAATTCCTCAATATGTGATTTGTTTCTTTGCATCTGATGTTGTCTGTGATACAATATAGAAAATACGTGAAATTTTTTGCACAATGAAAACGAATGATATCATTTTTGGTTTATCTTCAAAAAAAGAGGCCAGACTTTACAGGAACGATACATTTTTGTGATTTCATCCGAACGGCCTCAAAAGCAGAAAATGGCAGGCAGAAATCGACAAACAGCAGAGAGGAGAGCAAAACATATATGATTTCAAAGAAAAAATTTGGCACAACGGTAACAGCGTTCGGCGTGGCAGCTGGAATGCTTCTCGGTTCGGCTGCACCGGCGCATGCAGAGGAGACAGCGAAAACGGTGCAGGAAACGCAGAAAGATCAGGCGGATGCACCGGCCACGCAAAGTGAAACGGAAAACGGAAACACAGAAGAAGCCGTTGTTCCGGCTGTAGAAACACAGGAAACCGAGACACCAGCAGAAGAACCGTCCGTACCATCTCAGGATGAAAATGCCGCTTCCACAGAGGAGCCAGAAGTACCGGAAACGCCAGAACCGACAGAGGATCCGACTCCAACGGAGACACCGGAAGACCCGAATCCAGGCGAGATGCCGGAGCCATCTCCAAGTGAAACCCCGGAACCAACTCCAGGCGAAACTCCAGAACCGTCGGTAACGCCATCCCCAAGTGAAACGCCGACTCCAGTCCCGTCCGAAACCCCGGAACCAACAGAAACACCGGTGCCAACCGAGACGCCTGCACCAGCCCCGACAGAAACACCGAAAAATGATGAGACACAGGCGGATGACTGGATTCAGACGATTGATTACGGAAAATATATCAGCTCCATGAAAAAAGATCTCCGCGCAGGTTTCGCACAGGTCGACAAAGCGTACGCCTACGCAAAGGTCGATACCAGATTAAACGTCCGCGAAAGCGGTTCCACCAGCGCACGGATCGTGGGAACACTTCCGGCAAAGGCACTCTGTTTTGTGATCGCCGATGCGGATCAGGAGTGGGTTTATATTGAATCGGGCGACGTCCGCGGTTTTGTCCGTACGGATTATCTGCAGCAGGGAAAAGAGGCGCTGGAATATGTAACCGGCACCAGAGAGGATCAGATGAAACTGGCGGATCAGGTGATCGATCCGTCTGAAAATGAAGCCTTTCCCTATAAAAAAGAAACGGTTTATGAAGTAAAAACCTCAACCGGAAACGGTATTATCACATTTGCAAAACAGTTCGTTGGCAGACCATACGTCTGGGGTGGAAACTCCCTGACGGACGGTATTGACTGCTCTCATTTTGTATGGCAGATTCTGACCCGTTGCGGTGCGTACGACGGTGAATATACGATCTCCGGCGGATGGCGCAGCCTTGGAACGGAGGTTGCAAGCCTGGATGAGGCACGCGCAGGCGATGTTATTTGCTATAATGGCCATGTGGCGCTGTATGACGGAGAAGGAAAAATTGTAGAAGCGCTGAACGAAAACGCCGGTATCACCTGCGACCGCCCGGTGGACTGTGACACGATTCTGACGATCCGTCGTTTTGCAGCCGACGATGAAATCGGTGGAACGAACGCAGAAAAGATCTGGAATTACTTCCTGATGCACGGATTTACAAAAGAAGGAGCCGCCGGTATTATGGGAAATATTGCAAACGAGGCATCCACAGACCTCAATCCGACACTGCTTGAGTATGGCTCTACCAGCCGCACAAGCCTGAGCGGAGAGCAGTACACGAACCTTGTTGATGCCGGAATCATTTCCCGTGACGAAGTGATCAGAAGTTCCCGTTTTGGCCTTTACAGTGGCGGAAGATATGGATATGGTCTCTGTGGTTTTACAGATCCAACGATCAAAGAGTATCTGTGCCGATATACCATTGATCTTGGAAAGAGCCTTGGAAGCCTGTCCGGCCAGCTCGACAGTCTGATGGCCTACCTTTCCGACTACAATCCGAATCTGCTGGACAGACTGAAAAATGCCGAAGATGTTGACACCGCAGCAACTGCCTTTATGCGTGAATACGAAAAATGCGCAAACCAGAGCACACAGCAGAAACTGCGTACAACAGCAGCAGAACAGATCTACAATGTTATGGAATCGTATGATTCGCCGGTAGATGTAGAATAAACGAACAGATGATGAAAACGTGTTAAAGAAAGTCCTCCACAGCAGAAAGATTCTGTGTGGAGGACTTTCTTACAGTAAAATAATTGAATTTATGTATGATTTTTTACTTCCAGCTTTTCAGTTTGTCCGCTTCTGGAGTCTGCAGCAGAATTTCTTTACAGGCCAAAAGAGAAGGACTCACATAATCACAAAATGGAAAAAGCTCTTTTGTATACGGTGTCAGATCCGGGATCATGCAGGAGATGGCACCAGCTGCACGCGCGGCCTTCAGACCATTGATGCTGTCTTCGGCTACTATGCATGCAGCAATCGGAACTTTCAGAAGAGACGCTGCTTTTAAGAAAATTTCCGGATCCGGCTTGCTGTTGATTACCTCATCCCCGCAGACTGAAGCATCGATATACTGGTCAATGCCAGACTGTTTCCAATAGTCTTCCGCAATGCGCCGCGTTGTAGAAGTAGCAACGGCAACTTTGATCGAATGCTCTTTGAGCCAGGAAAGAAACTCATGAAGCCCTGGTTTTTCCGGGACACCGTTGCGTCGAATATAATCGTTTAGATACGCCGTGCGGATTGCGCGTCCTTCATCGTATGTCACCTGTCCGTGAAACCACTCCTCAAACAGCTTTCTGCTCCGCGGAAGCGCACTGCCGCGCATCTGCGAAAGATGTTCCTCCGTGAGCGTAAAATTCAGCTCCCGGGCAGCTTTTTGCCAGCCCTCTTTCATTACAATCTCGGTGTCAAACAGGATACCATCCATATCGAATAATACTGCCTTTATCATAAACATGACCTCCAAAGCACTTCTGTATTTTCAGTTGCTTAAAAACTATGTTCAGTATACGAAAAATCCAGAAAAAAGACAAGCCCAAGAGACAAACAGAAGACCACAAATTATACTTGACTTCAACCTAGCTTGAAGTGATATGCTGTCAAAAAATGACAAATCAGGAGGAATGACAAAATGGAAAAGTCAACGGTTTATTTTACCGACTTTCGATGTCCGGTTGGAACGAGTCAGCTTGACAAGCTGAAAAAGCTCTGTATTGCTGCTGGCATCAAAGACATTGATATGGAAGGCAAATTCGTCGCAATCAAAATGCATTTTGGCGAACTGGGAAACATGGCGTTTCTTCGTCCGAATTATGCGAAAGTGGTTGCAGATCTCTGTAAAGAGCAGGGAGGCCTTCCGTTTCTGACAGACTGCAATACGTTATATCCGGGCAGCAGAAAAAATGCCCTGGAGCATCTTGACTGTGCGAATCTGAATGGATTCAATACCATTACCACAGGATGCCAGATTATCATCGGAGATGGAGTGCGAGGAACCGATGAAATCGAAGTTCCGGTTGTCAACGGAGAATATTGCAAAACAGCATTGATTGGCCATGCAATCATGGACGCAGATATTTTTATCAGTCTGAGCCATTTCAAAGGCCATGAAGCAACGGGCTTTGGCGGTGCACTGAAAAATATCGGTATGGGATGCGGAAGCCGCGCCGGAAAGATGCAGCAGCATGCCAGTGGAAAACCGGCGATCAATACGGATGTCTGTCGTGGCTGCCACCGCTGTGCAAAAGAATGCGGAAGCGATGCAATTTCCTATGTGGATAAAAAAGCAGTCATTGACTATGACAAATGCAAAGGATGCGGCCGCTGCATCGGTGCCTGCAGTTTTGATGCGGTTTACAATCCAAACAGCAGTGCAAACGAGCTTCTCGACCGGAAAATGGCGGAGTATGCACAGGCTGTCTGTCATGGACGTCCGTGCTTCCATATTTCTCTGGTACAGGATATCAGCCCGAACTGTGACTGCATGGTGAGAACGATGCTCCGATCCTGCCGGATATCGGAATGTTTGCAAGCTTCGACCCGGTTGCTCTTGATCAGGCGTGTGCCGATGCCTGCCTGAAGGCAACTCCGATCGAAAACAGTCAGCTTGGCGAGCATCTTGCAGAGCCGGGATGGCATTGCCACCACGATCATTTCAAGGATTCCAATCCGAATATTGAATGGCAGGCAACCCTTGACCAGGCAGAGAAAATTGGTCTTGGTACGAGACAGTATGAACTGAAACGTATCAAATAATAATTCAAAAATGCTTTATGGCAGGTAAACAACGTGGAAAGCTCCAGCTTCTCGGATGAAAAATCAACGAGAAGCTGGAGCTTTTTGCGATCAGATTTTATTTTCTTCAGAGATAACAACGTTTTTTTCATCCATTATATGGATAATGGTTTCACGGAAAATCTTGTCACACGGGAGAACGTAAGCCGGGAAAAAGACCGGATTCGAATCGGTGACAGGGGAACCCTAAAAATAGATGGTGTTTCTCCGGAAAAGATTCAAATTATTCCATGGGACTGCATTGCGGTATGAAAACAGAGCAAAAGACTGTGCAAATGAATTTATGATTTGCACAGTCTTTTGCTTTATACGTTGCTGATCATCGAAAGAAATGTCTTATGAATCCTCATATCCGGGTCGAGCTCCGGGTGGAAGGAGAAGGCCATCTGGTTTTTATATTTTACACCGACAATCCGCTCTTCCACAACCGCGAGCACTTCCACGCCGTTCCCCACAGATGCGATATACGGCGCACGGATAAACGTCATCGGCACTGTTCCAATGCCCACAACCGGTGCTTCTGTGTGGAAGCTGCCTAACTGTCGGCCGTAGGCGTTCCGCTTGATGCACATGGGAATCGTGCCGAAATACTGCTCTGGCTGTCCCTTCATCTGTCCGTCGATCGTTTCTGCCAGAAGAATTGCACCGGCACAGGTTGCGAGGACCGGCATGCCGTTTTCAATCTGGCTTTTCATGATATCGAACATGCTAAGCTCTTTTAAAAGCTTTCCCTGAACGGTACTCTCGCCGCCCGGCAGTACAAGTGCATCGTAAGGCTCGGCAAGATCGCGGGCCTGCCGCAGTTCGATGCATTCGGCGCCAAGCTGTTCTAATACTTTTTCATGTTCTGCAAATGCGCCCTGCAATGCAAGCACTCCAATTTTCATTATTTTCCTCTTTCTGCCATCAGTAAGGCGATTTCCTGCTCGTTGATGCCGACCATAGCCTCGCCGAGATCAGCGGAGAGTTCTGCGATCCGTTTGGCATCGGTGTAGTTGGTAACAGCTTTTACGATGGAAGCGGCACGTTTTGCCGGGTTGCCGGATTTGAAGATACCGGATCCGACGAAGACGCCTTCTGCTCCGAGCTGCATCATCAGCGCTGCATCGGCAGGCGTTGCCACACCGCCGGCTGCAAAGTTGACAACCGGGAGACGGCCGTTATCATGAACATACTGAACAAGATCGTATGGAACCTGCAGGACCTTGGCTGCCTCAAACAGCTCATCCTCACGCATTGAGGTCAGTTTCTGAATTTCGCTGTTCATTTTTCTCATATGGCGGACCGCCTGTACGATATCGCCGGTTCCCGGCTCACCTTTGGTACGGATCATAGACGCTCCCTCGTTGATCCGGCGGAGTGCCTCGCCGAGATCCTTTGCACCGCAGACAAACGGTACTTTGAAATTTCGTTTGTTAATATGGTAGACATCATCCGCCGGGGAGAGAACCTCACTCTCGTCGATGTAGTCGATTTCGATGGCTTCAAGAACCTGTGCCTCTACAAAGTGGCCGATGCGGCATTTTGCCATAACCGGAATGGAAACGGCTTCCTGAATGCCGCTGATCATCTTCGGATCACTCATACGGGAAACGCCGCCGGCTGCACGGATGTCTGCAGGAATCCGCTCCAGTGCCATAACGGCACAGGCACCAGCTTCCTCGGCAATATGCGCCTGCTCCGGAGTGGTAACGTCCATGATCACGCCACCCTTTAACATCTGTGCCAGTTCTTTGTTCAGTTTGTATCTCTCATTTGCTGCTGTCATAATAAGTTCCTCCGTGTCTGAAAAATTTTAGTTCCTGTTTTAGCTTTACTTTTGCTCTGCCACACAGTATACTGGTAAAGTGACTATAAAAAAATTGCCAAAACAAATATATTCAGTAAGGTCAGATGAGAGGAGAACGGTCGGATGCTGACGTATAATTTTGCGAATATAGGGTCAGATTCCCTGTATGAATATTTATATAAATGTATCAAAAATGACATATTGCTGGGAAATATCCGCCCTGGAGAGAAGCTGCCGTCGAAACGGACGTTCGCGAAAAATCTGGGTATCAGCGTCATTACCGTCGAGAATGCCTATGCGCAGCTTGTTGCGGAAGGCTATCTGTATTCCATGCCAAAGCGCGGATTCTATGCGGCTGATCTGGAAATTGAGGATTCCATGCGGGATGCGGTGCCAAAAGAGATCCTGCAGGTAGCAAACGGGGAGACTTCCTATTTTGCGGATTTTTCCAGTAACCAGACGGACAGCGAGATTTTTCCGTTTACAATCTGGACGCGGACGGTGCGTGCTGTCCTGAATGACAACCGGATCCAGCTCATGATCAATTCCCCGTGCGCCGGGATTTTAAAGCTGCGCAGTGCGATTGCAAAATATCTGCGAGAGTTTCGTGGAATGCAGGTGCTGCCGGAGCAGATTATTGTCGGCGCAGGAACGGAGTATCTGCATAACCTTCTGATTCAGCTTCTCGGAAACGATCTTGTTTATGGAGTAGAGGATCCCGGGTATCACAAAATTGCGCGGATTTATGAGAGTATGAAGGTGCGGTACGAGCCAGTGCCGCTCGACCAGGACGGTGTTTCGGTGCAGGAGCTGGAAAAAAGATCGGTTGATATTATTCATACCTCCCCGTCCCATCACTTTCCAACCGGGACAGTCATGCCGGTCAGCCGCCGTTATGAACTGCTCGGCTGGGCAGCAAAATCAGATCATCACTATATCATTGAGGACGATTATGACAGTGAGCTGCGTCTCGGCGGAAAGCCGTTTCCGACACTGCAGAGTATCGACGTTTCGGACAAGGTCATCTATATGAATACGTTTACGAAAACACTTGCCTCCACGGTACGGATCAGCTATATGGTGCTTCCGCAGACATTAGCGGAGAAATTTTATCGCGAGCTGTCGTTTTATTCCTGCACCGTCTCCAACTTTGAGCAGTACACACTGGCAGAGTTTATTGAGAATGGCAGTTTCGAAAAACATATCAACCGGCTGCGAAACTATTATCAGAACAAACGAGATCTGATTTTACAGGAACTCGAAAAGAAGCCGCTCGGTGATTACGTGACCATCGAGGAGGAAGAAGCAGGCGTTCATTTTCTGATGCATCTTCGCACGGATTTGAAAGAAGAGTCGATTGTCACGCAGGCGAAATCCCGTGGTGTGAAATTAAAGCCGCTCTCCGGCTATTACGCGGATGCGGCGGAGGCAATAAAGCAGGAAAATACGTATGTCATGAACTATTCCTCTATCGATCCGGCTGCAATGGAGCGGGCGGCGGGAGTGCTGCTTCATATTCTGCGGGCGCATATGACGGAAAACACATTTGAGGCAGAGATGAAAAAGAGCCAGGAATAATCATAAATTGATCCACAGAAATAACTGCAGGGAATGAGCTTCTCTGATGCCCAGCAGTTTCTATTACAAACTCATAAAGGAGAAAAGCATATGATGAATCGTGAAATGATGGAGCTTGCCATGAGGCAGTCTGCGGAAGATATGGGGTGCCGCGTGGAAGATTTCAAGGCGGACAAAAATGTTGTTGTTCCCATAAAATTAGGAAAGAAGGCCCGCAAATATTTGAAAGAGCCTATTACCTGCAATCTGGTTTCCTATGGAAATAATATCATGGCGGCTTCCATACCGGAGACGATGGATCTGGTATCTGCGTATGTAGACAAATTCGAATTTTACCACTGTTTTGAGACACCAAACATGCATTGGCTGAATGAACGTTTAGCTGAAAAAGGTCACAAAATATGTTTCATGGCAGAATACTATCTGCCGGACATCAGCCGGATACCGACTCTTTCCTGCGCCTATGAGACACGAGTATTGACACAGGAAGATTTTGCGGATTTGTATCGACCGGAATGGAGCAATGCGCTTTGCGAAGATCGGAAGAATCTGGATGTACTTGGCGTCGGCGCATATGATGGAAGTACGCTGGTGGGACTTGCCGCCTGTTCTGCCGATTGCGACGATATGTGGCAGATCGGTGTGGATGTCTTGCCGGAATACAGACGACAGGGGATTGCCTCTGCACTGACAAGCAGACTTACAAAAGAGATCATAAACAGGGGAAAAGTACCTTTTTACTGTACCGCCTGGTCTAATGTCAGATCTGTAAGAAACGCTGTCAAAAGCGGTTTTATACCGGCATGGGTAGAAATGACTGCAAAACCGGCAAATATTGTTGATGAGATGAATTTATGAAGGAACCTTCCCTGTCGATTCCCGCTGAATCAGCTGTGCATGCAACAAATACGTACTGATTGGGATGTGATTGAGAAGACTTGACAATGCAAAAAATCCACTTTTTCCGAGCTCCAGCCGATCTTGTCTGATGGTTGTAAGGGGCGGTGACGTACAAGCAGCAATCGGCAGGTCATCAAATCCGATAATGCTGATATCATCAGGAATCTGGAATCCCAGCTGCTGACATTGCGTGAGCGTTGCACTTGCCAGGGTATCCTGGTTGCAAATAATAGCAGTGATTCCATTTTCCAGGAAACGGGGAAGGTGCTTTTCCATACATTCTGACAGATAATAAGAACAGCCGATCGTAGCAGGAGAAGTCTTCAGTCCGTGCTGGTGCATGGAACGGAGAAAGGCAGCATGGCGTGCCTGGAGAACCCGGGCACCGAGGGAACTGCTCAGATAGGCGATCTTCCGGTGTCCAAGTCCTGCAAGATAAGAGACGGCAAGTTCCATTCCCTCCTCATTATCAATACCTACATAAGCGGTGGAAGGATTCCCTACCATATAGTTGTCGAAAAGAACAGCCGGTGTGCGGCTGACCTTAAAGTCCTGAATCCAGGGATCGCTCAGGGAAAAGCCGACTACAAAAGCTCCTATATAATCATGCTCCAGCATAAAAACATCATATTGCTGGTTTCTTTGCGCCTTAATATCAACGGGTACAATTTCAACATCAAAGCCTGCAGGTTCTGCCATCTGACGAAAACCTACCAGGATATCATAGGCAAAATGATGCGGTTCCTGATACCGCATATTTTCTTTTTCTATTATAATACAGACTTTTTTTGTTGGTTTCTTATAACGCCGCAGCTTCGTATAACCCAGAGCCACGGCAGTTTCCAAAACCTGTTTCCGTAAAGCTTCGCTGATATCAGGCGCGTCATTGAGCGCTTTGGATACCGTGCTCTTGGAAACTCCCATTTTATCAGCAATATCCTGAATGGTAGTCATAATCGGCAATCCTTTCACAAAACAAAAAATGTAAACTCCCCCAGCTATCATGATGGAGTTCTTTTAACGCTATTATATGAAGATTGCGGGAGTGCAAAGCACGTAGCAATCTGGTATCAAAGGGGTCAAAAAACCTTTTGCCCCCGTATCATTATATAAAAACATAAGATAAAAAGCAATCCATACCGTGAAAAAGAAATGTTTCGCTAAGTTTCGAAAAAAGAAAGCATCCTGCACAAAAATCATCCTGAAAATTATCTGAATTTTACGAAAGCGCAGGGAAAAATGGAAATTGATTGACGAAGAAATAAAAAAGGCTTATAGTAAAGTTACGAAACAATACGAAACAAAAAGTGATCGTGTTTCTTACAAGGATGCAAAAAACAGTTTTAGAGCTATACGGGAGGAAAATGAGATGGAATTTAGCGGTGTATACCATAAAACTTCAGAACAGATGAGTTATGCCCTGGATGAGGACAGACTGATTGTCAATATCAAGACAGGATATGATGTAAAACAGGTTTTTATCCATTACGGAGATCCTTATGAAGCCGGAATTTTGGGTGGAAAAGAAAAATGGATCGGGAAAAGAGAGGAAATCATATATAAAAAACGTCTGCCTTATCAGATCTGGTGGACAACAACGCTTCTTCCGGAATACAAAAGATGCAAATATTATTTCGAGCTGCGGACGGAAAAGGAAGTCTGGTATTATTTTGAGGATGGTTTCCTGACAGAAGAACAGCTCCGGATGGATGGCCGTATGCAGCAGTGCTTTATTGTACCCTGGATGAACCCGGCAGATATCAATCGCACACCGGCATGGGTAAACGAAACGATCTGGTATCAGATTTTCCCGGATCGGTTCTGCAACGGGACACCGGAAAAAAACGGAGATGATATCACACCCTGGAGAAATCACGGAACCGTAACAAACGAAGAAAAATTCGGAGGAAACCTGGAAGGGATCCGTCAGAGATTATCGTATCTGCAGGAACTTGGGATTACCGGTATTTATCTGAATCCGATCATGAAAGCAGAGTCCAACCACAAATATGACACGACCGATTATACAAAAATAGATCCGTTTTTTGGCGATGCGGATACAATGAAAGTGCTTTGCAAAGAAGCACATGAAAAAGGAATCCGCATTATGGTAGATGCAGTGTTTAATCATAGTGGAAGAAAATTTGAGCCGTGGATAGATATCCTGGAGCATGGAAAAGAGTCTCGTTATGCGGACTGGTTTATGGTAGAGGACTGGGAACAGGTTCAAAAAAGGGGAGACACCAGAGACCGACGGTTCTATTCCTTTGCATTTACAGACGGGATGCCAAAGCTGAACACAAACAACGAAGAGGTGATACAGTATTTCTGTAAAATCTGTGAGGACTGGGTACGGGAGTTTGATATCGACGGAATTCGTTTCGATGTAGGAAACGAAGTGTCGCACAGGTTCTTAAAGCGGATAAGAGAGCATTTAAAAACGATAAAGCCGGATATTTATCTTCTGGGGGAAATCTGGCATGATGCAAGCCAGTGGCTGCAGGGAGATGAATATGATTCTGTCATGAACTACCCGCTGCTGAGCGGAATCCATGATTTCTTTCTTGATAAAACAATGAAAAAAGAAGAATTTGAATATATGGTAAACCGTTGCTATACCATGTATATGCAGCAGAATAACGATGTACTTTTTAATCTCCTGGATTCCCACGATACCGAGAGGCTGATGAACCGTTTTCACGATCTGGACAAGTTCTACCAGCAGCTTGCAATCCTTTTTACGCTTCCGGGAAGCCCCTGTATTTATTATGGAACGGAGATCGCAATGGAAGGCGCTCATGATCCGGACTGCAGAAGATGTATGCCTTGGAGTGAAATTGAAAGCGAAGAGAATCAGAAAAAAATTGCAACGATGCGGAAACTGATCATGCTTCGAAGAAATGAAAAAGTGTGCAGAAGCCTGCATTTCCATTTTCCGAATGGTTATGAAAATGATCGGTGTGTAGAGTATATTAAACTAGACGAAGAGGGAAATAAAATCGAAGTTCTGCTCAACGCATCGGATGAGAAGATAAAAGTAAAAGGAGACGGGGAAGTACTTTTTGCCCGGGAATTTGATGGAGAGATACTTGGTGTAAATGGAACGTTAATTCGCAGGATGTAAGGGTTTCACCTGTTAGAAATATGTGCAGACAGGCACAAAAAAAGCATGTTTTCTGGAAAAGCCACCGGAAAACATGCTTTTTTGATCTCTTGACTCGCCAAAAACATAAGTAAGGAGCCATTTTTCGAAGGAAAATGAGCGGATTACGAATGTTTTGAAGATTGCGTGAGTGCAAAGCACATAGCAATCTGGTATCGTAGTGATCAGACGTTTAAAATACCGAACGACTGCAGCAGCAGTGCGGCAAGGAGCACGGGTGCAATAAACTTCACCATGACGATATACAGCCTCTTTCGACCGAACTTATATCCTCCCAGCGTCACCTCATCGATGATGACCTGCGGCTTTACAACCCATCCGATCAGAATACAGGAGAGAAGTGCAACAAGCGGCATCAGAAGGTTATTGCTGATAAAATCCATGACATCCAGGATCTGAGCCGTTGCGCCATTTGGAAGCTTCAGTTCAAAATAAAGTGCATTGTAGCCGAGGCATACGATGATACCGACGAGACATGCATAAACGGTTACAATAACCGTGCTCTTCTTTCTGCTGATGTGAAATTTGTCGATCATACAGGAAACAATGGATTCCATGACCGATACGGAAGATGTAATGGCTGCAAAGGAGACCATAAGAAAGAAAATGGTTCCGATTACGCCGCCTGCTGCTCCCATGGACTGAAAGACCTCGGCAGGGAGACAAACATCAGACCAGGGCCGGCGGACATACCCTCTGCTCCCATAAAGGTAAATACAGCAGGAACGATCATCAAACCGGCAAGCAGCGCAACGATGGTGTCAAAAATCTCAATCTGATTGATCGATTTCATCAGGTTTGTTTCTTTTTTTACGTAGGAACCGTAGGCAACCATGATACCCATCGCAACGCTGATCGAAAAGAAAAGCTGTCCGAGTGCATCGACAAAGACGGTGAAAAATTTCTGCGGCGTCATTCCTTTAAAATTCGGAACGAGATAAATTTTCATACCCTGCAGTCCCGTACGGACTACACCGTCTGCATCGGTATGGGTCAGTGTCAGCGAAAAAATGGAAATTCCGATGATTAAAATCAGAAGGATCGGCATCAGAATTTTGCTGTAGTTTTCAATTCCCTTATTGACACCACGATATACAACGAATGCGGTAAGAAAAAGATAGATTCCCAACCACACAATCGGCTGCCATGTACCGGTAATATAGCCGGTAAAGTAACCATCCTCGGCAGCAGCAGTGCCATGTCCGGTGAGAAACACAGACAGGTATTTTAATACCCAGCCGCCAATGGAGCAGTAGTAAGGCAGGATGACAACCGGCACGATACTGGCGAGAAGGCCAAGACCGTTCCAGCCCGGGTGAATTTTACCGTAAGCGACAAGCGGACTTTGTCCGGTTTTTCTTCCGATGGCAATATCAGTTGTCAGCAGGGTAAATCCAAAGGTCAGAGCCAGTACGATATAAACTAAAATAAAGGTTCCGCCTCCGTCTTTTGCGGCAAGATAAGGGAAACGCCAGATATTTCCCAGTCCAACCGCGCTTCCTGCAGCAGCAAGCACGAAGCCGATCGATCCGGTAAAGCTGCCGCGCGTATGTTTCTTTTCCATATAAGATACATCTCCTTATTGATAGACTGACTGTTTTTAACAGCCGAATACTTCTATTATAAAGTTCGGACGATACTTCGTCAACCAGAAGATCTATAGATTGACAATTTCAATTAGTTGTACTATCATCTAATTAGTTGTATATGCATCTATTTGAAACAGATCGAGAATGGACAGGAGGAACAGAAAAATGGATCCAACAGAACGGAAAATAACAAAAATAGCGCGGGAAGCCGGGAAATTTACGGTGCAGGCAATGAAAGAAGAAGGCATCGGTACGGCAGAATTTGACTTTATCCATCTGGTGCGCCATCATCCGGGCATCACGCAGACGGAAGTGCGCGAACAGTTAAAGATTGATAAAGGAGCTGCTGCAAGACGCGCTGCAAGCCTTGAGGCAAAGGGATATCTGATCCGGAAACCGAATCCGTGGGACGGCAGAAGCCAGCTTCTGTATGCTACGGAAAAAGCAGAAACTTTGAAAAATTCCAAAGCAGAAATTGAAACGGTTTTTTATGAATGGCTGCTTTTGGAGCTTCCGGAAAAGGAGGCAGAAAGCTTCTGCGAAACACTGGACAAGCTGTACTGGAAATCGAAGAGAGAACGGCAGAATCATTTTGCGGAACTTTCAAAAATTTTAAGTGAAAAAGCAGATAAAACAATAAAAGCAACAGCAGAAGGAGGCAGCAGCGATGAAGGATGAAACCTTTCGCCCGAACCGGATGCTCTCTTACTTTCAGGAAGAATGGAAAATTCTCTTTTTTGTTACGGTTTCCGGTCTCATCTATAACCTGGGACTTCTTGCAGGCCCCTGGTTTGAGGGAAAAATGACAGGAAAGCTGGTTGATCTCCTCGGCGGCACAGGAACCTTCCACCAGATGCTGATGCTGGTCACGGCCTATGTCGTGAGTATTGGCATTGTGCAGGTTTCCCGCTATTTCAAACGGTTCTATGTCAGAAGATTTGCCAACAACGTCAACCGGCATATGAAGCAGATTCTTTACGGAACGCTGGTTCGCAAAAGCCGTTTGGAGCTGGAAGCGGAAGGTACCGGAAATGTACTGACGAAGGCCATTCTCGATGTAGACGATTGCGTAGAAGGAATGCGGAAATTTACAACGGAAATCTTTGATACCGGTGTTGCTCTTCTCTCCTATGCGTGTATGCTGCTCTGGTACGACTGGCGCCTGGCTCTTCTCTGCATGATTTTCCCACCCATTTCTTACGTGATTGCCGAAAAGATGAAGGTCATGGTACAGAAAACGGGCGCTGCCTATAAGGTACAGTCGGGTGCATTAAGTGCTACAACCCTGGACCGTGCGACAAATGCCATCACGTATCGTGTCTTTGGCTGTGAGGAGGACAGAAAGGCCGCTTATGAGGAGAATCTTTCGGCTTACGAATCTGCCGCTGTGCGCGCCAATATCTGGAACACAGCTATGCCGCCGATTTACCGTATGATCTCGATGACGAGCATTCTGTTTATCCTGTATTTTGGAGGCAGAAACGTCCTGCAGGAGGGATGGACACCGTGGAACATCGCCGTATTTACCACGTTTTTGTCCTGCTACACAAAGCTTGCCACCAAATCATCGAGCGCTGCGAAGCTTTTTAATGCGGTACATAAAGCGCAGGTTTCCTGGAAACGAATCAAACCTTTGCTGCAGAATTCCAAAACAGAACCGGAGCTTCCAGCCGCAGCGCCTGCAGAGCTTAACGTCGATCACCTGCATTTTGCCTATCCAAACGGAAAAGAGATCATCCATGACCTGTCGTTTCAGGCGGCTCCTGGCCAGATCATCGGTGTAACGGGACCTGTCGCATGCGGAAAGTCAACGCTTGGAAAGACTTTTCTCTGCGAGTCGCCGTATGAGGGAAGCATCACCTTCGGCGGAAAAGAACTTGGAAAAATGGAAAAAGCAGACCGGAACCGCATGGTCGGTTATCTTGGCCATGACCAGGAGCTGTTCCATGGAAGTGTGGAAGAGAATATCCGTCTCGGGGGAAAAGAGGGCGCAGAGGAGATGATCCGAGTCGTCTGCCTGGAAGATGAAGTGAAAGCAATGGAAAACGGAATCCATACCCTGGTCGGAACGGGCGGTGTCCGCCTCTCCGGTGGTCAGGCGCAGCGCCTTGCCCTTGCGCGAACCCTGTACCACAAACGGCCGGTTCTGGTTCTCGACGATCCGTTTTCGGCACTCGACAAAGAGACGGAGGCACAAATTTTTTTAAATTTAAAGGAGCTGGCAAAAGACTCTATTATAATCCTCATTTCCCATCGCCTCTATCTGTTCGACCAGATGGATCAGGTCATCTGGATGGATGAGTGCCATACGAAGGTCGGCACACATGAGGAACTCCTTGCAACGGTTCCGTCCTACGCAGAGCTCTGCAGCAATCAGACGAAGGGAGGCAGCTTTTGATGCAAAAGAAAGAATCTGTATTGCGGGTAATCAAAGAAACCGTTCGAAAACACGGCGTTTTATCAGCCGCACTTTTGGGAGTCGTCTGCGGTGCGGTTATTTTCGCACTGCTCCCGCCTCTTGTGCTGGCACAGCTGATTGACCTTTTGACAAAGAAGCATACCCTCTGGATGGAAGGAATTCTGCTGTATTTCGGACTTCTTGCCCTGACGGGTCTTCTGGAGTCGGCACGAGAGAGTCTTCTGACGGTATTCGGCCAGAAAATTACACATGCACTCCGAAGCAGTCTGATGGAAAAGTTCGGACGCCTTTCCGCCAACGAGCTGAACCGCCAGGAGCCGGGCGCTCTCGTATCAAGATTTGTCGGTGACGTCGACACAGTGGAAAACCTGTTTACCTCCGGGATCATCAGTATGTTTGCCGATACGTGCAAAATCTTAAGCATTCTTGCCGTCATTTGGGTGACTAATCGTGGACTTACGATTGTTCTGATTATTTTACTCCCTGTTCTGTTCCTCTTTACCCGTTATGTTCAGAAAAACATGCTGGCCTCCCAGATTGCCAACCGCCGTGCAGTCAGCCGTGCTTCGGGTCACGTTCCAGAGACGCTGCACAACATCCGTACCATTCACTGTCTGCAGAAAGAGACGTATATGGAGCAGCAGTATGCGCACTATATTGATGACAGCTACAGCGCAATGGAGAAGACCAATTTTTACGATGCCGTCTATTCTCCGGTCGTCCTGATTTTAAATGCCATTGTTGTTGCTGTTGTCATGCTGCTTTCGGCCTCCGGCAATCCGACCGTTTTAAAACTGTTCGGCATGTCCGCCGGAACCGCCGTTGCTGTTATAAACTATATTTCCCAGATCTTTGCTCCGGTCGAAAGTCTTGGTATGGAAATCCAGACAATTCAGTCTGCGTTTGCCGGTATGGAAAGAATCAATGAATTTTACAGCCTGGAAGAGAAGAAAGAGCCGGCTGCGCTGACTGAAAATACAGATTACGGCATAGCGGCTGAGCTAAAAAATGTGACGTTTGGATATGACGAAAGCCAGGTCATCTTAAACGATGTAAGTCTGCAGATCAAAAAAGGCGAGCAGGTAACACTTTTGGGACGAACGGGTGCCGGAAAGAGTACTATTTTCAAACTGCTGCTCGGTTTATATGAACCACAGAAAGGAATGGTTCTGATTTGGGGTGTTCCATCTGTCGATCTGCCGGATGCAAAGAAACGAAAGGTTTTCGGCTATGTGGAGCAGTCGTTCCACATGGTGCCGGGATCGGTAAAAGACCAGATTACTTTGTATGATGCAAAGATTTCGGATACAGATGTAAAAAAAGCAGCAGAGCTGACCGGACTTGCAAAGACCATCGAGGCGCTTCCGAACCAATATGATACGATCTGTACACAGGATCTCTTCTCACAGGGTCAGTGGCAGCTCCTCTCGATTGCCCGTGCAGCCGCAGCGGAGCCTGAAATTCTGCTCCTCGATGAGATTACCGCAAACCTTGATGCAGAGACGGAAAAAATGGTATTAAATGCATTGCAAAGGGTTTCCAAAAACCGTACCGTAATTTCCATTTCCCACCGAACTATGGCAGAAACGGGACGCGTGATTCCAATTTCATAATTTCTTTTCGTTCATTAAATTTTTGAAACAAAGCGTGCCGGATGCATTCTGACAAAAAAAGATGCGCCGACACGCTTTCTTTGTCCCGCCAGGCAGAACAAAATAGAGCGGAGGAGCGAGTTTCAATTGACACAAAAAAGGGGAGCAAGTACAATAAAAGTAACGAAAAGAGAGGAGGCGGTATTCAGTTGAAAAAGAGAAAATGGAAATTCCGCATCGCAGGCGGCGCTGTCACGCTGCTGGGCATCTATCTGATGGCGGTCGGCTACGGAGAGACGATCACACTCACCATCGCCACGGTTGTCCTGATTTTCGGCATTGCCATCTGGTCCATGGCAACCCCGGAGAACTACAATTCCATGACGGATATGATTGCCATGATCTCCATGGAGAAGCCGCGGAAAATCGAAGAATTTTATGAGGCTTACAAGAACGTCGATACACCGTTCGGTTCTGCATGGCTTGCAAAATTCTACACGATGCGGCAGAAAGCACTCGTTTTCGGACCGGACGCCAAGGGAGAATATCTCTACTTCTGGCTGACCAAAGACGGTCATGTCGGTTATTTGGGATATTCCTTCATCGAAGGCTTTATCAAAAAGAAACTCACCACACCCGTGTATCCGATTCATGAAGATGTTGCAGAGAACCTCGCAGACCATCTAAGCTACCATTCCGATCTGATGATGTTCCAGAGCGAATTAAAAGCGAATCTGGAGCATTTCGTCAAAACCGGAACGGTACAGCCGTTTCAGAAGATTTCGGCGTCCCAGATTTACACTTTCACGGAGGATTACCGCCTGACGGGCCAGCATTTCGATCTGGAGGATACAGACGGAAACCTGGTTTACGAGATCGACAGCACCGTGCCGCTGAAAACATTTTATATCTACGATGCGATGCACACCGAAATCTTCCGTATGACGAAGGAACTGCTCCACGCGCTGCCGACGTACCGTTTTTATCTGTACGGCGAGCCGTATGGTGTGTTGAAAAAGCAGTTTGCACTCGTACGGGATCAGTTCTCGATGGAACTGCCGGAGGGAAAACTGGAACTCCGGGAATACGCCGGCTCCATCGGCCACAATTACTCGGTAAAACTGAACGGAACTATGATCGGCGCCATCGTCGACAATATGGATCTTACCGTCGGAAACATCATGTTCGACAATGCGTTTCTGATTATCTACGATGCAAAATATCTGCCGCAGCTGACCGCACTCGCTGTGATGGCGGCAAGAGAACTGGCACGCGACAAGGACGGCGGTCTTTCCAATCGGTCCTGACAAAAGAAAGAGAGGGGAATCTATGAGAAAAACGACAAAATTGTTTTTGGGTTTTACAGCAGGACTTCTGCTTCTGTGCGGATGCTCGGTGGCAGAAGAAAAGTTAGGGTATGAAAACGCGGATGTGGCAAAAGAAGCCCTTGCATCGGCTTCGTCCGTCCGCATGCGCTGTGATCTGGATAACGTTGACGCTTCGGGAAACATTTATGCGGATGAAAAGGCTGCCGCGTATATGAAAAACAGCGGTCTCTTTGATCAGACCTGGACGATCTCTATTTCCGGCGAAGAATGGTTCCATATGAAAATTGTGACGGACGAAGAAATCAATAAGATGACAAAATCCGCTACTACCTATGCATTCTATGATCCGGACAACAACCTGCTTGGCTATGCACAGGAGCGCGTGACGACACCGGATCAGATGCCGGAAGCGTATTACATTATTTTTCTCGATGCAGATCTGAACGAAAAACCATATTACGCATCAGAGGATGGACATACCATTTATACAGAGGGCGGAACGGTGATCGGTTCTGCGAAAAAAGAGATGGACTGGTCCGGTTCACAGTGCAATCTCTATGTGAACCTGGAGGATAACGGTACGCAGGTGATGGATTTCCAGGATAAATACGCCTTGCTCGATATGATGTACGATGAGGCAAATGAGTATTACAAAGATAACAAGTAAGGCGGAGGAAAAAGGCAGTTGAAAAAGAGAATATATACAGCCGCTGGTCTTTTTCTTGCCGCCGCTCTGGTGCTTGGCGGCTGCGGAAAAGAAAAAGTGCCGGAATCTGAGTTTGCAACTGCGGATGAGGCAAAAGAGGCGCTTACATCGGCAGAAACCATAGAAATCTACTTTGACCTGTATGGAAGTAAACGAAAGACGAAGATTGTGGCAGACGGAAAAGTGGCGGGCTATCTTCAGAAGAATACGGTCTATATCAACGATGAGGAGTGGTTTTCGATTGACTATGTGGAGGATGAGCCCATCAATGACAGAGAAGGCTCCGGCACGACGTACGGCTATTACGACGCATCCGGTACGTGTCTTGGCTATGCGCAGGAGCAGTATGTGGATACCTCCTATGGAAAAGATACAAGACTGATTTTCCTTGATGTAGATGAAACGCCGCTCGATTACCAGAGTTCGAGAAGCGGCAGGATTCTGTATGATGAAAATGACGAGGAGATCGGCAGCGGAAAGATCGGGCGATCAGGGGTCAGTCTTCTTGACCAGTGGTACACGAATCTTTACTGTGCCGTCTTTAAGACCGAGACGGACGGCACGCGGCAGATTGATTTCATGGACCGGATGGCGATGCTGTGGCGTCTGGAGCGCGATTACCGCTCAATTGACGACAATCCTGTCAACACCGGCGTGCAGATTTATGAAACGGTTGCCGTTGTTTTTGTGCTGATCCTGTTGATTGGTTCGTCTTTCTCAAAATGGAGACAAAAAAAGAAAAATTAAAGGGAATGCTCGCTTCCTGGACGGCTGGTTTTGAGAAAAAACCACTGACAGGAAGGGGGCATTTTATACGCTTGTGAATCTTGCACAATTTCTGGTTTCATGCTAAAATTGTGCAGGTATGACGTTTGTTATACTTCTTATATTTATTCTTGAGAAAAGGTATGAAATACAAATGAACGATACAGAAACAAAAAACACAGCGGTAAAAGCGCCGGCACTGATGTCCACGCGGCCTGTGACAGCACAGGATGCGCTGGATCAGTGTGAGAAGCTTTCCCCGATGATGGTACATTATTGCCAGACGAAGACGGGCTTAACTGACCCGGCTAATACCATTTTGTTTTACCGCTTAGGTGATTTCTACGAAATGTTCTTCGAGGATGCCACCCTGGTATCCAAAGAACTTGAGCTTACGCTGACCGGAAAGGACTGCGGCATGGAGGAGCGCGCTCCGATGTGCGGTATCCCGTATCACGCTGCAGAAGGGTATATCAACCGTCTTGTAGAGAACGGCCATAAGGTTGCGATCTGCGAGCAGATGGAGGACCCAAAGCAGGCAAAGGGCATGGTAAAGCGCGAAGTCATCCGCGTTGTCACACCGGGTACGACGCTGATCCCGCAGGGACTTGATGAGACGAAGAACAACTACATCATGTCGATCGTCTGCATGGAGGGATGCTTCGGTATCTCTACGGCAGATATCTCCACCGGCCAGTGCCTCGTCACGGAAATGGACAAGCCGCGCCGCCTGGTGGATGAGATCACGAAGTTTATGCCGGCTGAAATCATCTGCAATCAGTCATTCCTGCTCTGCGGGATCGATGTGGAGGATCTCCGGACCCGCCTTCATATCTGCGTGAATGCATTGGAAGACTGGTATTTCGATGATGACATCTGCCGCCGTACGCTGCAGGAACAGTTCCATGCTGCTACGATGGAAGGCCTTGGCATCGCCGATTACAACTGCGGAACAATTGCAGCCGGTGCGCTGTTCCAGTATCTGCACGAGACACAGAAATCGGATCTGTCTCACATGAACTCGATTACACCGTATGTGACGGACAAATATATGCTGATCGACAGCTCCAGCCGCCGGAATCTGGAACTGGTGGAAACGCTGCGGGAGAAGCAGAAACGCGGCTCCCTCCTCTGGGTTCTCGACAAAACCCGCACGGCGATGGGCGCGCGTCTTCTGCGAAGCTACGTGGAGCAGCCATTGATCGACGAGGATGAAATCAATGCAAGACTCGATGCTGTAGAGGCTCTAACGGGGCAGGCGATGCTCCGCGAGGAAATCCGTGAATACCTCCGTCCGGTTTATGACCTTGAGCGTCTCGTCGGAAGAATCAGCTACCAGTCCGCGAATCCGCGTGACCTGATCGCCTTTAAATCGTCGCTGCAGATGCTGCCTTACATCAAGCAGCTCTTAAACTCGTTTGACGGCGGCGCTTTGGCGCAGATTCAGGAGGATCTCGACCCGCTGGAAGACCTCTATCAGCTTGTCGATGCGGCAATCGTGGATGATCCACCGTATCTGATGCGCGACGGCGGTATGATCAAGGACGGCTACAACGAGATGGTCGATAATTACCGTCACGCCAAGACCGAGGGCAAACAGTGGCTGAGTGAGCTTGAGGCAAGTGAGCGCGAGAAAACCGGCATCAAAAATATGAAGGTCAAATACAACAAGGTATTCGGCTATTATCTGGAGGTCACGAACTCGTTTAAAGATCTTGTCCCGGATTACTATACGAGAAAACAGACGTTGACGAATGCGGAGCGCTACATTACCCCGCGTCTGAAGGAACTCGAGGATACGATTCTCGGTGCGGAGGATAAACTGTATGCGCTGGAATACGATCTTTTCTGTACGGTGCGCGATACGGTTGCCGGTGAGGCGGAGCGGATTCAGCGCACGGCGCAGGCTCTGGCACGGCTCGATGTGTATGCATCACTTTCCTACGTTGCCGAGCACAACCACTATGTGCGTCCGAAGCTGAACAGCCGCGGAAAGATTGATATCAAGGACGGCCGTCACCCAGTGGTCGAGAAGATGATTCCAAACGATATGTTTATCGCAAACGATACCCTGCTTGACAACAGTGACCACCGCGTTTCCGTCATCACCGGACCGAACATGGCCGGTAAATCGACGTATATGCGCCAGACGGCCCTCATTGTGCTGATGGCACAGATCGGTTCGTTTGTTCCGGCTTCGAAGGCAAACATCGGTATTGTGGACCGGATCTTTACCCGTGTCGGCGCATCCGATGACCTGGCAAGCGGCCAGAGTACGTTTATGGTTGAGATGACGGAGGTGGCAAATATTCTTCGGAATGCAACCTCGAACAGTCTGCTGATTCTCGATGAGATCGGAAGAGGAACGAGTACGTTCGACGGTCTTTCGATCGCCTGGGCGGTGATTGAGCATGTGGCGAATCCGAAGCTGCTCGGCGCAAAGACACTGTTCGCTACGCATTACCATGAGCTGACTGAGCTTGAAGGAAAGCTTCCGGGCGTGCACAACTACTGTATTGCCGTCAAGGAAAAGGGCGACGATATCGTATTCCTGCGTAAAATTGTACAGGGCGGCGCAGATAAGAGCTACGGTATCCAGGTAGCGCGTCTTGCGGGAGTGCCGGAGTCAGTGCTCTCCCGGGCGCAGGAGCTGGTGGAGCAGCTGAGCGATGCCGATATCACTGCTGCGGTCAAGGATCTGACCATGCAGAAGAAACCGAAGGCAAAGCCGGTTCACTACGACGAGGTCGATATGGCACAGATGTCGCTGTTCGATACGGTGCAGGACGATGATATCATCAAAGAGCTCTCGGAGCTTGATATCTCGAATATGACACCGATGGATGCTTTAAATACCCTGTACCGTTTCCAGGGAAAGGTGAAAAACCGCTGGAAATAGGGGAATACTGGATCAGAACATAAGTTAGAATCAATCCGAAACAGAAAGGAACAACATGGCTACCATAGCAGTACTGGATCAGAATACGATCGATAAAATTGCGGCCGGTGAGGTCGTGGAACGGCCGGCTTCCGTGGTAAAGGAGCTGGTGGAAAATGCAATGGACGCCGGTGCGACGGCGATCACCGTGGAAATCCGCGACGGCGGTATCTCGCTGGTGCGGATCACGGACAATGGAAGCGGCATTCCGGCCGAACAGGTGCCGCTCGCTTTTCTGCGCCACGCGACGAGCAAGATCCGTTCCGTGGAAGAACTCGTGCAGATTGCATCTCTTGGCTTCCGCGGCGAGGCGCTCTCGAGTATCTCGGCGGTTGCGCAGATCGAGATGATTACGAAAACGCCGGATGCGCTGACGGGAACGCGGTATGTGATTGAGGGCGGCGCGGAGAAGGCCAATGAGGAGGTCGGTGCCCCGACCGGAACAACCTTTCTGGTCCGGAATCTTTTTTACAACACGCCGGCTCGTCAGAAATTCTTAAAAACGCCGGTTACGGAGGCGAATGCGGTGACTTCCGTTGTGGAGCAGCTTGCGCTGTCGCATCCGGGGATTTCGTTTAAATATATGGTGAATTCACAGGTGAAGCTCCATACGAGCGGCAACCGGAATTTAAAAGAACTGGTCTATAATATTTACGGCCGCGACATCGCGCGGGAGCTGATCGAGATTCACTCGGAAAGCCCGCTGATGACGATTGATGGTTTTATTGGAAAACCGGTGATCTCGAGGGGAAACCGGAATTTTGAAAATTATTACGTGAATGGACGGTATGTGCGGAGCAAGCTGCTCGCCCGTGCGATTGAGGACGGATATCAGACATCGATGATGCAGCATAAATATCCGTTTACGCTGTTCTATGTCCAGATGGATGGAGAGGCGGTGGATGTCAATGTGCATCCGACGAAGATGGAACTTCGTTTTTCTCATCAGGAGGAGATTTACCGCCAGATGCGCGATATGATCTCAGGTGCGCTGAATCACAGGGAGCAGATTGTGAAGGTTTCGCTTTCTTCCGACAGGGAACGGAAAGCAGAGGAAAAAGCGGCACGGAAAGAACAGATTGTTGTTCCGGAACCGTTCGAGCAGAAACGGCAGGTAAAAGAAGGCTTTGCACGGCAGTCCCTTCCGGTGGAGCCGGTTTCCAGCCAGAGCAGAAGAATGCCAATTTTCCCGGAGGTGGAACGAAATGGATACCGCGCAGCGAAAACGTATGTGCCGGTTCAGCAGATGACGGGAATGACGCGGGAAGAGGAAGAACTGTTTGAGCCGGGTGCAGGAAACGTACCAAAGACGGCAGACCTCTCAAACGCGGACACAATACAGCATCAGCAGGAGCCAGATGCAGCTCCAACGGTATCTTCCATGCCAGAAGAATCCTCATCTGCATCTGCTTCGCCTGAGCCAGAAGGCCAGATGCAGCTCTTTGATGAGCAGTTTCTTACCCCGGAGGCAGAGAAATCGCACCGCATCATCGGCCAGGTTTTCGATACGTACTGGCTGATTCAGTACGGCGAGAATCTCTACATCATCGATCAGCATGCCGCGCACGAAAAGGTACTGTTCGAGCGGATGATGAAAAATTACCGGGAAAAGAACGTCACCTCCCAGATGGTGAGTCCTCCGCTGATCGTCTCCTTAACGCCGCAGGAAGCAGATCTTGTGACCCGTTACATGGACGTTTTCCAGTCCTTCGGCTACGAAATTTCCCCGTTCGGCGGAAAAGACTATGCGATCAACGCCGTGCCGCACAACCTGTACGGTATTGCGACGGAGGAGCTGTTTATCGAGATTCTCGACAATCTTGAGGAGGTCCGCGAAAAGCCGCTGGAGATTTTAAAAGACCGTCTGGCGACGATGTCGTGCAAGGCCGCCGTAAAGGGCAACAATCATCTTTCCTATGCAGAGGCGGAGCAGCTCATTGCCGAGCTTTTGACGCTCGAAGATCCGTATCACTGCCCGCACGGCCGGCCGACGATCATTTCCCTCTCGAAACGGGAACTGGAAAAGAAATTTAAGAGAATTGTGTAGGTGATTTTTTTTGAAAAAACCTTTGATTATCCTGACCGGTCCGACCGCTGTCGGTAAGACGAAGCTGTCGATTTCGCTTGCCAAAGCGGTGAATGGGGCCATTATCTCCGCGGATTCCATGCAGGTCTACCGCCATATGGATATCGGATCTGCCAAAATCCGCCCGGAGGAGATGTGCGGCGTTCCGCATTATCTGATCGATGTGCTCGATCCTTCCGAAGAGTTTCACGTCGTGAAGTTTGTGGAACTGGCGCATGAAGCGATGGAAAAAATATACGCCGCCGGACAGATTCCGATCGTGACGGGCGGCACCGGCTTTTATATCCAGGCGCTTTTAAAAGAAGTTGATTTTACGGAATCGCACGGTGAACTGCCGATCCGGAAACAGCTGGAAGAAAAAGCAGCAACGGAGGAAGGCGCGGCAGAACTGTACCGGGAACTTTCCGAGGTTGATCCTGCTTCCGCGGAGACGATTCACCCGAATAATGTAAAACGTGTAATCCGGGCGCTGGAATATTATCACGAGACAGGACAGAAGATTTCGGAGCACAACGAGGAGCAGAAGCAGAAGGAATCTCCGTACTGTTCTGCTTATTTTGTGCTGAACGACGAACGTTCGATTCTGTATGACCGCATTGACAGGCGCGTCGATCAGATGATCTGCGACGGACTGGTTGATGAAGTTTTCCGTTTGAAAGAAATGGGATACACAAGAGATCTTGTCTCCATGCAGGGACTGGGCTACAAAGAACTGTTCCCGTATCTTGCGGGCGAATGCACGCTGGAGGAGGCCGTCTATATCATCAAGCGGGACACCCGTCATTTTGCCAAACGGCAGCTGACCTGGTTCCGACGGGAAAAGGATGTGATCTGGCTGAACAAGCCGGATTTTGACTACGACGAAGAAAAAATATTATCATATATGCTGGATCGCTGGAACGAAATCGTTTCGGCCGATGCAAAGGAAGAAGGAGAACAATCATGTTGACAGAAAAAGCTGCTATGTACAGCACACTTGGCATTTCCAAAGAGGTTTTCGCATTTGGAACGAAAATTGAGGAAGAATTAAAAGAGCGTTTTGCAAAAATTGATGAAATCGCAGAATACAACCAGTTAAAGGTCATCCACGCCATGCAGGCAAGCAAGGTCAGCGAGGCATGCTTATATGGAACCACAGGATACGGATACAATGACCTGGGACGTGATACGCTGGAGCAGGTCTATGCAACGTGCTTCGGCACTGAGGATGCACTGGTACGCCCGCAGATCGCCTGCGGAACCCATGCGCTTGCAACGGCGCTTTCCGGAAATCTCCGCCCGGGCGACGAACTGCTTTCTCCTGTTGGAAAACCGTACGACACCCTTGAGGAAGTGATCGGCATCCGCCCGTCCGTCGGATCTCTTGCGGAATATGGCGTAACTTACCGCCAGGTAGATTTAAAAGAGGACGGCTCTTTCGATTACGAAGGAATCAAAAATGCCATCAACAAAAAGACAAAGATGGTGACGATTCAGAGGTCGAAAGGATATCAGACCAGACCGACGCTTTCTGTTACCCGCATCGGTGAACTGATTGCATTTATTAAAAATATCAAACCAGATGTCATCTGTATGGTCGATAACTGCTACGGCGAGTTCGTGGAGACGATCGAACCGACCAATGTCGGTGCAGATCTGATGGTCGGATCCCTGATCAAAAACCCGGGCGGCGGACTGGCTCCGGCCGGCGGTTACATTGTTGGAAAGAAAAAGTACGTGGAAAATGCAGCATACCGTCTGCTCTCCCCGGGACTTGGAAAAGAGGTTGGCGCAACACTCGGTGTGAACGGTTCCTTCTACCAGGGATTCTTCCTGGCACCGACCGTTACCGCAGCGGCATTAAAAGGTGCTGTCTTTGCTGCAAATGTTTATGAGAAACTGGGATTTGCCGTTGTTCCAAACGGAACCGAGAGCCGTCACGACATCATTCAGGCGGTAACCTTTGGAAAACCGGAAGGCGTCATCGCATTCTGCCAGGGTATCCAGGCAGCTGCCCCGGTCGACAGCTTCGTTTCCCCGGAACCTTGGGATATGCCAGGTTACGACAGCCCAGTTATCATGGCAGCTGGCGCTTTCGTGCAGGGCTCTTCCATTGAACTTTCTGCCGATGGCCCGATCAAACCGCCGTACGCTGTCTATTTTCAGGGTGGGCTTACGTGGCAGCACGCAAAATTCGGTATTCTGATGAGTCTTCAGAAACTCGTCGATGCCGGTATGGTGACATTATAATGGCAAAAAATGTGGTAATTATCGGCGGCGGCGCGAGCGGACTGATGGCGGCAATTTGGGCCTCACGTCTCGGTGCCGCGGTCACCGTTCTGGAAAAGAACGATAAACCGGGCAGAAAGCTTCTTGCGACCGGAAACGGACGGTGTAATTTTACCAATCGTTATCAGGATGCATCGTGCTACCGCACGGGAAATCAGGAGCGTGCATCACGGGTTCTCGAACAGTTTACCGAACAGGACACCGAACAGTTTTTTGAACAGCTCGGCATCCGCATCCGGAGCCGTGAAGGCTGGCTTTATCCGGCCAGCGAGCAGGCACAGTCCGTTCTTGAGCTGCTGATTTTGGAAGCCAGATTCCGAAAGGTAAAAATCAAGACACGGGAAACGGCTGTTGCAGTGGAAAAAGCCGAAAATGGTTATCTGGTGCGCACCGAAGGATGGCAGTACCCGGCTGACAGCGTCATCATCTGCTGCGGAAGCTGTGCTTCCCAGATCGCCGGTTCCGACGGAGATACACTTCGATTTGCCGATCAGCTTCAGCTCGCTTCGATTCCGTTTTTCCCGGCCCTCTGCCCGCTCCGCTGCAAAGGAAACCAGTTTTCCTCCTGGGCGGGTGTTCGGGTGCGCGCGAAGATTACGCTTCTGGTTGAAAATCAGGAGATTCTGACGGAACAGGGAGAGCTGCAGCTTACCGACTACGGTGTCTCCGGCATCCCGGTATTCCAGATTTCCCGGTTCGCTGTGCGCGCCTGCATGCAGAAAAAACGCGTTGAACTTCTCGTAGACTTCTTTCCGGAACTGACGGAATTGGAGCTTACTGCAGAACTTGTCAGACGGCAGGAAATCTGCCCGTATAAAGCGCCAAAAGAGCTTCTGATCGGTCTTCTTCCGGAAAAACTCATTCCGGTTCTGATCGGAAAGAAAAAGACTCCGGAAGAAATGGCAGGCGCCATCAAATCATATCGTTTACAGATCACCGGCCAGACCGACTTTGGAAAAGCCCAGGTGTGTGCGGGCGGCATCACGCTCGACCAGCTTACGGATTCTCTGGAATCGGTACAGCACCCTGGTATTTTCTTTGCGGGAGAAGCCCTGGACGTCGACGGCGTCTGCGGCGGCTACAATCTCCAGTGGGCCTGGTCCAGCGGAAGTGCAGCCGGAAGAGCTGCAGCAGGAGAACATGCATGATTCGGATACAGCAATTAAAGCTCCAGTCACCCACACACAGGAGGAACTGGAACAGAAAATAAGAAAAACACTGAAAATCGGAAAACACGATCTGCAGGAAATTGAGCTCTTACGCCGCTCAATTGATGCCAGAAAGAAATCCGAATTAAAATACGTTTATCAGCTTGATGTAAAAGTAAAAGATGAGAACGCCGTACTGCGGAAGGCGAAAAATAACCAGATCGTAAAAGCGGAGAAAAAGCCATATGTGTTCCCAAAATCCGGAGAACAGACTCTTGTTCACCGGCCGGTTATTATCGGAAGCGGTCCGGCAGGACTTTTTTGTGCCTATGTTCTCGCAAAGCATGGCTACCGTCCGCTCGTTCTGGAGCGCGGCGAATCTGCAGAACAGAGAAAGAAAAGTGTCGATGCGTTCTGGAAAACCGGCGTTCTGAACCCGGAATCGAACGTACAGTTCGGAGAGGGCGGCGCCGGTACGTTTTCGGATGGAAAATTAAACACTTCGGTGAAGGATCCATCCGGCAGAAACCGTGAGGTACTCCGGATCTTCACGGAATGCGGGGCACCGGAAGAAATTCTGTACGATCAGAAACCGCACCTTGGCACCGATCAGCTCATCGGAATTGTGACAACAATGCGGAAAAAGATCGAGGCATGGGGCGGAGAAGTCCGTTTCGGAGCAAAAGTGACGGACTTTGGGATTGAAAACGGCAGACTCACTTCTGTAACCGTCAATGAAACCGAGAAGATTGCCGCGGAGACTGCAGTCCTTGCGATCGGCCACTCTGCACGCGATACCTTCTTTAAACTCTGCGAAAATAAGATCTCCATGGAAGCAAAATCCTTCGCTGTCGGCGTCCGCATTGAGCATCCGCAGAAGATGATCACGGAGGATCAGTACGGACCGGAGGCACCGGATTTCCTTGGGGCAGCACCGTATAAGCTCACCAATCAGTGTGAAAACGGAAGAGGTGTGTACTCATTCTGCATGTGTCCCGGCGGCTATGTTGTCAACGCATCCTCGGAAGCGGAACGCACCTGCGTCAACGGTATGAGTTATTCTGACCGGGAAGGTAAAAATGCGAACAGCGCTATGATTGTCACCGTAACACCGGAAGACTACCGCCCGTACCATGTAGAGGGAACGCCGGACGTACTCGATGGTGTGGCATTCCAGAGAGCGCTTGAACACGCTGCGTGGGAAGCCGGAAAAGGCAAAGTTCCGGTGCAGCTTTTTGGTGATTTCTGTGAAAACAGAGTTTCTACAGCACTTGGAGAGGTAACCCCTTCCATCTGCGGAGAATGGACTTTCGCCAATCTGCGGGAAGTTCTTCCGACGTTTATCGGAGACTCCCTTGTGGAAGGCATTCGTGCATCTGAGCGGAAAATCCACGGCTTTTCCCGTCCGGACGCCGTTCTTTCCGGCGTGGAAGCGCGTACCTCGTCACCGGTCCGCATTGTAAGAAATGAAACGCTCGAAAGTCCGTCGCTTACCGGTCTTTACCCGTGCGGAGAGGGCGCAGGCTATGCGGGAGGCATCACTTCCGCAGCCATGGACGGATTAAAAACGGCAGAGGAAATTGCAAAAAAATATATGAATTTTTCATAATTCCTATACATCTGCGGAAAGTTGTGCTAGAATGATGGGTGATTCAAACCAATGTATTCCATGAAAATTCCCGGAAGAGTGGTGGGAGGAATACATGAGAAAAAATGGATTACGAAACCTGCCGACGATGGAACAGCCATATGAAAAATGCCTGGAAAACGGCCCGGAAAGCCTTTCCGACGCGGAGCTTCTGGCTGTCATTTTACGATGTGGGGCAAGGGGAAAAACATCCCTGGAGCTCGCAAGAGAAATTCTTTCCCTTCCCGGAAAAGAGGAGGGCCTGTTAGGACTCTATCACTGTACAAGACAGGAACTTCTGCAGATCCGCGGAGTCGGGGAAGTAAAAGCGATCCAGCTCCAGTGCATCGGTGAGCTTTCCAAACGAATGGCCGCGGCCGGAGCAAGAAAAGGTCTCTGCTTTCATGATCCGGCTTCCATTGCGGATTATTACATGGAACGTCTCCGCCACGAGGATCAGGAGGTTCTTCTCTGCATGATGCTGGACACAAAAAATCAGCTTCTCGGAGAAAAGGAAATCACAAGAGGAACGGTCAATGCGACGATGATTTCGCCGCGGGAGCTTTTTCTTGCGGCACTGCAGTTCCGTGCGGTTCATATTCTACTGGTTCACAACCATCCAAGCGGAATCCCGGAACCAAGCGGTGACGACATTACCGTGACACGGCAGATCCGGCGGGCGGGCGAAATGCTCGGCATTACCCTGCTGGATCACATTATTATCGGGGATCACTGTTATACCAGTATGCTGGAACAGGGAATCTGATCCCGAAAATCCGAGGCAGAAATGCCCAAAGGAAGGGAACAAGTTAAAGGAGCACGATGCAGATTCGAAATGTATACGGCATAGACCTTGGCACCAGTACCGTCAAAATCTATGACCTGAAGAAAGACACAATCACAAAAGAAAAAAATATGATTGCCATACGCAACCGCGAACAGGTGATTGCCGTTGGAAATTACGCATATGAAATGCACGAGAGAACGCCTTCCAATATCGAGGTAATTACCCCCATGAGCAACGGACGCATTGCGAATGTATTGATGGTAGAAGCCGTTTTGCACACGCTTCTCCACCGCTGTACGCGCCACATGGGATACCGCCCGGAGCTGTACTTTTCAGTTCCCTGCGATATGACAGAGATTGAACGGCGTTCTTATTATACGATTGCACATAAGGGAGCCTTAAAAAACTGCCGCATGTATCTTGTGGATAAACCAATCGCGGATGCGCTGGCACTTGGCATTCCGATCAACCGCACGAAGGGTTCCATGATTGTCAACATCGGAGCGCAGAGCACAGAGATTTCTGTTATCGCCAACGCGAGGGTTATTTTTTCCAGAATCATCCAGGTAGGCGGAAAACAGTTCAATGAATCGATATGCAATCTGAACCGCCGCAAAAACAATTTCCAGATTGGCTCCAAAACAGCCAAACGTGTCAAGATTGCGCTGGCTGATCTTGGAACAGACAAAAAAGAGGCGCGGAAGGTGCGCGGCGTAGATGGTGCATCCGGTCTTCCAATGGAAGGGATCATTACTTCTTCCCTCGTAAACGAAGCACTCCTTTCCGGTGTTAATGAGATCGGCGAGGAAATCAAGCATGCGCTGGAGCGTACACCGCCGCAGATCCACGATCATATCCAGAAAGAGGGTATTTACATCACCGGCGGAAGCACAAGGATTCCGAACATTGACCGCTATCTTTCAAGACAGCTCGGCTGTCCGGTGCAGCTTTCCCAGTATTATGACCTCTGTACCATCTGTGGGCTCAAGGAACTGATCACGCACGATGCGCTGCATCGCTGGGCTTACACGGTAAATAAAAAGAAGTAAATCTATCAAAAAGGACCCGCTATGAATAAGAAGAAAAAATTTCAGCTAAAAAGCAAACATTTACTTTTCATCATGACGTTCCTGTGTCTCTCCGGCATTTTAGGCAGTGCAGCAGACAAAATGCCGGTCACGCCGATCCGGGAAGCCGCAGGCTTTGTGATCATCCCGTTTCAGAACGGAATTAACCAGATCGGTGCGTATTTGACAGACTGTCTGACCGGTTTCCAGAACGTCAAAAAACTGTCTGCCGAGAAAGAGGAGCTTGAACAGAAGGTCACGGATCTGACTGAGGAAAACAATCAGCTTGTACAGGATCAGCAGGAGCTGCAGCGTCTTCAGGAGCTGTATCAGCTGGACCAGTCCTACTCGGAATATGAAAAAGTAGCAGCACAGGTCATCTCAAAGGATCCGGGCAACTGGTATGATACCTTTGTCATCAACAAAGGATCAAATGACGGGATTCAGAAAGATATGAACGTTATTGCAGACGGCGGCCTTGTTGGACTTGTTGAGGAGGTAAGTTCCAATTCCGCTACTGTCCGCTCTATCATTGATGACTCCAGTTCCGTGAGCGCCATGACAGCATCTACCTCGGATACGTGTATTGTATCGGGTGATCTGCGCCTGATCAGCGACGGAAAGCTTGCCTTTTCCCAGCTGAATACAACCGACACGGTAGCTGAGGGCGAAAAGATTGTGACATCGAACATCAGTGATAAATACCTCCGCGGTATTCTGATCGGCTATGTTAGTGAAATCACCGAGGACTCCAATCACCTGACGAAAAAGGGATACATCATTCCTGTTGTGGATTTTCAACATATTCAGGAAGTTCTCGTGATCAAAGAATAAAACAGCAGGGAGGAGAGTAAATGCGCAGAAAAATCACGCTTGCCTTTCTGATTCTGGCAGCTTTCCTGTTACAGACAACTGTATTTCAGTATTTTCAGATCGCGTCCGTAACGCCGAACCTTCTTCTGATTTTGACGTCCGCCTTTGGGCTGATGCGCGGAAAAAAAGAGGGACTGATGGTCGGATTTTTCAGCGGTCTGATGATTGATCTGTTCTACGGCAGCCTGTTTGGATTTTACGCACTGCTCTACATGTATATCGGTTATCTGAACGGCTTTTTCTGCAAAGTCTTCTATGACGATGATATTAAGGTACACATTGTACTGGTCGCTGCCAGCGATCTTGTCTACAGTCTGCTGATGTATGTGCTGCAGTTCCTGCTGCGCGTGCGCCTGCACTTTTTCGATTATCTGGCGCATATTATTCTGCCGGAAATGGTATACACGGTAGTGCTCTCCATTCTGCTTTACCGGCTTTTATTTATCATCAACCGTAAACTGACCGAAAATGAAATGGAAGGACAACAGTCGCCATGGCTAAGAAGATAAGAAAATTTTTCCGCAGACTCGGTGAAAACCGCACCCTATTGCTTGGTGTGGTTTTCCTTGCTATGTTTGCCGTCCTGATCGGAAGACTTTTTATCCTGCAGGTAGTGCATGGAGAAGAGTATGCGGATAATTTTGAACTGCAAATCACAAAAACCAGAACCCTTGAGAGTACAAGAGGAAATATTTATGACAGGAACGGAAAACTGATCGCTGGAAATAAGGTTTCCTACTCTGTAACCATCGAGGATAACGGAACGTACAACACGACAAAAGAACGTATTCTCTCTCTGAACGCAGAACTCTATCGTCTCTGTAAGCTGATTCGTGCAAACGGAGACTCGATTGACACCAGCACCTTCCCGATTGAAGTGGATGAGAACGGTGCGTTTGTTTTTACAGGTGAAGAGGGAACGACCCGCGACCGTTTCCGTGCAGACATTTATGGACAGAAGAAAATCGACGATATGACGGCAGAACAGAAGAGTTCCAGTGCCGAAACGCTGATGACATTTCTTGCCGGACCGGACGGCTTTGGCCTGGATGCCTATTCTGACGATGAAAAATACGCATATGCTGCCAAAGATTTTGAAGAGTATGGTCTTCCATACCAGACAGACGAATCCGGAAATGCTGTCCTTTCTCTTTCCAATCAGGAGCGTCTGGAAATTCTGGTGATCCGCTATAAGATGAAACAGACGAATTATCAGAAGTATGTCCGCGTGACAGTTGCTTCCGGCGTCAGCAGCAATACAACTGCATCGATTGCAGAGAATGAAGATGTTCTGCAGGGTGTCAGCATTTCGGAAGATTCCGAGCGTGTATATTATGACGGAAAGTATTTTTCCTCTCTGATCGGTTATACGGGCCAGGCGTCCTCAGACGAGCTGACAGAACTGAATGAAGAGCTGAAGAGCCAGGGAAAAGAAGAAACGTATTCCACGGAATCCATCGTCGGAAAATCTGGTCTGGAACAGTATATGGAGACAATCCTTCAGGGAACCGACGGATCAGAAGAGATTATCGTTAATAACGTCGGAAAAGAGCTGGAAACGGTAGAGGGATCCCTGGTTGAGCCAAAACAGGGAAATAACGTCTATCTTTCGATTGATTATGACCTGCAGATTGCGGTATATAAAATTCTGGAACAGAGAATTGCCGGCATTCTGAAACAGTATCTGAGTGATGTAAAATCCGTTGATACCTCAACACTTGCCAATACGGATGCCGTTCCGATTCCAATTTACGATGTATACAATGCACTGATCGAAAACAGCACGATTGATATTTCCCATTTCTCGGCGGCGGATGCCACGGAGCGTGAGCAGCGGATCTATGCACTGTTCCAGCAGAAACTCCAGCAGGTGCTTGCCGAGATTACGCAGGAACTGACCGTTGAAACAGCAACCGTTTACAACGACCTCAGCGATGAAATGCAGGAATATGAGACCTTCATCGTGGATAAGCTGCTTTCCAGTACGATGGGTATTCTTTCTTCAACAGCAATTGATGAGAAAGACGCCACCTATCAGGCATGGAATGACGGAACGATTTCTCTTCGTGATTACCTGACGTATGCGGCAAGCCAGAACTGGATTGATGTCTCAGCACTGACGCAGGATGATGCCTACCTGGATTCTCAGGAGGTTTATCAGAAGCTGACGGAGGTTATTCTGGACCGTCTGGCAAACAATACAACATTTGCAAAAAAGATGTATCACTATATGCTGCTGCAGGATATGCTCGATGGCTATGATATCTGCAATCTGATGTATGATCAGAACCTTCTGACGAAAGAGGATGACGATTATGCCGCTTATGTTGCAGGAAATATGACACCGTTCCAGCTTCTGTCCGATAAAATCGCCAAACTGGAAATCACCCCGGCACAGCTTGCACTCGATCCGTGTTCCGGTTCTGCTGTCATTACGGACCCGAATACCGGTGCTATTTTAGCCTGTGTTTCCTATCCTGGCTATGACAACAACCGCCTGGCAAACCAGATGGATACCGCATACTGGGCAAAATTGAATACCGATGAATCCAGCCCGCTGTACAACAAAGCAACCCAGCAGAAGACGGCTCCTGGTTCCACCTTTAAACCACTGATAGCGGTTGCCGGATTAAGCGAAGGCATAATTACTCCGACCAGTATCATCAACTGCAACGGTCTGTTCGGGGAAGGACTTGTCAACGAATCTGACTATGTCCACTGCCATCAGTTGAGCGGCCACGGAGATCTGAACATTGTCGGTGCCATCCAGAACTCCTGCAACGTGTTCTTCTGTACGCTTGGATATCGTCTGGGACTCGATGAGAACGGCACCTTTACACAGAAGCGCTCTCTGGAAATGATCCAGAAATATGCCGATATGTTTAAGCTGGATGAAAAGACTGGAATCGAAATTTCGGAAACCGATCCGAATGTAACCGATTCCCTTCCGATCCCTTCCTCGATTGGTCAGGGTACCAACAACTATACGACGACACAGCTTGCACGCTATGTCACAACGATTGCAAATTCCGGTACGGTTTATAATCTTTCCCTTCTGCAGAAAGCAACGGATTCGGATGGCAATGACATCGATATGGGCGCAGATTTCGGCCCGACGGTAAATTCAGAAATGGATGTTGATTCCAGCATCTGGGATCTGGTACACGAAGGCATGCGAAAAGTAATCAGCGTATCCAATGCGACCATTTTCCCGGAATCCTGGCCGGTAGAGCTTTCCGGAAAAACCGGTACCGCGGAGGAAGACCATACACGTGCAAACCATGGACTGTTTATGGGCTTCTCTCACTATGAGAGCAGAGACGATATTGCTCTTGCCGTCCGCATTCCGTTTGGATATTCTTCTATGAACGCAGAGTTGGTAGCTAAGGATATCTTAGATTATTACTATGGCCTCTCAGACGATATTCTGTCCGGTCAGGCAAATTCCAACGGTGTTGCAAGCGTGAGAGCAGACTAAGGAATTTTTCCGGCGGAAACGAAGCCTGGGAAGAAAGCTGCAAAAGAGAAAGGATGTGTTTTTAAACAAAGGTTTGGACGCATCCTGCGGCATGAAAATGCAGAACAGTTTTCAACAAGGAGGTTCCAGATGAGTGAAGTCATTGTAATTACATCAGGAAAAGGCGGCGTCGGAAAGACGACAACCGCAGCAAATATCGGAATCGGGCTGGCACAGCTTGGAAAGAAAGTTGTGATGGTAGATACCGACATCGGTCTTCGAAACCTGGATGTCGTGCTCGGCCTTGAAAACCGGATTGTCTACAATCTTGTGGATGTTGTGGAGGGCAACTGCCGGATGAAGCAGGCGCTAATCAGCGACAAACGGTACGAGCAGCTCTACCTTCTCCCGTCTGCCCAGACGAGGGACAAGACAAGCGTAACGCCCGAGCAGATGAAAAAACTCTGCGATGAATAAAACAGAGCTTTGATTTTGTTCTTCTTGACTGTCCGGCAGGCATTGAGCAGGGATTTGCAAATGCAGTTGCCGGTGCCAATAAGGCAATTGTTGTGACTACGCCGGAGGTTTCGGCCATCCGGGACGCGGACCGCATCATCGGCCTTCTGGAGGCGCAGGATCTGAGGGATATCTCTCTTGTCATCAATCGTATCCGGCCGGATATGGTAAAACGCGGTGAAATGATGTCGGTGGATGATGTACAGGAAATTCTTGCTGTTCCGCTGCTCGGCATTCTGCCCGATGATGAGCAGGTAGTAATCGCCACCAACCAGGGCGAAGCGATCGCTGGAAGCGGTTCCAAGGCAGGAGAAGCCTTTACGAATATCAGCCACAGGATCCTCGGGGAGAGTGTTCCCTACTTGGATCTTGACAGCAAAAAGGGATTTTTCCGCCGTGTATTCGGGCGATAGGAGGGAACTGGTATGGGTTTATTTTCAGGCAGAAAGCCGCACTCCGGCCTCGTTGCAAAAGAACGTCTGTCCAATCTTTTAATGGCAGAACGTCTGAACTGTTCTCCGGCATCGCTTCAGATGCTGAAAAATGATCTTTCTGCTGCTGCAGGAAAATACCTTACCGTTGAGGCGGATGAAATTTCCGTCACCATTACACAAACAACCCCTGTCATACTGACAGCGAAAATACCATTGAAAAGAAACGAGGAGTATCATGTTAAGACGATATAAGCTGAAAAATTATAATTTCCGGCTGGTCATTCTTCTGATTGCCATCAGCATCATTGGTGTGCTTCTGATCGGAAGTGCAGACAGTGCAGACCAGAAAAAACAGGCCATCGGAGTCGTATTGGGCGTAGTCATCATGATTATTGTCTCTTTGCTTGACTATAGCTGGCTTCTGAATTTTTACTGGGTTCTTTACATCGGAAATCTGATGATGCTTGGCGTTCTTTATCTCGGCGGTTCTACCGCAAAAAACACGTTTGGTGCGACCCGTTGGATTCAGATCGGAAGCTTTCAGTTTCAGCCGACCGAGCTGTCAAAAATCTTTCTGATCATGTTTTTTGCGATGTTTCTGATGAAGCATGAAGAAGATCTGAATACGGCGAAAACCATTTTTACCGCGATCGGGCTTCTGATTCCGCCGCTCGTTATGATTTACCGTCAGCCGGATTTGAAAAATACGATTACGGTCATGGTTCTGTTCTGCTTTATGATGTATGTGGCGGGCTTAAGCTACAAAGTTATCGCCGTTGTTCTGGTTTCCGGTTCAGCACTGGTACTTGCGCTTCTGCTTGTCATTACGCAGGTGAATTTCCAGCTTCCGGCGGCTCTTGACAAGACGATTGGTTATCAGCTTGGGCGAATTCAGGACTGGTTAAGCGATGATGCCGACAACGCCGACGGCCGTCTCCAGCAGCAGAATTCCATTACAGCCATCGGTTCCGGAAAGCTGACCGGAAAAGGACTCAACAACAATAAAGTTTCTTCCGCAAATAAGGGAAATTTCGTTTCCCAGAACCATAATGACTTTATTTTTGCAGTGGCAGGAGAGGAACTTGGTTTCTTTGGATGCTGCGGAATCATCCTGCTCCTGTTCCTGATTCTCGTCGAATGCATCCGGACTTCCCGGAAAGCAAAAGATCTGTCAGGAACGTTGATCTGCTGCGGTATGGCAGGACTCATTGCCTTTCAGAGCTTTCTGAATATCAGTGTTGCAACCGGAATCCTGCCGAACACCGGTACACCGCTTCCGTTCGTCAGCTATGGACTGACCTCCCTTGTAACACTTTACATCGGAATGGGGCTTGTCCTGAATGTCGGACTGCAGAACCGGGATTTTGTAACCAGAAACTATGAATTACTAAGGAGGAAAACCATCAATGAACATCGGATTGATCGCGCATGATGCAAAAAAAACGCTGCTTCAGAACTTGTGTATCGCCTACCGCTCGGTACTTGCCAAGCATACTCTTTACGCAACCGGAACTTCCGGCCGTCTGGTAGAAGAGGCAACCGGACTTAACGTCCGCAAATATCTGGCTGGACACGTTGGAGGCGTTCAGCAGATGGGTTCTCAGATTGAACAGAATGATCTGGATCTTGTGATTTTCCTGCGGGATCCGGAACAGCCGAAACAGCATGAGCCGGATGTCCATCGGATTATCCGTCTCTGCGACGTACACAGCATTCCGCTTGCCACCAATCTTGCAACGGCAGAAATGCTGATCAAATCATTAGACAGAGGAGAAATGGACTGGCGTGAAATCTACCGGAGAAACGACTAATACTACAGAAAAAGAACAGAAACTGCCTGTAACGGAGAAAAACGGGACTGCTCCGGAAAAAACCGAACATATTTTAAACCGCCTGATCATCGGCGCGGGTGTCTGTGTTGCTGTTATTGCGGTTCTGATCGGTGTGAAACTGTACCGTCAGGACCGCCAGATGGACATTACAGAGCCGTTTGCGCGAAGTATGGTGCTCGCCTCCGATCCGCTTTCGGCAGAAAAACGGTTTCAGGCTGAAACGCTCTCTGCCGATCTCTGTGTCGGTGAGACGAGCGTACCGCTGAATGATATCTCGTTTTCTTCACAGGTAAAGGCCGGACTGTTTGATCTGGATCACAAAAAAGTATTGTTCGCGCAGAATATGTATGATCAGGTCTACCCAGCCAGCATCACGAAGATCATGACGGCTCTCCTTGCCATGGAATACAACCAGCCGGATACGCAGGTAACGATCACAGAAGAGGATCTTGCGCTGGAAGATGGATCCCAGATGAGTGGACTGGCCGTGGGCGATACGGTAACGATGGATCAGCTTTTCCATGCATTGTTGATTTATTCTGCCAACGATGCTGCTATGGCGATTGCCCGCCAGGTAGGCGGAAGTGTAGAGAATTTCGTTCAGATGATGAACGATAAGGCAGCTTCCCTTGCCATGACCGGTACGCATTTTGCAAACCCGCACGGTCTTCACAATGAGAATCATTACACTACTGCATATGATGTTTATCTGATGCTGTATGCTGCCTATCAGCATACGGAATTCCAGAATACGATGTCAATGTCTTCCTACACGCTGAACATGACGCATGCGGACGGTATGGCGGGAACGATCTATTTAAGCTCCACGGACAAATATCTGACCGGAGAGAAAAACGCACCGGAAAACGTGACGGTGCTCGGCGGAAAAACCGGAACGACCGATGAGGCCGGTTCCTGCCTGGCACTGGTATCCCAGAATGCATACGGAGAACCGTTTATCTCAGTCATTCTTCATGCATCAACAAAAGTGGAACTGTACGAGGACATGAACACTCTTCTTTCCAATATCAACTCCTGACGTAATCTTTTTGCAATCCCCCGGACGGCGTTTTTTCTGCCTCTCCGGGAGATTGTCGTATCCGTTTAGAAAAACAGAGCTCCTTTCCCCGCAAATTAGAAGATTTTTCAGAATTTTTTCATTTTACCATTGAAAACGTTGGTGAATTGTACTATAATTAAACCATGAACTTAAAGGTTTTTGGTGAAAATATCTTATTCTAATCTAAGGAGGAAACTGCTATGGTTCAATTAATTGTAGGCAAGAAGGGAAAAGGCAAAACAAAACAGCTGTTAGACAAAGTAAATGCAGAGGTAAAAACCGCAAACGGAAATATCGTGTATATTGACAAGAGCACAAAGCACATGTTTGAATTAAACAACAAAGTACGTCTGATTTCCGCAACCGACTATCCTCTGAAAAACAGTGATGAATTTATCGGATTTATCTGCGGTATCGTTTCTCAGGACCACGATCTCGCAAGCGTTTATCTCGACAGCTTCCTGAAAGTAGCAAAACTGGAAGGCGAGGACATCACAGATTGTGTTGAACAGCTGGAAGGCATTGGCAAGCAGTATAACATTACCTTCGTATTAAGTGTCTCCATGGATAAAGAAGAGCTTCCGGAAGGCATGCAGGATAAGATTATCGTTGCACTGTAACCAAAACTGTATTATAATAATTGCATAGCGACAAAACCAAAGGACGGCGCTTACGGCACCGTCCTTTTAGCGCATGGATTAAACAATAAAAGGAGCATACATTTTGTCTAAGCAGAAAAAGAACAGCCGCCGGCATTCGAGAATCCGTTTCCCTTTTCCAGCGTTGAATATTGGAAATATCATCTTTGGAGCCCTTTTTTTCTATATGGCAGTTTCACTTTTCTTTTACCTGACCGCCGATCATATCAAATCTTTTCAGGTTGTGCAGGGAACTTTATCCCGGAATGATACCTATACCGCATTCGCCATGCGGACAGAGAGTGTGCAGCTTTCCTCCGGCAGCGGATATGTTCAGTTCTATACCCCAAATGCATCGAAAATCAGCCGCGGAAGCGCTGTTTATGGGATTTCCGCAACAGAAAATGCCGATACCTCTGGTATTTCGGCAGATGCGGCAACGAGAACGTCGCTTCGTTCCTCGCTCGCACGTTTTTCTTCTGATTATGATTCCAGTTCCTTTTCCGGCATTTATCAGCTGAAAACAGAACTTTCCGCAAAGCTGCTTGCCGCTGCCGCTGAAAACGGAGATTCCTCATCACAGACGATATTTTATGCAGATCAGGACGGTGTTGTCGTCTACGGCAGTGATGGATATGAAAGCTATACGGAGGACAGCCTTACGCCGGAGCTTTTCTCTACGAAAGCCTCTGTGGTTTCCTTTGATTCCGGCGCGCAGACGGAGACTGGAAATGCAGTATACCGTCTGGTGACAGATGAGCAGTGGGAAATTGCCGTTCCGGTGACGAATAAGCAGGTCGTTACACTTTCCAATTTCAGTACGATAAAAGTTAAATTTCTGAAAGACGGAAAAACACAGACGGGAACACTGAATCTAAAGTCCATTAACGATCAGAACTATGCTGTCATTTCGTTTACAAGCGGGATGATCCGTTATGCGGAAGACCGTTTTCTTTCAATAGAGCTGGTCACAAACACTGGAAGCGGACTGAAAATTCCAAATACTGCCATCACGGAAAAAGATTTCTATAAAATCCCGGCGCAGATGCTCGTACAGGGCGGAGACAGCAATTCTTCCGGTTTCCTGCGGGAAAAGACCGATAAAAAAGGAAATGTCATGCTGGATGATAACGGACAGCCGGTGACAGAATTTGTAAACGCCACGATCTATGAGCAGGTCAATGATGAAAATGATAATCCGGTCGAATATTACGTCGACATGGCCGCTTTTAATGATGGAGATATACTTCGTGCACAGGATTCCGCCACAACGTATCAGATTGGAGAAACGGTTCCGCTGCAGGGTGTTTACTGCATCAACAAAGGATATGCTGTATTCCGCAAAATTCAGATCATCGATCAGAATGCGGAGTATTCTATCATAAAAAAACAAACGCAATACGGCATTTCGCAGTATGATTATATTGTGGAAAATGCATCCACCGTCAGTGAAGAAGATATTGTGCATTAAATACTGGAGGTTAGAAAGATATGCTGAAAGAGAACTATGAAGAAGTCCAGAAGAAAATTACAGAAGCCTGCAAAAGAGCCGGACGGAACCGGGAGGAAGTTACCCTGATTGCGGTCAGCAAGACAAAACCGGTCGAAATGCTTTCCGAAATCTATGATCTTGGCGAACGCAATTTCGGTGAAAACAAAGTGCAGGAGCTGACAGAAAAAGAGGAAGTGCTGCCAAAGGATATCCACTGGCACATGATCGGTCATCTGCAGCGGAATAAAGTAAAATACATTGCAGGAAAAGTTGCCCTGATTCATTCTGTCGATTCTCTTCGTCTGGCAAAAACGATCAGTGAGGAAGCGGTAAAGCACAACTGCGAAATCCCGATCCTGATCGAGGTAAACGTTGCCGGCGAGGAAAGCAAGTTTGGTGTCTCCGTAGAGGAAACCCTTCCATTGATTGAAGAAATCGCAAAACTTCCGGCAATTCATGTGGAGGGACTTATGACCATTGCACCGTATGTGGAAGATCCAGAAGAAAATCGTCCGGTTTTTCGCAAATTAAAGGAATTAAGTGTTGACATTGCCGCCAAAAACATTAATAATGTACGTATGGCCATTTTGAGCATGGGCATGACCGGCGATTACGAAGTAGCAGTAGAAGAAGGCGCCACTTTAGTACGGGTTGGAACCGGAGTCTTTGGCGAACGGGATTACAGTAAAAGATAACAGGAAGTCTTTCCAAGAAGAGTGACCCCGCGCATTCTGCACGGCTGTCTGGCCAAATGCCACAGGACTAAAAATAGGAGAGTATAAGAATGAGTGTTTTAGACAAATTTCTGGATGCCATCCGGCTGAACGACGATTACGAGGAAGAGGATGCTGATTCGGATAGCTTCTTCGATGAAGAAGACGATGATATAGAAGAAAAACCAAAGAAACGTTTCTTCCGTAAACTGGAGAACGAGGATGAGGACGAAGAGGAAGAGCCGCAGGCGAAACCGGTTCACACTGCACCGCGTAAACAGCCGGCGCCAAAGACCACCGCTTCAAGCCAGGCTGCTGCTGCACGAGCTCCAAAGCCAGCTGCTCCGGTTTCCTCGAAAGTTACTCCAATGAGAAAGAAAGCAGGTGCATTAAATATGGAAGTATGCGTCATCAAACCGGCTTCCATGGAGGATACCCGTGAAATCGCGGATACGCTTCTGGCCGGATGTACCGTTGTCCTTAACTTAGAAGGCATTGATGTGGATATTGCCCAGAGAATCATTGATTTCTGCTGTGGTGCATGCTACTGCATGAGCGGAAGTCTGCAGAAAGTTTCCAGCTATATTTTCATCCTGACACCGTCCAGTGTAGAAATTTCCGGCGACATCCAGGATATCTTAAGCGGAGCTTTTGATCTTCCAAATATCCGTACCGATTATTAAAGAAAATTATCTTTGCAGTAAATTAAAATGGATCTACTGGATCAATTATTGATTTACTTAGTAACAAAGGAAAAGCATCAGATGCAGGATTCTGATGCTTTTTTCATGAAAGAACATACAGGAGGCATAATTTATGAAAACACTTACCGTTAAAAGAGAAGGCACATCTACTGAATTTTCTTATGAAATTGTCTGGGACGGCAGCTACGAACGCCTCGCCGGCTGTGTGGAGAACTTAAAACTCCCTGCAAAAAAGGCCTGCATTGTCACAGACAGCACGGTTTCAGAACTGTATCTGGAAGAGGTAAAAAATGTACTGTCCCCGCTGTTTGAGACCGTAACCGCATTTGTTTTCCCAGCTGGTGAAGCAAGCAAAAATCTGGATACCGTCAAAGATCTGTACACGCATCTGATTGAAAACCACTTTGAGAGAAAAGACATTTTATTCGCACTCGGCGGCGGTGTCGTTGGGGATCTGACCGGCTATGCGGCGGCAACGTATCTGCGCGGCATTGATTTCATCCAGCTTCCGACGACACTGCTTGCACAGGTAGATTCCAGCGTTGGAGGAAAAACGGGCGTCGATTTCGACCAGTACAAAAATATGGTCGGTGCATTCCATCATCCACGTCTTGTCTATATGAATATGGCAACCTTAAAATCCCTGAACGGCGAACAGTTTGCCTGCGGTATGGGAGAAGTCCTGAAAACAGGTCTGATCCGCGATGAAAAATTCTACATCTGGACCATCAATCACATGTCTGAGATCGAAGAGCGGATTGAGCCGGTATTAACGAAAATGATCCAGAAATGCTGCGATATCAAACGCCAGGTTGTAGAAAATGACCCAACAGAACAGGGAGAGCGTGCCGTTTTAAATCTTGGCCATACGATCGGTCATGCCATTGAAAAGCTCAAAAACTTCGAACTGCTCCATGGCCAGTGCGTTGCACTTGGAACCGTTGCTGCTGCCTATATTTCCTACAAGAGAAGTTATCTCTCCGATGAAGAGTTTTACGAGATTCGTGATATGAACGTCGGTTTCTATCTGCCAATCACCGTGGACGGCCTGAAATCGGAAGATATTCTGGCTGCAACAAAATCGGACAAGAAAATGGAACAGGGTACGATCAAATTCATCCTTCTGGAGTCTGTCGGCCATGCTGTGGTGGACCGCACGGTTACAGATGAAGAAATGCTGGAAGCTATCAATTCTATTAATGGAGATCTGATCGATGAAGAGTAAAAAACTTTCTCCGCTGGCCGTTTATCTGGTTTGCGCGGCAGCGATTGTCCTTCTGCTTGCAGCAGATCAGTATACAAAATCACTGGCAGTGCAGTATCTGAAGGACCAGCCGTCGATCGAGCTCATTCCAGGGGTTTTGGAGCTGTTTTATCTGGAAAACCGCGGTATGGCATTCGGACTTCTGCAGGATCAGTACTGGCTGTTTGCTATGATGACGGTATTGTTTCTGATCGTCATGGTGATTGTCTTTTACAAGCTTCCAAAGACACGCCGCTTTTTACCGCTTTTTGCCGTGCTGACTGTTCTGACGGCTGGTGCGGTCGGAAATTTTTACGATCGTTTTCTGAATCACTATGTCGTTGATTTCATCTACGTTTCGCTGATCAACTTTCCGGTTTTTAACGTAGCTGATATTTATGTCACCGTATCGGTCGCTGTCTTTTTACTGCTGTATCTGTTGTACTACAAGGACGAAGACTTCGCATTTCTGCATAAAAACGCCAAAAAGGAGGAGTCCGATGGCTGAAGAAGAACGGATTTTGGAAGTTACACCGGATTTTGACGGAAAACGGATTGATCAGTGCCTGGCCGCATCTTTTTCGGACTGTTCCCGTTCTTTTCTGCAGAAGCTTTTAAAAGACGGAAAGGTTTCGATCAACGGAAAAACGCAGAAAGCAAGCAGCAAGGTTGCCGCCGGTGATGCCGTTCTGGTGCTTCTGCCGGAACCGGAAGAACTGAACGTGGAGCCAGAAAACATTCCGCTTGATATTCTGTACGAGGATGATGATCTTCTGGTCGTCAATAAGCCAAAGGGGATGGTCGTACATCCGGCGGCAGGCCACAGCAGCGGAACACTGGTCAATGCGGTTCTGTATCACTGCCGCGGAAATCTCTCCGGCATCAACGGCGTTCTGCGCCCCGGAATCGTCCACAGAATCGATATGGACACAACGGGTGCCCTGGTTATCTGTAAGAGCGATTTCGCCCACCAGAGCCTCGCAGAACAGCTCTCTGTACATTCCATTACCCGAAAGTACCGGGCAATTGTCCATGGGAATCTGAAAGAGGACGAGGGAACCGTGCGCGGTGCAATCGGCCGCCATCCGACAGACCGGAAAAAGATGGCGATTAATGAACGGAACGGAAAACCGGCGGTCACACATTACCGTGTGCTGGAACGCTTTGGAAATTATACGTATATTGAATGCCAGCTGGAAACCGGCCGGACGCATCAGATTCGTGTCCATATGGCAAGTATCGGGCATCCGCTGCTTGGCGATGCGGTTTATGGCCCGAAGAAATGCCCGGTGAAAAACCTGCAGGGACAGACGCTGCATGCGATGGTACTTGGATTTATCCATCCACGGACCGGTGCCTATATGGAGTTTGAGGCGCCGCTTCCGGAATATTTTTCCAATCTGTTGCTGCAGTTTCGAAAAAATGTCTGAAACTGCTTAAAAAGAATGATATTTCAAAAAGTATATAGTTAATTTGTATAAGTTTTATCAAAATGTTCTGTACTTTCTGTGAATTCTGTAGTATACTAGATGTAACGAAAAAACGCGAGTTACTACATCTGTGAAAGCAGATTATTGTGACGGAATGGAAAGGAGCGGATTATATGAAAACTATCATAACGATTGGACGTCAGTACGGAAGCGCCGGACATTCCATTGGTAAGATTTTAGCGGATGGCCTGGGAATCAAGTACTATGACAAAGAGCTGCTGGAGAGAGCAGCAAAGGACAGCGGATTATGCCAGGAATTGTTCGAAAACCACGATGAAAAACCAACCAACAGCTTTTTATACTCTCTGGTTATGGACAGTTACTCCTTCGGCTATGGATCTACCATGATGGATATGCCGCTGAACCAGAAGGTATTTCTGGCGCAGTTTGATGCCATCAAGAAGATTTCGCAGGACGGTCCGTGTGTCATCGTAGGCCGCTGTGCAGATTATGCACTGGAGGAAAATCCGAACGTGCTGAGCATCTTTATTAAAGCAGATATGCAGGATCGCATCCGCCGTATCGCAAAGCTGTATGATCTTTCTGATGCAAAAGCAAAAGACAAGATCACAAAGATCGACAAACAGCGTGCAAGCTACTACAATTACTACACCAGCAAACGCTGGGGCGAGGTAGACAGCTACGACCTGTGCCTGAACAGCAGTGTATTCGGTATCGATGGAACCGTAGATATGATCAAACAGGCAATTGAAGTTAAAGAAGCGGGAATCCGCAAGATTTTCAGCATCTGATCAAAACAGAACATAGGAGAAACGACCCTCCTCTTAAAAATAAGAGGAGGGTCATTTTATGAAAGGATTTTAAAGATGAGAATTGTTATACAACGTGTAAAAAGAGCAAGTGTTTCGGTGGAAGAGAAGGTTGTTGGATCGATTCAGAAAGGTTTTCTGGTTCTGATCGGTGTCGGCCAGGGGGACGATGAAGCAACAGCAGACAAGTATATGAAAAAACTGCTGGGACTGCGTATTTTTGAAGATGAAAATGGAAAGACGAACAAGTCCCTGGCAGATGTGGATGGACAGCTTCTGATGGTTTCACAGTTTACCCTGTATGCCAACTGTAAAAAAGGAAACCGTCCAAGCTTCACGGAAGCAGGCGAGCCGCACAGAGCAGAAGAACTGTATGAATATATGGTCGCGAAAGCACGGGAACAGGTTCCTGTTGTCGAAACGGGAGTGTTCGGGGCTGAGATGGAAGTATCACTGGTGAATGATGGGCCGTTTACGGTGATCTTAGAGGATCTGTAAATAAAATTTTTTTGTTTGCCGAATCGGTAAAACAGAACGTGGTTTGCGAGATCTGTGAAACCTGTTTTTGTCTAGAGATAGTGTACCATCATCGTACTGAATTGTTTGTATTTATATAGTTTACATAAAATGATTATGTGAACTTGTGAAGAGGAGAAAATCTTTTATGCCGCAATTTGACTATCAGCAGCTGTGTCACTTTGTCCTTCCGGAACAGGGGGGACTGTCGGTGGAAACAATTCTAAAACGTTTTCTGCACCTGACACCACGTGAAATCCGCCATGCCAAATATATTCCGGATGGAATTCAGAAAAACGGTGTTTCCTGCCGCACAAATGCAGTTGTCCAGACTGGAGATACGATCACTTTTCGATATGCGCAGAAGTGTCCCCACCTTTCCGAAGATCAGGTTCTGCCGGTATCAGGTGATTCTGCCGGCGTACGGATTCTCTATGAGGACAGTGATCTCTGTGTCGCAGACAAGCCATCCGGTATGGTCTGCCACGCTTCCCACGGCCATTATTCCGATTCCCTGACACATGCTGCCGCATCCCTGTTAAAAACACCGACAGCGCCTTCTGAACTCCGCTGCATCGGCCGTCTTGACAAAGATACATCGGGTCTGGTACTATTTGCAAAGAATCAGCTGGCTGCTGCCAGACTGTCCCGGCAGCGGGAGAGCGGCGCGCTGAAAAAAGAATACCTGGCTCTGGTACACCATCCCTTTTCCGAAGAAACGCAAAAAGAAACCATTCGTCTTTCCATGGAGCAAATTCCAGGAGATGACCCTGATTCTTTCGATCCGTCTGGGAAACGTATCACTAAAATGCGTATCTGTAAAGAAGGGAACGGCCTGTGGGCTACTACACACTACGAGGCTGTCCTTCAGGATCCTTTCTGGGCCGTCGTGTGCTGCCGTCTGGAAACCGGCCGCACGCATCAGATCCGTCTTCACATGGCATCTATTGGACATCCACTTTTCGGAGATCCGCTCTACGGAGTCCGCGACGGCGGTACCCGTGCCGCGCTCCATGCCTGGAAACTGCACTTTCTGCAGCCGATGACAGGAGAACCAATTGATCTGGAAAATATTCGAACGCACATGTTCGATTAAATATATTTGAAGTATAAGGAGAACATTTTATGGAAGAACAGAAAGAACACAAACGCCGCGTCCGCTACAAAGGCACACATCCGCGGAATTACAATGAGAAATACAAAGAACTGAATCCGGAGAAATATCAGGGGACCATTGAGCATGTGATCCAAAAGGGAAGCACACCGGCCGGCATGCATATCCCGATTCTCGTAGATGAAATCCTCGATTTTCTCAAGATCGAGCCGGGACAGAACGGACTTGATGCAACACTCGGATACGGCGGCCACAGCTCCCGTATGCTTGCATGCCTGCAGGGAAAAGGGCATCTCTGTGCGCTGGATGTCGATCCGATCGAGATGGCAAAAACAAAAGAACGACTGGCCGCGCAGGGGTACGGCCCTGAGATTTTAACGATTCTTCATCAGAATTTTGCCAATATTGATCAGGTTGCTGCCAAATACGGCCCCTTTGACTTCATTCTGGCGGATCTTGGTGTTTCCTCCATGCAGATTGATAATCCGGAGCGCGGCTTTTCCTACAAATATGATGGACCGCTGGATCTTCGCCTGAATCCGGAGGCAGGAATTTCCGCGGCCGAGCGTCTGCGCACGGTTGCACGCGATGAACTGGAAGGCATGCTCATTGAAAATGCCGATGAACCGTATGCAAAAGAAATTTCCCAGGTTGTTACGCGGGCACTTCGGAAAGGAAAGAAAATTGACACTACGTTTGCACTGCGTGATCTGATCGCTGAAGCACTGGATTTTCTTCCGAAAGACGAGAAAAAAGAAGCCATCAAAAAATCCTGCGCCCGCACCTTCCAGGCACTGCGGATCGATGTAAACAACGAATATGAGGTTCTGGAAGCATTCATGGAAAAACTTCCGGATGCTCTTGCTCCGGGCGGCAGAGCGGCAATTCTGACGTTCCATTCCGGCGAAGACCGGCTTGTGAAAAAGTCCATGAAGGGACTGTATCAGATCGGTATTTATTCCGAATATTCAAAAGAAGTCATTCGTCCTTCCAAAGAAGAATGCATCCGCAACAGCCGTGCAAGTTCAACGAAAATGCGCTGGGCAATTAAGGCGGAGTAACTTAAAAAAAAGCAGGAGAGAAGTCGTCTCCATAAAAAAGAGGAATCAACGAATGGGATATAATCCCTGTTGATTCCTCTTTTGGTTTCTGATATGTTTTTATTCCTCATGCTCCGGCATGGACTCCCGCAGCCGTACCGCTGTGGCAGCCTGACGGCGCCTTGCATCGTCCATGGCAGCATAATGTTTCTTCGTCGTATTGACATCCTTATGGCCGAGAACATCTGCAACAAGATAAATATCGCCTGTTTCCTGATACAGCGTCGTACCGTACGTACTACGCAGTTTATGCGGCGTAATTTTCTTCGTTGTCGTCACCTGGGACGCATATTTCTTCACCAGATTTTCCACCGTCTTGACGTTGATCCGTTTTCTCTGCGCCGAATAGAAGAGTGCGTGTTCGTGTCCTGCCACAGGTGTAATACCTGCGCGGACTTCGATATACTTTTTCAGTGCCTCGGCAACTTCATCTCCAAAGTAGACAAACATTTCATTTCCACCTTTTCGAAGCACTTTGATGCCATTGTTTTTAAAATCGACATCCTCAATATCTAACCCGACACATTCCGACACACGGATTCCCGTGCCAAGCAGAAGAGTAATGATTGCAAAATCACGTTCCTTTGTTTTTTCATAGTAGGCCCGCTGATGATTGCTCAGCCCGTCGCCGCAGGATTCAATAAAATCGAGAAGCTCCGCAACCTCATTTGGCTCCAGACGGATAATTTCTTTTTCGTGGAGCTTCGGCATATCGATAAGCAGCGTAGGATTTGTCTCAATCAGTTCCTTTTTGAAATAATAGGAATAGAACGTCCGAAGTGCCGACAATTTTCGTTTCAGGCCTTTTTCCCCGTTGGTGGTATAAGATTCCTGGGAACCGATATAAGCCTTTAAATATTCTGTGTATTCCTCAAGATCAAGTGCAGTGACCTGGTCAAGCACATCAACGGACATCTGATCCATGGGAATTTTGGCAAGTTCCGGATTTTCTTTCTGCAGATACTGAAAAAAGATCCGAAGGTCATATGCATATTTGATTCGTGTGCTGGTCGATGTCGTTGTGCTGATGCCGCGGAAAAATTCGGAAGTAAAAGAGGGAAGCGTCTTCAGAACCTCGCGGAGCTTCAGTGTATTTTCCATATCGGTTTGTTCGTGATACGTAATTTTTGATTTCATAACTGCAAATGAGCCTTTCTAAACAGAAAAACCGGGAAAATAAAAGAAGTATTTCTTCTATATAACTATTCGGGAAACGCAGGTTTTTCGAATAGTTGGAGAGTTACTTTCAGAAATCACCGGTTTTTCCTCTGAAACCGCCGAATTTTACAGGCCGATTTCTTGTTCGTTTTTTCACAACATTTTTTATTTTCTTCTTTTATTTTTCAGGATAAAAATCTTAATACTCCGATTACCTTTCCTACGATCTGCAGATCATTCACAAGGATCGGATCCATCTCATCGTTTTCCGGCTGCAGGCGGAAATAACCGTCTTCCTTGTAGAATGTTTTTACTGTAGCGGAATCATTGACCAGAGCGACAATTTTTTCTCCATTTTCCGCAGTTGCCTGTTGTTCCACAAGAACAAGGTCACCGTCTAAAATACCTGCATTTACCATGCTTTCGCCCTGTACCTTTAAAAGGAACGTTTCTGCGTTTGGCAGACGGTCTACCGGCATAGGGAAATATCCTTCAATATTCTCTACCGCAAGAATCGGTTCTCCGGCAGCTACTTTGCCGATCAGCGGAATCTGTGCAACCTCACTCTGGGATGCGGTGTCTTCCGATGCAATTCCCTGGATTGCACCAAGGCGGCCGGTATGGAATCCTTCATCGCAGATTTCAATGGCTCTCGGTTTTGTTGCATCTCGTTTGATATAGCCTTTCCGCTCCAGTGTTTCCAGATGTGCATGTACCGAGGATGTAGAACGAAGGGAAACCGCTTCGCAGATCTCACGCACAGACGGCGGGAATCCTCTCTGCAAAATTTCCTGTTTTAAATATTCGAGAATCTGTCTCTGTTTCTCTGTCAGTTTATTTTTGTCTCCAGCCATCGTATGTTCCTCCTGTCGTTTCGTTTTTTATATGAATTAGGGTAGTCCCCTCTTTCTATACGATATTTGCTTAAAATATACCAAATAAATTTTACCATAAATCCCACCGGAACGCAAACAAAAGTTTCGAAAATTTGTTCGTATTTCGTATTGACAAACATACGTTCTTTTATTATAATGAACATATATTCGAAAGAACAAATGTTCACATAGCACAACTACTCTTCTATCACAAATCAAGGGGGAATTTTACATGAGTACCAATGCAAAGAAAAGAAAATCACTGAGAGAAAGACGAAAAATCCAGAGAAGAAAACTGCAGATCCGCGCAGCCGCCGCTCTCCTGTCTCTGGTTGCCGTCACATTTCTTTTAATCTTCCACTTCACGCCGCAGAATACGCAGGCAGACAGTGAGCCGAAAGCTCCAACCTACAAATACTACACCAGTATCCGCGTTTCTTCCGGCGATACACTGTGGGACATCGCCAAAGAATACCGTACAGAAGAATACTCCGATATTTCCAGTTACATTGCTGAGGTCCGTGAGATTAATCACCTGAGTTCCAACCAGATCACGGACGGTATGTATCTCTGCATTCCGTATTACTCCGAGGAGTATAAATCATGAAATTCAAGAAATACTTTACATAATTCGGTTATGTAAACAAAGTAAAAAAACAGCTTCCAAAATGCACGGAACCTTCTAAAACAACATGTTCGGGAAGCATGGTTTACCAAATAAAGAATGAATGTGAAAAGCAGAAACGTCCCGCAAATGAAATTTCTCATCTGCGGGACGTTTCTGCTATCTTATGCTTTTTTTAATCCTCTTCAATATGCTCCTGTCCCTGTGCGATGATTGTCCGTACATGACCATCTGCAAGAGAGTAGAACACCGATTTTCCTTCTCGTCTGCTCTTTACCAGCTTATTCTGCTTCAGAATGCGAAGCTGGTGGGAAATTGCGGACTGTGTCATGTGCAGTGCTTCTGCCAGGTCGCAGACGCATACCTCTGCCTCAAACAGGACAAACAGGATCTGGATCCGCGTGGAATCACCAAATACCTTGAAAAGCTCTGCCAGATCGTAAAGCTCTGTTTCATCCGGCATGGTCTCATTGACAATCTTTACCAGATTTTCATGAACCTCACAGGAGTCACAGCACAGATCAGCTTCTTCCGGATTGATTTTTGCCATTTTGTGTCCTCGTCTTTCTATAGATTTTTCACAAACAGAGCACGAATTGCATTCAGAACCGCCAGAATCATAACTCCGACATCTGCGAAAATTGCCATCCACATGTTAGCGATACCGATGGCTCCCAGAAGCAGGAACAATACTTTGATACCAATTGCAAAATAAATATTCTCATAAACAATGTGAATACATTTTCTGGAAATGTGAATTGCTTTGGAAATCTTGAGCGGATCGTCGTCCATCAGAACGATATCAGCTGCTTCAATTGCTGCGTCGGAACCGAGTGCTCCCATCGCAATACCGATATCGGCACGGGACAGTACCGGTGCATCGTTGATGCCGTCACCTACGAAGGCAAGTTTTTCTTTTTCTGTCTTTGCAGCAAGCAGCTCTTCCACTTTACTTACTTTGTCACCAGGAAGCAGTTCGCTGTAAACTTCATCAATTCCAAGATCTGCAGCTACCTGATCGGCTATCCGCCTGGAGTCTCCGGTCAGCATAATCGTCTTTTTAATACCGGATTTCCGCAGCGCCTGAATCGCCTCTTTCGCATGCGGTTTGATCATATCACAGATCAGGATATGTCCGGCATACTTGCCGTCTACAGCAACATGGACGATGGTGCCGACGCTGTGGCAGTCGATATAATCAACGCCAAGGCGTTCCATCAGTTTTGCATTTCCGGCAGCGACATTTTTACCGTCTACCTTTGCTGTTACACCGTTTCCGCTGATCTCTTCGATGTCCGTGACACGGCTTCGGTCGATCAGTTTTCCATATGCTCTCTGCAGACTCTTGCTGATCGGATGGCTCGAAGCACACTCAGCAAGTGCTGCGTATTCCAGAACATCTTCCTGACTGATCGTATTGTGGTGAATACCGGCTACTTCAAAGACACCCTGTGTCATGGTACCGGTTTTATCGAATACAACGTATTTGGTCTGGGAAAGTGTTTCCAGATAGTTGGAACCTTTCACCAGGACACCTTCATGGCTTGCGCCGCCGATACCGGCGAAGAAGCTGAGCGGAATACTGATGACCAGTGCACAAGGGCAGCTGATAACCAGGAAGGTCAGCGCACGGTAAATCCATACGCTCCACTCAGGAGCGGCACTTAAAAACAGCATCCGTACCAGCGGCGGCAGGATTGCCAGCGCCAGCGCACCGTAGCAGACTGCCGGTGTATAGTATTTCGCAAATTTGGAAATAAAGTTCTCGGATCTTGATTTCTTGGAGCTGGAGTTTTCCACAAGGTCCAGAATTTTGGATACGGTGGACTCTCCAAACTCTTTCGTTGTTTTTACTTTAATCAGACCGGACATATTGATACATCCGCTGATGACTTCGTCTCCCTCCCGGGCGTCACGCGGAACACTCTCTCCGGTCAGGGCACTGGTATTCAGTGTGGTGTTTCCTTCTTCGATCACACCATCGATCGGAATCTTTTCACCAGGCTGTACAACGATGATTGTGCCAACCTCAACTTCATCCGGATCAACCTGCTCGAGTTTTCCGTCTACCTCGATATTTGCATAATCCGGGCGGATATCCATCAGTTCGCTGATGTTCCGGCGGCTCTTTCCGACAGCATAGCTCTGGAACAGTTCGCCGATCTGGTAAAACAGCATAACGCTACGCCCTCCGGATACTCGCCAAGCAGAATGGCACCGACCGTTGCAACAGCCATCAGAAAGTTTTCATCAAATACCTGTTTGTTCAGGATTCCCTTCCAGGCCTTTTTCAGGATATCGTATCCGATGACCAGATAAGGAACCATAAAGGTTGCAAATCGCACATAGCCGGTTGTCGGCAGTACCGCGCAGAGAATCAGAAGAACCGATGCAACGATGACGCGGATGAGAACCTTTTTCTGTTTCTTATTCATACATATGCCTCCTTTGTTCTTACCGCCGGATGAAAAAATCCAGCATTTCATCCCAGAGATTTACAGATCCAAATCCGCTGCTCCAGAGAGAAAATACTGGATTTTTCTCGAGCTGAACCGCAGACAGGTTTTAGAATCTATTCTGCTCCAGCTTTTTCTTCCATCCGCCGATGAAAGTTTTTTATTTTAGAGGAAGATCTCGCAGTCATCCTCAACTTTTTTGCAGTTTTTCAGAACATCCTGCATAACGCTCTTTGGATCCTGTCCGTCTTCGAACTCAACGATCATTTTGAGCATCATAAAGTTTACGGTAGCATCCTTTACACCTGCTGTGTTTTTTGCAGCCTCTTCCATTTTGTTTGCACAGTTTGCGCAGTCAACATCGATCTTATACGTTTTCTTCATCGCTTTTGATCTCCTTTTTCATTTTCACTGTTCATATGAACATTTATTCATATGTTTGTTTTTATTATAGCACCAGTGATGCAATTGTCAATGGAAAACTGAAAAAAATCAAAAAATCTGCCCGTCGGATTTTTTTGATTCCTGCGGGCAGATAGATCTGTTATTTATTTCTCATAAAGAAACGTTATGTTCTGCTATTTTTCACTTTTCCGAATCACAATCTGTCCGAACCGTGCACATCCGTCCAGAACCTCTATTTTCAGAATGCCTTCTCCTGTAACGGTACCGAGTGTGAACCGTTCGAGTGTGTTCGGTGCTGTTTCATATGCAAAATATGGATGAACATCCGAAGTTACTTTCTCACCGGCAGGAGGCATTACCCCTTCAAAAAGAGTCTCTCCCTGAATAGCTGCCTGTACCTTAACCTCTTTGTCTGCACAATTTCCTCGTAGAAATAGACCAGCTTCGGTGTCAGCTCCTCGCGGCGCGGCGTCATGGAGATCGGCTCGTTGATACAGTCATATGCGCCGATGATCCAGCGGTCTTTGTATCTTCTCATAAACTCTTCCGTCAGAAGAAACATCCGAAATCATTCGCCATAATACCGTCCTGATTGTGCAAAAATCCCCTTACACGTTCTTTGTCATAATACCCCATACAAAAATACCACCTTTCCGCAGAAGCCTTCTGGTTCTGCGCTTTTTCTTCTATTATAAAAATTCTGGTTTTCTGTGTCAAGAAATAAATTTTTACTATTTTCAGGGAAAAAACATGATATTTTTAAAAAAATTGCTTGACAAACCGAAAAATGAGACTATAATGCAAAGTGTTCAAAAGAAAAAAGGGATCAGAAAAAAGCAATGAGCAGGACAACATTTTTCGGGTGAGCCTTTACAGAGAACCATCGGCTGGTGCGAGATGGCAGGTATCCCAAAGAACAATCCCCTGTGAGCTGTACAGACGAAACCAGAAATGGAAAGTAGTCCGGACCGGCCTCTCACCGTTAGCAGAGAAGAGATTCACCGGAAAGTGTATCAAATGGTTTCGGGGATCTTGTCTGAGTGATCGACCAAAAGAAACAGCCGATAATTAGAAGTGGTAACGCGGAGCGTTTTTTGAAAGCTTCGTCTTCTTGCATAAGTCAGGGAGACGAAGCTTTTTTTGTTTCCAAGCATACCAACACAATTGCCTTTTCCCTTTTCTTTTTCCATTTGAAATCCATGTAAACTGGAAATATCATTTTTGAACGAGGAGGAATTTTATTATGAACACGTTGGTTATTGTACTGATCGCCGCCGTATGTCTGATAGCAGGTTATACCTTCTACGGAAGCTGGCTGGCAAAGAAATGGGGCATCGATCCCAAAGCAAAAACACCTGCCGTTGCAAAAAATGACGGTCAGGATTACGTCCCTACCGATGGATGGACCGTATTCGCCCATCAGTTTTCTTCAATCGCAGGTGCAGGCCCTGTCACCGGTGCCATTCAGGCCGCTGTCTTTGGATGGGTTCCCGTCCTTTTATGGATCCTGATCGGCGGTATCTTCTTTGGTGCTGTTACCGATTTCGGTGCGCTGTATGCGAGTGTCAAAAACGAAGGAAAATCCATGGGACTTCTCATTGAGAAATACATCGGCAAAACAGGAAAAAAACTGTTTCTTCTCTTCTGCTGGCTCTTTACACTGATCGTTATCGCCGCCTTTGCAGATATGGTTGCCGGAACATTTAATGCTTACGAAACGGTTGACGGCGTCACAAAGCTTTCTGCCCAGGCAACTGTAAACGGCGCTGCCGGAAGCATCTCCCTGCTGTTTATCGCTTTTGCTGTTGTCTTCGGACTGCTCCAGAAAAAACTGCAGTGGAAAGGCTGGAAAGAAATGGTACTCGGCCTTGCATGCACCGTTGCAGCTTTTGCAATCGGCATGAATGTACCGCTTGTAACAAGCAAAGCAACCTGGACTTATCTGGTATTTGCCTACATCTTTCTTGCCGCTGTCCTTCCGATGTGGCTTCTGATGCAGCCGCGTGACTTTATGACAACCTTTATGTTTGCCGGCATGATCCTTGGCGCTGTTGTCGGACTTGTTGTTGCACACCCGAAAATGAATCTTCCAATGTACACCGGTTTCCACAATGCGGCATCCGGAGATCTGTTCCCGATCCTGTTTGTCACCGTTGCCTGTGGTGCTGTTTCCGGATTCCACAGCCTGGTATCGTCTGGAACCTCTTCGAAAACCATTGCGAATGAAAAAGATATGCAGAAAGTCGGATACGGAGCTATGGTTCTGGAGAGCCTGCTTGCCGTCCTCGCCCTCTGCGTTGCCGGTGCTGCTGCTTCTGCAGACGGTACGGCTGCTGTCGGAACGCCATTTGCGATCTTTTCTTCCGGTGTTGCCGGATTTCTGGAAATGTTCGGCATCCCGGTATACGGAGCACAGTGCTTCATGACGATGTGTGTATCGGCGCTGGCACTTACCAGTCTTGACTCCGTTGCACGAATCGGCCGTATGTCCTTCCAGGAACTGTTCACTGTCGATGATATGGAACATGCTGCCGGATGGAGAAAGCTGCTCTGCAATAAATATTTCTCTACCATTGTTACTCTGCTCTGCGGCTACATCCTGACCCAGATCGGATATGCCAATATCTGGCCGCTGTTCGGAAGTGCAAACCAGATGCTGAGTGCACTCGTTCTGATCACGCTCTGTGTCTTCCTGAAAGTCACCGGCCGTGAAAACAGAACCCTGTTCCCGCCGCTCATCATCATGCTCTGTGTCACCTTTACCGCACTGGTAGAGCGTGTCATTGCACTTGTAAAAGCGTATGGAGCAGGAACCGCTGTCTTCCTCGTTGAGGGACTGCAGCTCATCATCGCCATTCTGCTGATGGTTCTTGGTGTCATCATTGTCATCAGCTGTGGAAAAGAACTGTTCCGGAAGAAAGCGGGACAGGAAACGAAATAATATAGATGTTTCTTCAAAGAGCTTCCTAACGCAAAACGCCGTCAGACTACAACAAGTCTGACGGCGTTTTACATGCCATAGTTTTTTACGAAACAATTGCCGCCTTGGTCGCACCGATAATCGGGGAGCTGACTCCCTTCGCCCATTGCCATGCCAGTGCGGTCATACATTCAGGGCTTCCATTGTTTCCTCAATCGGAGTTTCGTAGTCAAAACGGTGAATGATATACAGATCCAGATACTCTGTTCCCAGCCGTTTCAGTGTACCGTCAATCTCTCTGTGAATGGCTTCTGCCGACAGATTGCCAAAATTTTACTCCGTATAATACTGTGCCTGCGCATTCCAAAGCTCATAGTATTTGCCGTTTGTATCCACAAATCCCCTGTTCCATAAGGTAGCATCCAGATACTTCGGGATCTCCCGGTTGACCGCCATAAAGGTTAAATGACCCCGGCTGTCCTGCTGTAAAAGTGACATCCTCCACCACCTGTAGAGGTGGGGGAGGATGTCACACTTCATGACCTTATTCCTTCTCCAGAAACATACTCTTCAACAGATGCGTTCCCGCTTCCGTCCGAAATACTTTTCTGCAGAAATTTTCAATCGCCTGTTTTGAATATTCGCTCTCGCCGGCATTGACCAGAAAATCGGCTTCCAGCAGGATCTGGTAATCCATTCCATCTACATTTGTATAGGTATGATGATGCGTAACCAGCCATGTGATGCGTTCGACATCCAGTTCTCCTGCCGGTACATCTTTGAAAAATTCTGCAACGAGCGGCGCACTTTCCTCTTCCTGATGCTTTCCGCTGGTATTTCCGTATTTTTCCCGACACAGCGGGCAGGCAATATCATGGACAACAGCTGCCATCTCCAGCGTTTCCTGTATTTTTGGATCCAGTCCTTCCGCCTCGCCGATGTTCTTTGCAAAGGCCCATACCTTCAGAAAATGATAAATATCATGAATATTTCCCTTATAAAAATCTGTCATTTTTTCAATTGCAGCAGCAATTTTCATATCGTGTTTCCTCCTTCGCATCCTGTCTTTCTTCCCATTATATCACATGTTTCACGCATTTGAGTATCAGATTATCATCTGATCTTATCACAAAATATGCAAAAACAGGAGGCAGAACCTGCCTCCTGTAGCTTTTTAACACTATGATGTTCTTTATGCCAGCGGTTTTCCTGTCAGCATCTCATATGCCTGAAGATATTTCTCGATCGTCTTGTCTACGATTTCCTGCGGCAGAGTCCAGTCGTGGTTTCCATCGTTGGCTTTGAGCCAGTCGCGCGCGAACTGTTTGTCAAAAGATGGCTGACCATGGCCTGGTTCATAACCATCTGCAGGCCAGAAGCGGGAGCTGTCCGGAGTCAGCATCTCGTCGCCGATTACGATATTTCCGTTTTCATCAAGACCAAACTCAAATTTTGTGTCTGCAATGATAATGCCTTTGCTTAAAGCATAATCGGCACATTTTTTATACAGAGCGATGGTGTAGTCGCGAAGCTTCTCTGCATACTCGGCTCCTTTTCCCGGGAAGTATTTTTCCAGATGGGCGATGCTCTGCTCATAAGAGATATTTTCGTCATGATCTCCGATTTCAGCCTTTGTGGACGGAGTGTAGATTGGCTCAGGAAGCTTGTCAGATTCCTTTAATCCTTCCGGAAGCTCGATGCCACATACTTTTCCTGTTTTCTGATAGCTTGCCCAGCCGCTTCCGGTAATGTAGCCGCGGACAATGCACTCGATAGGAAGCATTTCCAGCTTACGGCACATCATGCTGTTTCCGTCAAATTTCTCCTGCTGGAAAAATTCCGGCATGTCTTTTACGTCTACAGAGATCATATGATTCGGAAGGATGTCTTCTGTCAGATCGAACCAGAATTTGGACATCTGGGTCAGAACGGTACCTTTTTTTGTTACTACATTGTTCAGAATGACATCAAAACAGCTAATACGGTCGGTTGCTACCATGATCAGGCTGTCGCCGTTATCATAAATCTCGCGTACCTTACCCTCTTTGATTGGCTTTAATTCTTTCATCATGAATACCTCTTCTTTTCGTATAGGATAGTGAACGGAATTACACCCGATCCGGTGAAATTCCTTTGACACCTTTACCCTACACCACTCCTTATAAATTGTCAAGCATTTATTATTAACGCTACTAAATAAAACAGGCAAAATGATTGCTGCTCCGGTGCGCAAAAAAGTGCTTCAGGCGTGTGCAGTTCTCCTTTTGCGAAGCAAAATTTTTCATGATGGCTGCGAATGAGCAAATAAAATCGGCCGTCTGCCTTCCGAAAAATAAACAGTTGGCCGATTTCTTTCTTTTATGCGAAATGGAAACGGAACGTATAGCTGTATCTTCCCTTGCATACACGATATTCTGGGTGAATATTTTTCGTCCAGCCGGTATCTCCGCCAAGGCCTGCGTGTGCTGCATCCAGAATCAGCCAGGTTCCTGTCGTATGCTCCGGAAGTTCTTCCTCATATGCGGCTTTTCGATATTCTGCCATAGAATATGGAAGCGCACTGAAATGGAAATCATCACTGCCTACAATCTGAACGGTATGTGTTCCATCCGAAAGAATGGCAAACCGCGTGTCCTCATGGCCACCACATTCGCATGGTACTACAAACGGAACGTGCTGTTCTGCTACAGAAGATGTGTAAAATCCGGTAAAAGCTGCATCCTTTCGGTCTGCATACGTCTCCCAGGGTCCTTTTCCATACCAGGTGAGCGTATCAAACGCTGCAGGAAGGCAGAACGACTGTCCGACTCTTGCGATGGTCTCAAGGCCGCTGTTGTTTGTTACTTCGTTTTTCAGCTCCATTCCCTCACTGCCGATGCGATACAGAGTATGAGCGGTAAAGAGTACTGCGTTGTCCGGCTCAGCGGTATAGGAAGCCTGCACTTCAAGAAGCACCTGATTTTCGGCACTGACAGCCGATACTGACTGTACTTCCTTTTTCAGACGATCCAGACCTTCCGCGCGCCAGATATCATCGTAATCACTCTCGTGGGTTCCTTCATCAATACCGGTTGGAGCACGGTAAAACTCATCTTTTCCTCCGGTCATAAAAGAAACGCTCTTTGCCTGATATCTGGTAAATTCTCCTGTCTTTTTATCAAAGATAATTTCGGTCTCTTCGCCGGTGATGCGAACATGATTTTCATCCTCCGATACGGTCAGTGGTTTCCCGACAATCATTTCTCATCTGCCAGATAAACACCTGAAGTAACCGGAATCTGACGGCGGTATAGTTCTGTTCCCGCCGGTGCATAGAAGGCATCTTGGGCAAGCTCAACGTAATAATTTACATAGGCCTCGCCATGCAGTTTCGCCGGAAGCTCCGGAAGCGGAAGCGTCTCTGTTGTTCCGGGTGCCGTGTAAAATGCCGGATAGCTGCCTTTGGCAAGCATTTCGCCGTTCTGCACAATTTCATAACGCACCTTCAGATGCGAAAGATCAAGCGTATGATAGCGATTTGCCAGAACCCATACTGTTTCGCCTGTATATGGATTTTTCACCTGTTCAATCGTTACCGGGGACTGCCCGTTTCTCACCTCATATGCGCCCGGTTTATAGGAAAGGTCGGCAAAAACAACACCGTTCAGACACATATCCGGAACCGGATCGGTCACGTCCTCATCGAACGCTCCTCCGTAGCCGTATTTGATACTTCCGTCTTCTTTTTGAATCGCAATCGCCTTATCTGCAAAATCCCAGATAAATCCACCCTGAAAACGCGGGTATTTGTTGACATAGTCCCAAAATTCCTTGAAATTTCCGTTGCTGTTGCTCTTTGCATACGCATATTCGCACATGATGAACGGGCGGAGATCGGAATCGTCTGCCATCACATCCTCAAGCCAGCTCATCGTCGGATACATTGGGCAGATAACGTCGGAAATATTACTCTTTGGGTTGCCGGACTCATACTGAACGTATCTTGTCTTGTCGTATTCGCGGATCCAGCCGTGCATCGCGGCATGATTCGCCCCGGCACCGGATTCATTTCCAAGGGACCACAAGACGATGGAAGGATGGTTTTTATCACGCAGTACCATACGGGTTGCACGCTCCAGATAAGCGGCTGTCCACTCAGCGGATGCACTGAGCTGTCCGCCGTAACCGTGCGTCTCAAGATTTGTCTCATCGACAAGGTAAATGCCAAGCTCGTCACACAGATCATACCATTTCACGGAATTCGGATAATGGCTGGTACGAACAGCGTTGAAATTCAGGCGTTTCATCACAGCAATTTCTTTTCGCATCTGCTCCTCAGAAACGGTACGTCCCGTCTCGGCGCAAAAATCGTGGCGGTCAACACCTCGGATCACAAGGCGTTTGCCATTCAGGGTCAGAACACCGCGGCTGTTGATTTCCACCTGACGGAAGCCGACCTTGCAGCTCTCGATATCAACCGTCTCATTCTCTTTGTTCTGTAGCTCGACAACGAGGGTGTAAAGTGTCGGAGTCTCTGCAGTCCAGAGTGCCGGGTTCTCTACCGGAGCAGTAACGGTTGCGATGAATTTCGGCATCAGATAGAAGCCGCACTCAGCAAACGGTCTCGAATCCATCTCGGTTACTTTGTTCTGTTCTGCATCATACAGCGTCACTTTGGCATGATACTCGCCGTACAGCGGTTTGGAGTTGTCCGGCCAGATCGTGACAGAGAGGGTAGCTTTCGTGTAATCCGGGTGTGTGAACAGTGTCTCTGCCTTATAGTCCAGGATGTGCTGCACCGGTTTCGATACGAGGCGGACATCGCGGTAGATACCGGACAGATGCCAGTAATCCTGATCTTCCAGGTAAGTACCGTCACAGTAGCGCATTACCTGTACGGCGAGGGTGTTCGTTCCCTCCTGCACATATTCAGTGATGTCAAATTCCGCGTTCACTTTGCTGTCCTGGGAATACCCCACCTGTTTTCCGTTGACCCAGAGATAGAAGCAGGACTCCACACCGCCGAAATCGATGAGAAGCTGTCGGCCGATATAGTCTGTTGGAACCTCAAAGGTTCTGAAATAGCAGCCAGTCAGATTTTTCTCCGGTACGTACGGCGCATTCAGCTCGTAGGTGCCTTCGGTAATCTCGATCTCAAATGCTTCGCCGTTTGCCTCCCGTTTGAACGGATACAGCATATTGGTGTAAACCGGCTTTCCATATCCCTGCAGTTCCCAGTTGGACGGCACCGGAATCGCATCCCATGCTGCGTGATCGAAATTCTCTTCATAAAATGCTTCCACCGCTTCCGGTGACGGATACATTTTGAATTTCCAGTCTCCGTTCAGATCCATTACAAAGCGGGACGCGTTCCGATTTCCGGCGAGCGCCTGCTCTACCGTCTCATACGCACCGTATGGCGTATGCATCGGATAACGATTTTTCTGCGTTATATACTGATTTTCCCAGTCTCTTGTCTGTCTCATGTTCTTGAAACCCTCCTTGCCTTTGCTTTCGCATTTTCCGACTGTCTCTCTTCTTTTTATCCAGATTGGTGTTCCTTTTTTGCTTTCCTGTGATATAATACATCTGTGGATTTTCAGAAGATTCATGCAGTTATCTTATGATTCAGTATAAAACACTGCACGTGGATGAGAAATAGTTGATCTGGTGTTTCTTTTATCCAAAATGGGAAAGCAAAGGAGAAGTCGTATGATACCGGAATATCTGCTTGCAAAAATAGAAAAGAGCGATGTTATCTATCGCTGTATTGGAAATGAAATGAAGAACGGGATTCTGGCGTGCGGTTTTATGCGGAAAGAGACGGCGGACCGCTCGCAGTATCATTTTTCGAACGAGTATTACAGCTGTTTCGTGCTGCTGCGCGGGAGCGGGGAATATATTGCCGAGGACGGCACCTCCTATCCGCTGCAGGCGGGAAGCCTGGTCCAGCGTCTGCCGGGTGTGCCGCATTCCACACGCGTAGACCCCGATGGGAAATGGCTGGAATTTTTTATCTCGATTGGGAAACCGTTTTTTGATTCTTTCTGCTCGCTTTCGGTTCTGAACCGGGAGCCGGTGCTAAAGGCAGAGCTGCTTCCCGGCGATCTCGAGCGGTATCAGAAGCTTCTGCAGTCGTTAAAGGCCACACCGGACAGTCTGCTGCCTTTGCGGATTCCGGAGATGGAAAAAGAGATTCTGCGAATGTACGGCTACCATGCGCACCGGGTGAATCTGCAGCGGGATCCGATCGAGGCCGCCTGCGATATGCTCTCGCAGAATCTTGATGAAGAAATTTCTCTCGAAGAGCTTGCCCGGTCACTCCAGATCGGTTATGAGACGTTTCGAAAAGTATTTAAAAAACAGACCGGCGTCTCTCCTGCACGGTACCGCACTAGGAAGAAAATGGAGCAGGCCTGTATTCTTCTCGAGGGCGGCGTACCGATGAAGGAAATTGCCGGTCTTGTCGGATATGGCGATGTCTATGCGTTCAGCAAGCAGTTTTCCCGGTTCTTTGGATTCCCACCTGGAAAGTACCGCGCACGTCTTCACACGGATGCGCCGGATTTAGAACAGTTTTAAGATATCGTCCACGGTTTTACGTTTCGGCTTGTCCGGGTTGATGGCACGGTAGCCGACAGCAATGACAGCACCAAGGAGCTCATTCTCCGGAATGGAGAGGGCTTCACGGATAGCTTTCTCATCACGGATTCCCATAATCAGAGTATCAAGGCCAAGTTCTCTTGCGCGCAGGATCAGGTTTTCGTCGTGCAGGCCGAGATCGTAATAGCCCCAGCCGTTTCCAACTTCGTTGTCTGGTGTGCCGTCCTGTGTAAATCCGGAGCGGTCTTTTACGAATGCTGTTACGACAAGTGCGGCTCCCTTTGAACTCTTCTGATTGAATTCTGGAAGGCATTTTGCGGAAAATTCTTCGACTTTCTCCGGTGTTACCAGGGCATAGTACCGTGTTGTCTGTGAGTTTTTCCAGGATGGTGCCTGAATCGCTGCCTGTACGATCTCCTGGATCTGCTCTGCCGTTACGTGTTTCTCCGGATCAAACGCGCGGATGCTTCTTCTTTCTTCCAGCAGTTTTGTAAATTCCATGATGTATATCCTCCTTTTATTTATAAAGCCTCGTAATCTTCCCGTGAAAAACGGTGATACGTCAGGCCGAATTCATTTTCTTCGACACAGTAACAGTATTCATCTACAGACGGGTCTGAAAAAGAAAATACATGGCCCATCTCATGCTCCTCGGATGCGTTTTCTTCCACGGTAGTATGCATTTTCTCTGCATAGGAAGAAAAGCAGTTTCGAACCTGTTCCATTGTGTTTCCAGGCGTTGTGATCACCTGCAGAAGGTTCTGCAGGAGCTCCGGAACAGGAATTTTCCGCTCGATATAAGAACATCCCTCCTCCGGGATTTCCATGCAGTAGCGGTCCTTGACCGCTGAAATCGCAAGTGTTCCAAAACGCGGCTGTACTTCCTTACAGAACGCGGCAAGTGCCGCATCCAGGTCTTCTGTTTCGTCTAAAGAGAGGGAACGGCGCAGGGACTCCGCCGGGTAGTAGAGCTTCATCGTACCGCCCTCATAGCCGATCTTCACCTGCCATTCCCGAATCGTATCGGTAATATGTTTTTCCAACAGTTTTGCTGTCATGTTTTCTAAGTCACCTCCATTATGCTGCATGTGCAAAAAATACAGTATTATTATCGCATGAATTGGGAGTTGTGTGAACACTTAATTTTTTGTTTTTACAAAAAAAGAATCACTTTTTTTACTCCTCGAAACGGCAGAAACCTCCGCCAGAAAAGCTGGAACAGAGGTTTCTGTGATTTCTTATGTCAGAAGAATTTCTCAGTCATTTCGTTCTGAATTACTCTTCGTCGTCTTTTTTCTTTCTGCCGCGGAGTTTGAATCCAAGTCCGCCAGCGCCAAGAGATGCAACTGCCATGCTTACCCATCCCCAGATGTTGGTAGCATCACCGGTCTTTGCATTATCGCTCTTCTTGGAAGTAGAGGTATTGGATACTTTATTACTTGCAAGCGGAGTAGATGTTGCTTTCGGGGTGCTTGTCGGGGTCTTCGTCGGCTGCGTCGTAGGTATTGTGGTAGGAGCAGTCGTCGGGGTTGTGGTTGGTGCTGTTGTAGGTGTAACCGTCGGAGTCTCAGTTGGGGGTTACGGTCGGGGTAACAG